>CBDUKH010000014.1:0-48028 GCA_965367755.1 uncultured Rhodothermales bacterium
CGTTTTTTAATGATGAGTGAGGGGTGGGTTATGAGGAATGAGGGATGAGGAATCAGGATGTTGAGTGACGGAGGACCAGGTTTCCGGTCACGAATTACTTATTCCTGCGAGACATAGAATTGATATAGCCGTTCAACATTTTGCGCAGTTCTATCAATTCACCAGCCAACTCATCGTGTTGTTCTTGCGATATGCAGTTGCGCTCGAGGGCCTTGTCCAGCCAGACGATTGTCTCCTGCAGCGAGCCACGGGCGATGTAACAGAATCTTGCTTTATCTTTGTAATGAAATCTTCCAAACCCTTCGCTGATGTTCGCGGCGATTGAGTCGGCGGAACGGATGAGTTGTCGACCAATGGTGTCGTACAAGCGATGATCGAAAGTTCTAGCGACACCCCACGCTACCCTCCCACATTGCATTGCCTTTGCGAAAATGTCGAGATCAGCTATGTCCTGAGTAAATGACATATTCTCAAGACTCTCACTCTGAGGAATCATAACCAGTAGAAATCAAGATTATTTTCCCTGATCCCTGATCCCTGATCCCTGATCCTAGAACGACGGCGTAATCCTCAACCAGAGTGTCGGATCCTTATCGCCTGAGATGTTATCGAGCGGAAATGCCAGGTCGAGCCGTACAGCTCGATCGTACAATCCGAAACCAACACCTGCCGTCTTGATCATATCTCCTACGGCAAATTCGTTGGAGCCTGCATTTGTCCAACCTGCATCGACAAAGCCTGCGATCAGGAGTTCGTCCCATAGCCAGCCCTGAACGACGGCATATTCTGCATTAAATATCACCACCCGCGATCCATAGTAGGCGTTTTGTGCGTGCGCTCGAACGGAGCCTATGCCGCCAATGGTAAAGCCTTTCTGCACTGGCAACATGTCGCCATCGGCATACCCACCTCTAATGCGCATTCCGAGACTGCTTCGGCGTGTGGCGCGGACGTAGGTTCGAAGGTCGGCGGTGTATCGGTTGAAGGAGAAGTCTCCTCCCATTCCGCTACCGAGCTCTGCTTCTCCTCGAAAAGCTACTCCATGGGGCAGGTGGTGGAGACCTTTGACCTCGCCTCCCTCAACAGCGACAACGACGGACTGCACTCTTCCAGAATCTATTGGAGCATTGAAGCGAAAATTGTCGCCACCGAAGAGTGACCAGCTTATTTCTCGCTCGAGACTGGAGTAGTCTTCATCGCGATACGCCACAGTAAACTGCGAGAACGGAGTTAACCTTGCTGTCGCGTACCCGGTCCAACCTTCGGTTTCGTAATAGTCGAAGAAGTCATAGTTGAAGAAAAATGCTGCAAGCGAGTTTTCGGCCCATGTCGATTTCCAAAGGTCATTCGTGTACGTGGCACGGCGGTACGAGCCGCCAAACTTCAGGTCGATGTCGTCGCCGCCATATCGTTTGCCAATCCGGCCTTCCGCGCCTAATTCGTACTGCCACCTGTCGGATCCGAATGCATAACCTCCAGAGCCGTAGATACGGCCGCGTTCATAGCTATCCCATTCCAGCGGCATGCGTCGAAAGCCAAGAACGAGCCCTTCCACGCGGTTGTAACGGATGGCTGGCGTGGTTCGGTAGACGGCCGTTTCCCTGAACGGCCAGCGGTAAGTGAACTCACCTACATAGGTTTTTAGAAAATCATAACGGTCGTAGTCATCCCAGCGGTGGTTATTGCGCCAGTTATCCCAACTCTCATCTTCGTCGATCTCAGCTCCGGAGTAATCGACAGATGTTTCATTCCCGGACGTGGGTTCTCGGTAAACGAAGGTGTTCGAAGAGTCGTAGACGCCGGGCTTCAACCATTCGTCTGCTGATTGCCTCTCGCTAGTCGAACCAAGCGATTTTCCTTCTGACTTCTGAATTGTATCGAGTGCTTCAGAAAGTAAATCTTCGACGCTTTCCAGTCTCTTGGAAGTCGCGATATCACCCTTGCGAGTCAGGTCACTGCGAACGGCTTGAATTTCAGCCAGGGCTTCGCGGACCTTCTCTTCGAGGTCAACGAGTGAGGAGTCGGCATCAGAATATTGTGCCGATACCAGGCTGGAAGCGTTTCCGGTCAGGCGATCGGACATGTCCAGTAGTCGGAGTCGGGTCCCATCTCCTGTCGAGAGGTGCGCGGCATTTTCCACGAGGTCAACCACACTCGCGAGAATGGTTTCGATGATTGATCGCTCTTGCAGGAATTGATTGGATTCGGGTCGGTTGAATTCCTGGGCGGCAGTCGTGTTCAGCGGTTGGAAGAGGAAAAGGCCTGCTGCCGCGACTAAGGCTACTTTTTGCATAAAGATGAGACGTTAAATCGTATTCAGATCTATGTGACGGGTGAATTACGTCTGAGGTTGGGGGAAGGTTACAGGTGGGGTATCTGCCGTGAAAATTTGAATCGTCTATTCCTGAGCAACTGTGACGATCAATTCCTCCCATTGGTATTTTATCGACTTGGGATCAAACAGAGCCAAATACCGCCGCCTCGACTGCTTAGAATAGTGTTGCCACCGATCAGGCTGAGTCAGGGATATTATTGAATCGGCAATTGCGGATGGGCTTTCCTTCGGCACAAACAATGCATCTTCTTCAGGGCGAACCATTCCGGCGATCCCTCCCTGATTGCACGTTATAATCGGGGTTGCCGCTGACAGTGCTTCAATTATTGACGAGGGTTGAGCCTCCGTCGGATAATACGTCGGGAGAACGAATGCGTCGGCTTGAAGGTGCAGCTCTTTTATTCTGGCTCGATCCGAAACCGAACCGTGGTGATGGATATGGTCCGTCAGATTGTGTTTATGGACTAGCGACTCAAATTCAGCTGATGAATCGTGCCAGGAACCGACAAAATCCATAAAGAAGGGAATGTTATTTTCGCGCAGAATTATCCCGGCCTCAAGTACGTCCAGGAATCCCTTGGATTTTATCATGTTGGAAAGATACAAGATTCGAAACGGACGACTCGGTCGCCCCGTCCGACGTTCTGCGACTTCTCGGTCAGAACAAATCGTTTTCGAGTCCAGGATATTTGGGATCACCGTGATCTTCTCATTAGGAATCCATTCGGCGCATTTGTCCGCGAGGGTCTGGTCAATAAAAACAAATTTTGTGACAAGACGGACTAACTTCTCGGATGACCACTTTGTTAGGAGAGAGGTAAATAGGGTCTCGAAATTCCCCCAGTGCACAATCGCCACTAAAGGAATTCGGCGAGTCTCAGGAAGTACTGTCATGAAATCTCGAACGTGTCCCGAGAAGTGTGGAGAAATAGTTGTCCAAACTACAACCTTTGGCTTGTTCGCAATGATAGTCTCTGCAAGGCGCTTCCTCGATCCAAGATAGCGAAAGACTTTAGACGAGAATGCGCTCGCACTTGCTGTAGATGTGTTGTGGGTAGTGACGTTATAGTCTTCTTCAAGTACATTGAGGAGACGAGCGGTCATGAGTGACTGACCATCGATCGGCGGCGGAAATCGCCCGATAAGTAGAATCGACGTAGGATGCGCTGTCAAACCGGGTTGGTCGTGTTTTTCTTGAAAAGTGCGTCGACTTGCGTTACGTTGTGATCAGCATCTGTTAGTTGGTTTAGTGTCGCAATTTGCGCGAACCCATTTTCGTTGAGATAGCGACCAATATCTTCCGCACCGGCTTCGCCAACATATGATTTGTTGAGCGCCATTTCCACTAGAACGAAAGTCGTTCTTTCAAGGAGACGCGTAGCTCCCTTTAAGGCTTGGAGTTCGTAGCCCTGAAGGTCGAGCTTGATCAGGATAGGTTCTTCGAAATCTGCCTTGGAATCGATAGAGTCGAGTGTGGTAACCTCAACTTCGATTTCGGAATGATTCATTGAAATCATTTCATGAGTCCTGGTCGCTTCAGGAAGCAGTTCTAGCGCGGATGATGCCTGGTGGTAGTCGTTTCGAAAGAACTTGATCGATCCGTTCGACGATCCTAACGCATATTTGCACAGCACGACACTGTCCTCGTTATTCAGGTTGCTACTAAGCACATCGAACACATCGGGTACCGGTTCGAATGAGATGATAGTTGCTTCAGGAAAGGTTTCAAGTGCCGCCCTGGCAAACTGCCCGATGTTGGCACCACCGTCGATGATAGTCCTTACAGGTCCAGTCTCTTTGCGTAGTTGACGCGTAATATGGAATGCCGTAAAAGAAAATGGTCGCCACGACAGCAGTGCACGCCACGCTGACGGGTTAGTCAAGATAGCGACAGAATTCAGGATATGGTCGACTTTCTGCTTCAACTTGAGTTTACATGTTCGGCATATTCGATGGACCGGACCAAACCATCAACCATGCGCTCCATTGTAAGTTGCTCTTCAGCGAATGCAAAGGCATTGGTCGAATATTTATGTTGATCTGCAAGAACTGCGTCTACAGCATCTGCAAGAGTTACTGCGTCAGAATCGCCAGTCAAGATTCCGTTATATCCGTTTTTGATAAACTCCCACTCGGGACTATGTGCCCTTGAAGTCGCACTTGCACTCGGAGCTACAACTGGGACTCCAAGCGAGAGAGCATGATTTATTGACAAGCCCACGTAGCCCGGGTTAAGCAAAACATCGGATGCAAAAATATACGCCGCTGATTCGGACAAGTCAGGCATTGCGCCGGTAAACGTGAGGTCAAGACTTCGATTGTCTGCTTCACGTTGTAGGAACGACTTTTCCGGACCATCTCCAATAAGAACGAGTTGGGCACCCGGATGTCGCGACGAAACGATTTCAAAAGTTTCCACTAATCGGGACATGCCCTTTTCTTTAATTAATCGTCCCACGAACAGTACGACGGGAGAGTCGACGTTTAAACCCAGGTTTCTGCGTGCATCTGGTTTCCCTTTTCGTATTAGCGACTTATGCAAGTTGAATAAGGTGCGTGTGTCGAGAGTATTCCTTGCAATAAATACTTTGGACGAGTCGACTAGTGATTGCAATCGAAACGCAATGTTGTCGGAATAACAGACAATAGCGTCTACTTTGCGTGCAAGATACAGTCGGTACTGGTCGCGCAAGTTTCGAGAACCTATTTCACGTCCGTTGGATGAAAAATGACCCCAGAGTAAAGTGCTAAGCTTGTTCCTTTTTGCATAGTTGATGATTAATGGGAGGCCGACAGAACGGGGCGATTCTTCCAACAGCAGGCACGTCGCTTTTGGAAAACTATCGAAAGCTACTTTATAGTTATTAAAATGGATCGACTCTCCTTTCAACCAAATATTGCGGAGGGCTATTTGACGGTACCGTGGTTTTCCATCCGACGCCAGGAAGTTCAGGGACGACTTACCCGGCGGATCACCAGAACAGACCACAAGTCTGCCATTTAGTTTGTCATTGAGAAGCTCCAATATCGGACGCCTGTAGGCAGGGACGAATCGAGTTATATAGAGGACTTCTCCCTCAGAATTCATTTCTACTACTGTACCCGTACAAGTGAGGAGTGTCTAACGGAAATACTTCCGTCAGCGTGCGTCACGTTGCAACGCAGAAAATAAGCCCCAGGTGTGTCGACCCGTATTCTGACCGTCGATATGGAATTTGATATTTGCAGTTCGTCGTTGACATATGTTCTTCCAAGCGCGTCGACAACCAGGATGTTTACACTGATTGCATTTTCAGATTCTATGTTAACGAAGAAGCTTGCACTGGAAGGATTCGGGAAGACAGTCACAAATGGTGAATCCTGAGGCCGGAGATTCTCGACGGGCGAAGCTGTTTTAGGTATTTGTGTAATCTCGACAAGCCAATCCCGCTGAGTGGGAGGGATTAGCTCAAGTGTCGACGAAAAAGTGAATACGGAATCCACTTCAATAGTCTCAAGGGTTCCGGGATCGCGCCATGTGAGTCTAGTATGGTCACCCAACTGTGAAGTGTCGAGGAGCACTCTTTTCGTATTGGCCGGGAGGTACGCGAGGGTCATGGAGTCGCGTGTCGAAGCCACTACCTGCTGTGGGCTGTCGAATTCGATAATCAGGTCGTCCACCCGAGTTAGGGTATACCATGACAGATCTTCAAGGTACTCTTTGATATTTCCTAACTGGGCCGAACCAGGTAGTGCCAGTGCGTCAATTGCAGTCCGTCGGACACCAAAACCACGCAACGTCTCAGGATTAGCCCACTGCCAAAGTCCATTGCCCCCGTAGGACGTTCCACCAACGGCTCCGGACAAAAGTCCCTGCCACGCCCCCAGCCTGACATGCTCATCCGTTAGTCGTTTTACACCGGTGGTGTCGGTAAAATAGTTCCAGAACTCGTCGTACAAATCCTCGAAATTATATTCAATGTTTACGACAGGCTTCTCGTTCGTCACGGATGTTGCTTGAACAGCACCGCGCCAATTGAAGCTACCCTTAGAGGAGTGACTTGGTGTGTACGTGTGGAAGTCTATCCACGGACTGTCTGCGAAGTAGTAATATGAGCCTCGATAACCTGTTGCATGCGCCGTCATGAGGTGAGTTTTTCCGCTGGCGCGGTCAAGTTCGTCCGCAAAATCATTCCAATAATCTTTCGACTCCTGGGATTCATACTGAGCATCACCTGCGATCAACCAAACAATATTATTGCCTCCATAACGGGCGCCTATATACCTGGCATGAATGAGCGCCGTATCAATGTCTATTGCATGCTGATGTACAGAGTTCAAATAAGTACTACTCATTCGCCCCCAAATCGGATTTAGGAGGACGACAATTCCAGCTTCATTCAGCTTATTGACTACAGAGTCGAGATAGTCGAAATACCGTGGGTTTAGGAGTGAGTGATCCCCATCAATAAAGTACTCTTCATTCTGTTTATTTCTGACGCCGTGAGGGTAGAAGTATTGATGCGACATCGGGACTACCCACGCTGTATTGAATCCCTTGCTTGAACGATCACTGATGTAGGCATCGATTTCATCACTCGTAGATTTCCAGGATAGCTCAAGAACAGCGTCGACAAGCATAAAGAATGGCTTGTTATTTTGATGAACGAAGTTCTTCGAATTCTCCGAAATCGTGATCGGCCCATTGATCCCAAAGACATTATCTCCATCATACGGGAGAACAGAAAACTGTGAACACTTATTATGCAACCCTGCATTCATAGTATCACTGCACGATGAGCAGTATGACCACAGACCAGACGTCGGTGGAGCAAACCGAGCTTTGTATACCTTGCCACCATCCCAAAACATATCAACACTAGTCTGGACTCCATCTGGCGACGTGAATGTCACGATTGTTTGCACGTCTTTTATAGGATGTTGGTATGTCGTATCGGAAACGAATGCAAACTCTGAGGGTGTTCGTGCCTGACGGGTCTGTGCGTTTGCTGATGGGATCAGCAAAAATGTTACGACGAAAGTAACAAATCCCGGGCTATAATATTTTAGATTACTTATGACGATCGGTAGTCGAATGTGTAGAATTTAAAAAGAGCTCGTGACGCTTGAGCGCGCAGTTTATAATCGTCGTTTCCTCCAACTCGTCCAATAAGTCCAAAGACCAGCGATCGAATTCCGAACCCCAACGAACCTAGTACACGATTAATCATGACAGCACTGCGAGACGAATGTCTCTGGAGAAACTGAAGTGCACTTCGGCTTTGGACAACTTGCTGCTTGGCATAATCTTCTTTGGATATACTTGCTTGACCAAAATGTATGATCTCGGCATCCCGAACAAATCGGTTGACATAGCCCAACAGCTTTATTTGGTAGCACAATTCGGTTTCTTCGGAATAAAGGAAATACGACTCATCCCAGCCACCGACTTCTTCAAAAACCTGACGTCGCAGAGCAATTGCACATCCCTTGATTGTGTCAACGGATTCGTTGTTTTTCGGAACCTCCACAGATTTTCGTATGTCTTTTCTTAGAAGTGCACCAAGAGGAAGGTAGTGCCTGATCATAGTTGTGAATGACGGAAAATGGGAAACACTTTTCTGATCAGACTTGTCCGCATTATATACACGTGGTCCCACAGCGCCGATGCCTGCGGTCATCGCTGCCAAGAATAATTTGTTTAATGCACCCGGAAGAACGATCGTGTCCGGGTTCAGAAATAGGAGGACGCGCCCAGTGGCCCGTGTCGCACCAACGTTGTTGCCTGCCGAGAAGCCAATATTTTTTTGAAGCTGTACTATGGTAAGGTTTTGCTGAGCTGAGAGATCGAAGTGATCTACGAGTTTCTGCCCGCTCTGGTCCGGAGAATTATTATCGACGACTATAATTTCAGTTGTCGGCGGCGGCGTGTTTGCCAAAACAGATTCTATTGCCGCACGCGTGAGGTCAAATGTGTTATAACTGACTATAATAACCGATAAATCCACGTGCCTAGATAGAGCTAATAAAGCCTTTTTCAAGGATTGTAAGGCCGCTGCAAAACGGATAATGTCGGAGGATCCAGTCACCGACAATCAGGTTGTGAAATATTTTCTCGTCAATACTGCAATCTAGATACTCTTCGATTGCGCGAATAACACCGCGATCGTTATCCCACCCTTGCGCCAGTCGACCATCGTTGTGGCGAAAAATCTCTTGCATATTGGTGTCATGAAAAATTACGATAGCTGAATCATCGAGGTGCTTAAACCAAGTGTCTATTTCTTGAACGGTATGCTCGTATTCGTGACTTGTATCTACAAATAGGACATGTACTTTTGAGTCAATTCTATTCTCCCGGCACCACGCCGGGAATCTGCTTCCGAAAGAAATGTCATCCTCTTGTACGAAATACCTACGTTCATAGGTAGATTCGATTTTGCAATCCTCGATGTCAACACTTACCAAAGTACTCCCGCAAAGCTTTGCCACTCTTTCCAGTGCAAAAGTACTGGATCCATTTCTTACACCTAGTTCAACGATAAGCCTTGGCGAATACCTAAAGGCTTCGATGAAGAGTGTCGGCAGATGATCACTAATGTCAGACGGCTTTTCAGCATAATGTAATATCTCTTCGAAATCAGGTGTTCCGCGAGGAAGGATCCTGTTCGGTTCAGAGTAACGAAGCGCATTAGCAAGCTGAACATAGTGACCAGTGCTTTTTTCCTTAATGAAACGGACTGCAGATAGAGGGTCCTTTATTGCTTTAAGTAGTCGTGACACTTCCTGGGACTCCCTGATTGTTACGATGAGTTGTGAATAAGAGTAATAAAAAAGCAATCGTGACAAATAGCTGCGTCACAATTGTAGCCACGGCTGCGCCGGATGCACCTTGAAGTGGGATGAGATAAAAGTTTAAGGTGATGTTTACGAGGGCTGCACATCCCAAGATAACTGCCAGCGATCGTTGTCGATCTGAAGCCACAAATATCGTACTCAATACATAGTTCAAGGCGGCAAACGGAAAGGACCAGATCAGAGTCTGTAAAATTCGAACAGCAGGTTTTGCTTCAGATGAGCTATCTATCAGTTGTACAATGGCAGGTGCCGAAAAATATACGGTGCCGGCAACGATTAGCGCTGTAATGGTAACAACACTGGTAGATCCAACAGAAAACCATGAGAAGTCTTTGCGACGAACGTGATAGAGACGCGACATTCTTGGAAGAATGACGGTAACGACAATTGAAGGGATGATTATCAATGCCTCAAGAACTCTAAACCCGATTGCATACTGGCCGGCTGCCAGTGAGTCTACCATTGCATCGACCATGAAACTGTCTGTTCGAAAATATATTAGAACAAAGATGGATGCCAGGCCGAGCGGGATGGCATCGGGCATCGTTCGTCTTAAGAATTTTGCTCCGAGCAACACACGGTTAAATGCCGCAAATCGCTTGTTTATCCATATCCAGTTAGCAATCAGTGTAATCGTCATTCCTACCGTCATCCCAAAAAGCAACGACTCGGCCGTTGGCCAAGCAAGCACGAAGAGGGTACCCAGTGCGATTACTAAAAGCTTCTCCAAGACGGTTGATAAAGCATCGCTCCGAAAATTCTCAGCTGCTCGATAAAATGATCTACAGTAGTCTGTGAGGCTCCGGCTCAGTACATATGTTCCTGCAAAGAATGCCATTACCAATATGGCTGAATTACCTACCAATATTTCGACCGCAATACCAACGAGCACGGCCACAGTTGCAGTAACCAATCGCAATAGCACAAAATTTGTAAAGAAGCGGTCCGCATCGCTTTTCTCGCGTGCAAGCTCTCGCACTGTGTATTGATTTGTACCGAGAGAAAGAATTCCGTCGACGATACTCATGAGTGCCAGTGCAGCCGTCATTGTACCATAGCTCGAAACGCCAATCTGTCTAATGCAGACATATGTTATAAACACGAACCAGGCAGGCTTAACGGCAAAATTGGCTACCGTCAGCCATGTTATATTCTTTCCGATCGAACTACTCAACGGCGTCGTGGACTGCACGGTCACTTGCACCGCTGATGAAACCGGTCAGCAAGGCAAACATCATTGTCGTGTCCTCTTTCAGAAAAGGATTTGAAGTGTTCGCGACAACGGCTAAAGCGATTAGACACAGCGTCGAAATCAATACGAGCAAAGATGTGACAGAAAGTTGTTGCGAGCGGAAGTGGCGGATTCCTGAACGAATCGATCGAAGCCATACGTATAGAATCGAGGCTAGGCCGACAATACCGTATTTAAACCACACTCCAATGTACCCGTTGTGAACGAACGCCCAGTTTCTTGTCGCATCATCGATAAGATTAAAATAGGAATATGAAGCGCCAATGCCGTAACCAAGTATTGGATTGTGTGTTATGTAAGACCATACGGTTTTCGATTCGTACACTCTATTTACAAACGAGATGTCACCGGTAAACGCTTTCCCCAGGCTGGCAACTCGGTCGATTAGTCCTTCGAGAATCAATATGGCAATCGTTGGCGAGAACAAATATCCTGCGAGCGCGATCACAAGTCCACCAGCCAGCGCAAGCGATAACATTTTGTACCTGATCTGTCTGTTGGCTATGACGAAAAGTGCTACTGAAGCCACGACAAAGGCAAGCCAATAGCCTCGACTTTGCGTAATCACCAGGCCAGTAAAGAAACATGAGAAGGCAAATCCGGTCAACAGGAATTGCTTCCTGCTTGCTGAATAAACGAGCCCGACAAGCGCGCCGATGGCGGGGAATAATTGCAGGGCTTCATTTGTTGAGACCCTGCCTGAAGCAATCTGGTACAACTGATCGGCATTAGCCAGGCCCTGCTGGTAGTGAAAAATGTTTCTGACAAAAACGAAAAATCCAATCCAACAAACGACATAGATTAATCGAGTCGCCGCCTTGTCCGTGTCTGCAACTGTATGTTTCACCGGATAGTAAAATCCGAACATCATCATGACGACACATTCGTTGACGATGTCGGAAAGACCGGATCCCAGTAGATAGCTCCAACTGGCAGACGCGAAGGCGAACATCACAAAAAGAAAAATAACCTTGTCCGTCGAATTCGTCAGGAGTTTTCGACGTTGAATGATTAAGTGATTGGAATACCAAACGATGAAAAATCCCAGCAAGCCTGCCGCGTAGATAACTTCTTGGGGCTGAATTCCAGCTTCGAATTCCGCGATCAGCACGAATGCAGTGAGAATAAAATAGACGTTCCACTCTTTGGCCGTTATTAGAAACAGGCCGCCGATGCCTCCGAGCAATGCTACAGGAACGAGAACCAGAAAACTGGTCTTAACTAAAGCGACATAAAAAACGAGGGCGATAGAAATCCCGTACACCGCCGTGATCGCTCTACTTCCATTC
This sequence comes from uncultured Rhodothermales bacterium, assembly GCA_965367755.1. Taxonomy (GTDB): domain Bacteria; phylum Bacteroidota; class Rhodothermia; order Rhodothermales; family JABDKH01; genus JABDKO01. The sequence continues at coordinate 11,714 of CBDUKH010000014.1, forward strand.
CGCAACAGTAACGATTTGTCGATTTCGCGATTCATACGACGGGCATCAGTGCGCACGTGCGCGAAAAGACGGTTAGGAACCAGCGATTGCGTTTTCGACTGCCCATGCGTTCCGTTTCCACCATTCGACGCAGACGATAAATACGATCGAAAGAATAAATACAGACAACGTTATCATAATGCACAAAACAGCTCTCTGTGGTTTTGCCTTCCTCGTTGCTGGTATTGCTTCGTCCACGACCTGGACTGCTTCAAAACTTTTCTGTTCATCGAATCGCGCTTGCTCCAGCAGTGGGGCGACGACTTCGAGAGTCTTTTCCTCGATAAAGAGTTTTAGTCGCAAATCCGAGTATTTTCGGAATACGTTCGGAATGGAATCTTGCGGCACCGGAAGGACAACCTCGCTACCAGCAAGCATCCGTTCAAACTTCCTGCTGGATGCCGCTACAATTTCGCGGTATGATGCCACCTGGGGATTATTCGGGCCTAGTCGACTTCGAAGTGCCTCGTACTGAATTTCTGCTTCTAGTGCGCTCGCTCTTACGGTTGCTACTTGATCAAAAAACGCCTGGCTCTGGATTTCAACGTCATATATCCCATGCTCTTCCTGGAAATTAGCGAGAACAACCTGGATCGAATCCTTCTTCGACATTGATTCCTGATAGCGACGCTCAACGTACCGACGAAAATTTGCGGCGGTAAGCGACGAGAGTCTAGCATTCGTTGTATTAAGCTGATGGACAAATTCGTTTACCAGGTCGGCAGCTCGATTCGGATCTCTGTCCAGTACGCTGATCGACATAAATTCGAGTTCGTCGTCGATCGAAAAGTTTGTCTTGCTTCGCAATACTTCAATTGCGTCCTCAATTGCAGTCGGCGAATCCGAAATATTGTAGACCGATGTCAGGTCATACTTCTGGACGATGTTCTGGTGAATGGTCCGACTTTCCAAGATTGCAAGATATCGGGTGTAGTTGCCAGTTGTCCCACCCAAAAATGACTTAGCAGCGGACGGGAGGTCGCCCATGAGAGCGCTCGTAATTGACGATCCGCCGCTTTCAGGGAGCAGCAGGCGAGCGGAGCTCTGAAACCATACCGGCAACAGGAGCGCAATGACGACAGACACGACAGCGGCAACGCCAGTCGCAATAAATAAAAATCGTTTCCATTGCCATGCGATTCCGACTATTTCCCAAATAGTGCCCACGTTCTCTGGTGAGTTTGTGGTTGACGTCGAGGTTCTGCTTTCGGGCTTTATCTCCAAGGGTGTCTGCATCTCTATCGCCGAATCGCTACTACTGTGGTTATCACTGCAGCTATTGTTGATACGCCAGTTATTACTGTTTGAAAAGTCATTAGCCTTATCTGACGTCGTGATGTTTCCTGGGTTATCAAGAGTGACTGAAGTTCTGGAGTTTCTCCTATCGGCTCGCGATTGACAAAAACTGTATCGCCCTCCTTGACCGGCGTGTCAATACCCTGGCGATACTGCCCCGAGCTGATCTCAAACACATATACGCCCGTCGTGCCGGCTCCCTGTCCACCAGACTGGTCTATATAGTATCGCGCGTTTTGACCTTCGACAAAAGGCACGTAGCCGCCCTGGGCTACGTTTCCAGTAACGAAAACTGAATTTTCTGTCGGTGGAAATACAACGGTATCCCCATTGTTCAAGACTACCGTTTCTTCGCCACTAAGATTCTTCTGCACATCCACAGACAACCGGTTACGTCGCCGTTCGATCGACAGGTACGTCCGCCCAAAGAAATCAAGGTCGCTCTGTCGCCCATCGCTCTTGATTAGCTCAGAAGCTTTACGCTCGACATAAGCTGCATCGAGATTGGCATCTTCAGTGAGACCACCCGACATCTCGATTAATTCTTTCAAGGTTGTCGTGCCCGCGCGTATCGGATACGTTCCCGGATATTCTACAGTGCCATAGACGGCAGCCACAGCGCGAACCTCCGCTGTAATGTTGATGATATCGCCAGCACGGATGTCGATGTCTTCAGAACTTCCGGAGGCAAGATCCGCCGAGTGCACGGACGTGGATCGCACGGTTCCGTCGGCACCGCGACTCGTAACCCGAACTTCTCCAACATTGGCTATATCCGCCGTGCCAGCCGTGATCAATAGCAAATCCGACAGTTTGTCACCGGCTCTTGCCGGGTACGATCCGGGGTACGGGATGTCTCCTGTTACACGGATAGCATCCATGACGTGGTAGGACGGGATCTGCACGATGTCGCCATCCTGGACATAAGGATTGTTTTTCGAATCTCCGGTCGAATAGTATTTCATCAGGTCGACCGAAATGACCGTGCCGTTCCTCCGCTTGATACTTACGTCTCGCAAAGACGGTCTGTATGTGTCTGTTATGAGCGGCCGTTCCGACGTTGTCGCTGGAATCATTCGGGCATACTCATCGGCGTCGAGACCCGCCCCTCCAGAACGCAGACGTTCCAGGTCAAATGCTTTACGAGCAAACGCAAGCTGCAGCGCATCGTCAAGCCTGGAAATGGCGTTCGCCATGAAACGGCCGGGCTCGGGCACCGCCCCAACGACGTGGATGTAAAACAATCTTGGAGCCGAAAGAGTGAATGCTACATCGACATTTTGAAAATTCGATCGGAGCGAACTGAGAACGGCAGATTGAACTTCTGCGAGCGTCTGTCCCGCAACATTTGCGTCGAAGATGTCAGGAATGACCAGGTTACCATCCGCTGAAATCGAGACGGGAAGGACCTCGGCGATAGCACCGCCCATGCTGACAGTAAACTCATCCCCCGGTCCGACAACATATTCGTCCGGATCGACGGCACCCTCAAGAATCAACGGGGGAGTGATCGGCGAAGTAGGAGTTAGTCCATAGCGCTTACCCAGACTTGAAAGAGCGCTCTGTCCAGTAAGTCCACTAAATGTCGGTCGCTGAATGCTAAGGTCCTGTCCCTGCGAAATAGGGACATCAACGATGATCAGCAGGCCTGCGATCACCAGGAGTAGCCATGGTTTGCCCATCAGTAGATTTGTTGTTCGTATTTGCTGTTTCGCCAGTATTCAGGCGTTTTGGTAGCAGTGTGGCTATAATCGTTCAAAAGACGATTCATGATTACGATGAGCAACAAAAGGTACGACCCTGAGGCCGATTTCGCAATGTGAAGGGGGAAGGGGATCGGGGATCAGGGATCAGGAATCGGGGATTGCGGATTCGAGATTGGGGATCGGGGATCAGGGATAAAGGAGTCCTGGAATCGCGTATGCCATCCCCTCATACCTCATCGCTCATACCTCATAACTCATCCCTCACCACTCAACACCCTTTCAAACTCATCGCCAATGGGTCCAATCCGGAACTTGCTCTCTGCATAGGCCCGCGCCCTTTGGCCCATTTGAGTTCTGCGCGAAGAATCTCTGCGCAATATTTCCGCCGCCTCAAGGAATCCATCTATATCACCGGGCTCTACAACTAAACCCGCTCTCGTACTAGTAACTATTCTCGCAGCGAGATTATCTCGCGGAACAGCCAGAATAACTGGACGCCCTGCGCACAAATACGCGAGAACCTTTGACGGTACCGAGTACACATCCGCATCTTTTTCCAGTACGGCAACAAGCACATCCGCAGATCCCAGTGCGTTTGGCAGGTCATCAAACGAGTGGAAGTCCATCAAATTCAGATTGCCCAGGGATCCTTTCTTCTTCTCTTCAGCTAACCAGCTCGCACCAAGACCCTTCGAGGCTACCACTACCCGAACCGACGAATCAGATTCGAAGCTCCGAGCCAAATCCCGTATCAACGTTGGATCGTGTTTCATACCCATTGTGCCGGTATACATGAACACAAATTTGTCGCTATACCCTCGACGAACCGACCAATCATTGATCTTGTCAACAGCCGGGATTTCGTCCAACGGAGCCCAGTTCTCAATCACGTGAACACGAGACTCCGACACGCCCCAGTGCCTCAACGTTTCAACAAAGTCGTCCGATATCGCTACGACCGCATCGCTTTTCTTGAGCAAGTCTTTCTCGATGCCGACGTAGTGCCGTCCAATCAATGAGCCAAGCAATGGAATTTTTTTGGACAAGATCCGCCGGGTAGCTAGCCCAATCATATCCTGTAACCAGAAAACTTTTCGGATGCCGAGGTCATCACATCGGGCCCATAATTTTTTCTGCGCGTCGAGTGGTGTGTTGCCAGAGAGAACGACGTCGGGTCTGCAATCGTCAGCTACATCTGCTAACAGATCGCCATACTCATTTTCCTGTCGGTAGCGTTTTATGAAAGAAAACTTGTCCAGCGGCGACGCGAGCTCGATGCCGGTAAATTGAAAATGCCGCGGATCTTCCGGCTGCTGCTTGAACGAGCCTCTGGGTCCTGTCTCCAAGCTTGCGCAGTAGGCATGATTTACGTGATGGCCGCGCCGCGCTAGTTCTCTACTTAACTCAACGGGGAAAGGATGAGCGGCATAGTCGTGAACGAGAATTTTCATACCGGTTTTTGAGAGGCAGCAGAAGGCAGAGGTACAATAATGCGGCGCCAGCCACATAAGTTATCTAAAACGGTAGCGATTCCTGCTATCTGGTTGTCCGGCGTATGAAATTGACTGGATGAGTGTAAATTACTTGATGAGAGTACAGCAATCAATTCGAAGTCATGAGTATGGATCCACTCGTCGTCCGGGCACCGGCAAAAATTAATCTCGGTTTGCACATTCTGGCACGCCGTGACGATGGATACCATGAGATCGAAACCGGAATGATCGGTGTCAAGTGGTATGATACGTTGACAGTTACGCATGCACCAGCGTTGTCGCTAACCTGCTCCGACCCGAGTCTTCCGACGAATAAATCCAATCTGGTAATGCGAGCGGCAACGAGGCTGAAGGAGTTGACTAAATATGATGGCGGTGCCAGCATTCACCTTGACAAACAGATTCCGTATGGTGCCGGACTTGGTGGAGGATCCAGTGACGCCGCAGCAACCCTGAACGCCCTGTGTTCTCTCTGGAATCTCGAAATACCCCGCCAGGAGCTGTCTGCTCTCGCCGCTTCTATCGGGTCCGACGTTCCGTTCTTCCTCGACCCCAAACCATCTATTGCCTCGGGCCGTGGCGAATATCTCAAACCCCTGGACACCGAAGCTTTCAACTTTCCCTACACCGTCGTGATTCTTGCCAGCGAGCAGGGAATCTCCACCGCCGAGGCATATGGTGGCAGCACGCCAAACAATAACAACCGACCTGACATCGGTTCGATTCTGACGACTACTCCCGTCGAGGAATGGCAGGACCTGCTGGTGAATGACTTTACAGATGTCGCCTTTTCGAAGGTGAAAAAACTCCGTTCGCTTGAAAAATATCTGCGCGATGCCGGCGCGAGTTATGTTTCGCTTTCGGGATCCGGCTCTGCCATATACGGATTATTCTCGGGCCCCGAAAAGGCGTTACGGGCAGGTAGACTCGACGACGATAGCGTTCGAGTGTGGGTGGGTAACGCAGTGACGACGGACTGACAATCTAGATGTCGTCAGGCTGTCTCTTGTAAGCGTCGACTTCAATTTCTGCGTACGCCAGCAGTCGGTCGAGTGCCCACTCTTCATCGACAACAGTTTCATAACCCTCGGACACTTCGTCTACAATCGACTTCCAGTCGACCTGATAATCTTTCATGACCGGATACGAGTATTGAGCCTCATCGGTCTCGACGAAGATAACTCCAGCTTCCGGGTCATAGATGGTGTCGCACCCTTGATCCTCGCTCGCGAGATGTGCTACCAGGCAGATAAGAGGTGCTCGGAACGAGAAGTCCATCTTCTTGATCTTCTCACCTTCCGACTGGAGATAGTTGGTGAGCGCAGCACAACCGTGACTTGATGCCAGAGCACTGCGGGCTGCGTCGTACGTGATTTCTTCGGCCTCGATTTGCTGCAGGGCAGTTTCGACAAGCGGCCAGACCTTTTTAGTCGATTCCAGTTTCGCAAAGTCGGGTTTGTACGTTACGAACACGGAAAGAGAAGCTACGTCCATTTTCCCGAAGTTAGAAAAAAATGCTGTTTGGGATAAAATAAGTTGATCGGGTATTGCCCGCTAGATCTAAAGAAAACTTTACCAGCCAACACGACCTTGTTCCTGTCTGTTGTCCTTGTCTTCCATGTTGCGGTCGATACCTTCGGCTCGGTCAAGTGGCCCCATTGGAAGCCCATATTCGGCCGGAGTCGGAAAACGAACTTCCTTGGAGATGATCGGATCCTCAAGGCTCGTGCCCCGCTTCAGGAATTCCCCAACGAGAAGCAAGGCGTTGTGCGCGCCCTGGCCCCACCAGTCGGACCGGAAGGCAACTCGCCTGTCGTTGAATCCGACCCAGGCTCCAGTCACAAGTTCCGGAGTCATACCCATGAACCAGCCATCGCCATTAAGCTGAGTAGTACCTGTCTTTCCAGCGATGTCATAATCTCTCAGACCGAACTGGGCATTTATCCGGCGCCCGGTACCTTCATTAATGACTCCTCGCAAGATGTCGACCATCGTGTACGCCGTTTCTTCGGACAGTGCTTCCTGCGGTGTGGGCAAGTCCTCATACAAAACGTTTCCGTATCGGTCCTCGATCCGCGTAACAACGGTCGGCTCATACGCCAGGCCCCCATTTGCGAACGTACCGTAGGCTGATGTCATCTCAAGTAACGATACATCACTTACACCCAGTGCCAGCGACGGCACCTCGGCTAACCTACTCTTAACTCCCATCCGTCGTGCGTAGAACGCTGCCTCCTGTGGTTGGACCAGCAAGATCAGTCGACCGGTAATAGTATTCTTGGAGTGGATAAGGCCGTCTCGCAGGGTCATCAACTCGCCACTTCCGGGATCTCCAGAGTTTTGAGGACTCCACTCGTTTCCAGCCGAATCAACATGCAAAAACGTGCTATCCATCAGCATGTGGTACGGCGAATAGCCGTTGTCGATAGCGGCTGTGTATACAAACGGTTTGAATGTAGAGCCCGGCTGCCGTTTGGCGCTGCCGACGTGGTCATACCAGTCAACAGATAAGTCTCGACCGCCAACCCATGCACGGACATATCCGTTGCGTGGATCGATAGAAACCAGCCCAGCCTCAAGTCGCGTCTTCTCTGCCCGTAGAGAATCCATAAAAGCGGTATCGTCCATGAGCGTGCTCAGGGCTTCCCGTTCGGAAACGTCAGCCGCTCTCAATTTTCTGTAGCGACCAGACTCTCTAACGAATGATGCAACCAGATCACGCTTGGTTTTCCAGAAGTTGCTGAACGGTTCGTAGCCTGTCTGGTTGACATAGAATTCAATGTCCGTGCTGGACAGGGCATCGCTCGACCGGGACCATTCGTAGTCGACGACTTTCTGAAGCTTATCCATTTGATCGCGTACTGCTTCCTGGGCAACCTTTTGGACGCGGGTATCGAGGGTGGTGTAGACTACCAGTCCGTCAGTATAGATATCGAACCCGTTGTCCTCGGACCATCTGCCAAGCCATTTCCGGACATGCTCCGAAAAGTATGGTGACGTCCCGTCAGTGATCTCAGAAGACCGGTAATTCGTTACGATTGAATCTGCTCGATGCTCTTCAAGGAAAGATGGCTCAAGGACGCCATTCTTTACCATCTGCGAAAGGACAACATTTCGACGAAGACGAGATCGCTCCGGATTCCTGATCGGGTTGTATCCTGTTATCGCCTGCAGCATGCCCACGAGGGTGGCGCCTTCAAGGACGTCCAGACTATCCGGTTTCTTGCCAAAAAATGTGCGAGCCGCCGCATCAATCCCGAAGGCATTCTGCCCGAACTCAACTGTATTGAGATACATTTCGATGATCTCATTCTTCGTATAACGACGTTCGAGCTGAAGGGCCGTGATCATCTCTTTAAGCTTACGTTCGACGGTGACTTCACGGCCGATCTGATCGTTATACAGGTTCCGGGCTAACTGCTGTGTAATTGTGGAGCCGCCCTGCGGGTCGCCGCGAAGAACATGGTAGGGGATTGCCAGGGTTCTGAAGAGGTCGATACCCGAATGATTTCGGAATCGATGATCTTCGGTGGCGACGAGAGCATTGATCACGTTGGGTGAGATATTCTCATACTTTGCCCACGATCTATTCTGTCGGGCATAGCGCTGAAGCTCTACTCCGTCGGACGAGTAGGCGACGGTAGCAAGCTGGAATTCCGGATTCTCCAGCTCGGAGGTCTCCGGAAGGTCTCGCGAGAATGTCAGGAAGTAGAGAATGACTACAAGAATACCCAACAACCCGACAATGACTAAACCGCCGGCGGCACGAATGGCTTGCCGGATTTTTTCATCCTTTGTACGTCGACCATTCCCTCCGGGCAAACCTGCAGAAGAGCCGTTTTCGGGAGTTGGTTCTGCTACCGGTTCCGGACGAGATTTTCCTCCCGGGGCTTTGCGAGCCCTAGGGTTGCTGAAGTAGCGCTTCAGTTCGTCAGGCGAATACGGCCAATCACTCATTTAATCAGTTGCAGCGGAGGCTGGGAAACGGTGGTACTGAAAATAGGCACAAAAATGACTCATCATCTAATCCTGTAACCACGTAATTAACGGTTTTGTGCCAACGGTATTGTGTTAATTGTGGATTCGTTGCCGCTTTTCCAGCTTAAGAGACGTATCTCATCGCCGGTAAGTATGCCAAAAGTTCGATCATCGTGCCAGGATCCTGTATTTAGATAGATTCCATCCGACATATCGGTGAGCTCGGCATGGTGGCAATGGCCCATAATAACTATATCGACGGGATCCTTTAGAACACCAGCGGCGAAGTCTCGCATTAATGAAACAGTGCGCATATTTGTTTCTTTCGCAGAAAACCGCCTGCTTGACCATCGGGCAAGCCCAATACCCGTATCTCCCGGTAGAACGTATCGATAGAGGGTCGTTGGAACGCGATGGCGTAGAATCGGACGCAGCGATTTATAAACACCTCGTTTGCCCGCTTTCCCATCTCCATGAGTCAGATAGACACGGTGCTGTCCATGGTCTTCGATTCTTCCATCGGTTACAATGCTTGCTCCGAACTCCGTCGTGAAGTAATCCTTATGCCACGGATCGTGGTTTCCAAGGAAATATGTCAGATCGATTCCGCTATCGCTGAGGTCAGCAAGTGTGCCCAGGAAGCGCGAAAATCCTTTTGGAATGGAATGTCTGTACTCTATAAAGTGGTCGAAGACGTCGCCGAGGAGGTACAGCTGAGTGATTTCTGATTGATAATGGCGAAGGAGAGACACAACATCGGCTTCTTTGGCACGTTCAGCAGAAGCGTCTGCTTTGCCAAAATGTATATCCGAGAGGATCAGTATCATGCGGGGGAATTATTGCCGAGGGGCTGCTTGAAGTTACTTCAGTTTCGGATCAGTCATGGGCACGTTAAGTAGGCGGCGTTAACAAGTGCTCACAATATTGACTGAAAACCTCCGAAGTATATCACAATGTACTGATCTGCTTCGATTATTAATGCAACATGCAGGTATCTTCCCGATGTATAAGGACACTCTTCAGAATCATTCCTTGTCTAAATGACAAACGCATACCGCCCATCTACATCGTTCACGCTGTTTCCGCCCGTAATTAAGAACCTCCTCATTCTTAACGGCCTGTTCTTTCTGGCACAGATGGTTGCCCAGATGACTCACGCCGTCGGGCTTGCCCAGATACTGAATGCGATGGCATTATATGCTCCGGGTGGAGGACAATACGGGTATTCAATTTTCGGGCCCGGTCTCATTGAGGTACCAGGATTCCTTCCGTGGCAGATGGTGACCTACGCTTTTTTGCATGGAAGCTTCGGGCATATCTTTTTTAATATGTTTGCCCTCTGGATGTTTGGTATCCAGATCGAACAGGATTGGGGAACCCGGCGTTTTGCGATTTTCTATTTCACCTGTGTCATCGGAGCGGCTATCGCGCAGATGATTGTCATGTATGGAATGGTCAACCCTGTTCCGACTGTGGGTGCTTCGGGTGGTGTGTTCGGTGTCCTTCTTGCCTTTGGAATGATGTATCCGAACCAGCCGATATATTTCATTTTCCTGCCGATACCTATAAAGGCAAAATATTTTGTAATCGGATACGGTTTGATGGAGCTATTTGCCGGAGTTACCGGAACCCAGGCTGGTGTGGCACACTTTGCTCACCTTGGTGGAATGGCATTCGGATTTATCCTGATTCTGTATTGGAGAGGTAAGCTTCCGCTGAAACCCGAGAAACGCCTCTAATGGTAAATCGCATAAGTGTTTTCGCGGCTAGGCAAAACCAACTCCGGTATTACCGGTAATAGAAGCCCATCTCAATTAACGAAAGCTGCGCCAGACGGAACGAAGCAAACGATATGGATCTGTTGCAAAGATTTAAGCTGTGGTACTACACGCAACCTCCTGCGTTGCGCGCGGTGTTGACGATCAATGTCGTGCTATACCTTGCATGGCAGTTACTCTTCAGACATATCGGAGTGACGGCTCTTTTTACGGGCAAGTATCTTGCACTTCTCGCGTCTTTCCCGGAAATCGTCTACCATCCGTGGCAGCTTATCACGTATAGTTTCCTGCACACTTCTGCCGGCCTGAACGGATTTTTGCATATCCTCTTCAACATGCTCTGGCTGGTTTGGGTGGGGCGAGACTTCGAATACAGCGACGGGTCGAATCGTTTTCTGGCCGTATATATTTTGGCAGCAATCGGAGGCGGTCTGCTGGCTGTCCTTGAAGGTGTACTATTCTCGAAGACTGCTTTCGTAGTCGGTGCCTCCGGCTCGGTCCTGGGTATTCTCGCAGCAGTAGCAACCTACTATCCTACCCGATCTATCGGGTTGTTGTTTATCGGGAATATTCGACTAGCATACATCATAGTCGGTTTTCTCTTTCTGGACATCCTGTTTGCCGGTGCCAGCTCGACGGCAATCGGTGCACATTTAGGTGGTGCCCTGACTGGGTTCCTATTTGCAAAAGCTGAAAAATCCGGCGTGGACCTGCATACCTGGGCAGGAGTTTTCTTCCCGACACGTAAACGGCGGAAGAGGTCCAGTCCTTCCCCTGCGGGAACGTCAACCATAGGCCGACTAGAAAACTGGCTGGGCTCTCGAGACAAAAAGCAACAGTCCACTGCGACTATTCACACCTTGCCGACGAGAGATGAAGCCGACCCACCTGTTGAAAAAACCAAGGCGGAAAAAGATCTTGACCGCCTGCTCGACAAGATAAGTGAGCAAGGTATCGAATCGTTGACAGAAGAAGAACGCGCTTTCCTGGATAATGAAAGCCGGAAATAAGCACCCCGCTACTATTCTTGCGCTCGTTCTCCTACAAATGGGATACTGGGCGCTAGTCGTGTCGACTGTTGCCGGCCTGCTTGGAAGGTACGTTCGTCCGGATATCTTCTGGATGCTCCAGCTTGCAGCAATCATGCTCCCGTACCTCGCCTGGGCATTGGTCGCGGCTACAGTTTTGCACTTCATTCTCCGCAAGAAAATACCGGCGATCATCCATTTGTTGTTGCTGGTACTTCTGGCCCTTCGATTCATCTCTTTTGGTTCAAGCGTCGGGGACGAAGAGGCGCACAGACTTTCGATTGTTACCTACAATTCGCCATATCCCCAGACGCGCACTTCTCCGGAGAATGAGAAAGAGTACAAGTCAATCCTGGATAGCTACTCGCCAAACATCGTCGCTTTTCAAGAGACGTTTCTGGGCTACATGATCCGTAACACAGAGCGGATGATTGGACGTGGCGACGTGCTCAATGTGTTCGAGCCTGAGGGCTTTGAGGTCGTAATTCCTCGTCGGGATACGAGTGCCATTTTTTACCAACCGGTGCTAACCAACTTTCCTGTCGAATCTTCGAGTCAGGTATATTTGCGTGACAATCCACATGGATTGGAGTCTGAATTACTTCGCGTTCGTTTTCTGTGGGACGGTCGTCCTGTAGTCTTTTATAACATTCACCTTGCCTCCTACGGAGCCTCGAAACCATGGCATGAGGAAAACTCGACTATGCTTTCAGCAGGTTTCTGGCTTAAATATCTTCGCCAATACCGCAGTGCCATTCAGGCTCGAGCGTGGGAGGTAGAACGCATCAGGGCGCTGATTGATCAGGAGGAAGTCCCTGTTATTGTCGCCGGTGATTTCAACGCGACGCGACACAACTGGTCCTATCAGCGACTTCGCGGAGATCTTACCGACGTTTTCAGGGCAGTGGGCGAGGGGCCTCGCAAAACCTATCACACCAGATATCCGTTTGCTCGCATTGACCACATCCTCGTGAGCGATGACTTTGAGCCGGTTGCCAGCCGGGTTATCAAGACCACCCGGTCTGACCACAGGGCGCTCTGGGCAGAGATTGTCCTCGTGAATACGGCTGAGCAATGATAATTGTGGCTTTTGGGTAAAGTAGCGAACCCTGCCAGATCAAATTAGTACCAGCGTCGACATCGAGAAGACTATATCAATGGAACGACCAAGACGAAAATCAAGAGCTGTGCAAGTGGGGGCGGTCACTGTTGGCGGTGGTGCCCCTGTGTCAGTTCAATCCATGACCGTGTCGAAGACACATGACGTGGAAAAAACCCTGCAGGAAATTGCGGACCTAAGCGAAGCGGGAGCTGACATCGTCCGGGTAGCTGTTCCGCGACCTGAAGATGCGGAGGCACTTCCTGACATTGTGCAGGGATCAAATGTCCCAATCGTCGCAGATATTCATTTCAACTACCAGTACGCACTCAAAGCGATAGATTCAGGTGTAGCAAAGGTAAGACTGAATCCCGGCAACATCGGTAAGGAAGAATGGGAGATGGAGGTTCTGCTCGCTGCGAAAGAAGCCGGCATCCCTATTCGTATCGGGGTCAACTCGGGTTCACTCGAAAAAGATATCCTCGACAAGTATGGCTACCCTCAGCCGGAAGCACTCTTTGACAGTGCTATGCGGCATGTGAATATCTGCACGAAACATGGATTTGAGGATCTGATAATTTCCGTCAAGCACTCAGACGTCTTCTTCATGATCCAGGCTTACCGATTGCTGGCGGAACGAACGGAATATCCTCTACATCTCGGTGTCACTGAGTCGGGTAGTTTGTCATCGGGATCCATCAAGAGCTCCATAGGGATCGGCGCGCTGTTGGCTGACGGCATCGGAGATACGATTCGCGTTTCACTGACCGCCGACTCAGTGAATGAAGTCAAGCTCGGACATCAGATACTTAAATCCCTGCGACTTGGTCGCCCGGGTGTGAACATCATCGCGTGCCCAACATGCGGTAGGCTTGAGGGTAACCTGTTTGAGATCGTCGAGCAGGTGGAAGAGGCGGTCAACGCAAGGAATTTCGAGAAGGACCTGAATGTTGCGCTGATGGGTTGTGCGGTAAACGGACCGGGCGAGGCAGCGGGTGCTGACCTTGGCATTTCATTGGGACGTGGCAGGGCTCACCTGTTCAAGAAGGGCGTAATCCTCCGAACGGTTCCCGAAGATGAAATAGTGGACGCCGTTATTGATGCCATCGAAACCTGGGAAGACGATACGGTTGACGAGCTCTCAGGTGCGGACGCGTAGCGACGGCTAGACCGTACGGATCGGAGTTTGCGGCAGCAGCTTCAACTAGTTCTTGGACGCCAAGGCGATTGACTCACCTGCCAACTTTCGTAAGTGTTCCGCTGGCCATATCCCTCCCTGTGACAATCCGATAGAAGTACATACCGGGAGGCAGTTCGCCGCCATCAATAAGAAAGCGGCCCGATGGAGTCAGTCCGGTTGATTGCGACATAACAAGCTGGCCGACAACGTTGTATATGTTGATCCGGGCTTCTTCGGCATGATGCTCAAAAGAATATTCTATCGTGGTCTGCGACCGAAACGGCTCGGGGTAATTTCGCGATTTTGCAGTCGCATAGCTGGTCCCTCGTGGCTCGACACTGCTGCTGCTGGCAATATTTACGTCGACGACTGAGTTTATTGGGACGTCTACAACCGTGATCACACCAGCACCGCCACGCAGAATTCGAAGCGTGTCGACCGAGGATATAGACTTCAAACCAAAATGAGCTGTTGGAGATGATTGTGCGTTGAAAGAATTACCGGACGTAATGTACCGGGAAAGTGTGGTACTCCCAAGAACCACCTCGATGGTAAAGCCGAGCCCAAACGATGACGAGGTACTGCCAGTCAGGCGAACACCAAGCCAGTTGTAATTATTGTCGGTCGTATTGATGAGCAGTTTGCTTGCTCCGGCACTGTCAGCGACGAACAGGTCTGGCAGGCCGTCGTTGTTGAAGTCACCGCTCGCAACTGCAGTCGCATTGATAGGCTGCTCCGCTCCACTTGTCTCATCCAAAAGAGTGTAACGGCCCTTACTGTTTTCAAACAGTGCCGTTGGAATGCCGTCCGTCGAAAAATTTGTTGCGACAAACAGGTCCTGATCACCATCCAGATCGAAGTCGGCGAATACGGCACCCCGTGTTTCTGTTGGAAGTTCAACTCGGGCAGACGACGTTGCATCTACAAGCGGTCCTTCGGTACCCTGAAAAAGGTGCGTCCCCGTGTCTCCTGTGATGAACAGATCCGGGAAAGTATCATTGTTAAAGTCCGTCCACACGATGCTACCTCCGCCAGCAGATACTTCAGTAGAAAACGCACCGATATCATCATCGATCGAAAAAATATCGTCTCCCTCATTTCGATACAATGTGTTGCTGGCAGAATCGTCCCGCAAAACGACGATGTCGAGGTCGGTGTCCTTATCAAAATCAAACCACGAAGCCCGTGTGCCGGACGAACTACTTGACGAACTGATACCGGACGTCACCGATACGTTGCGGAAATCGAGCGGGCCCAGGAATGAATCATTCACATACAGCTTGTCTGGTCCACTATCTATAGTAAAGAAAAGATCAATCAGGCCATCGCCTGTAAAATCCGCGGCGGCGATGGAGGAGACATCGTCACCCGGGTCAACTCCGGAGGCGGACTCTTCTTGAAAATTGGTGGAGTCCACTCCTGCAAAGACGCGAGTTGGCGTCAGCCCTGAACCGGCTAGAATGAGATCGGATAGCCCATCCGCATTGAGATCGGCGAAGAGTACTGCTGAAAAATTTCCGGAGACACTGATTCCAGAACTGGCAGCAACTTCTGTAAACGTATCGTCTTGATTGTTAAGGTAGAGTTGAACAGATGTGTTCGCGGTGGCGATCAAGATGTCATCCCAGCCGTCGCGATTATAATCAAATACGGAAACGCTGCTCAGTCCCGACGAGGTTTGAATTCCCGCCGACGTGGCTTTATCCTCAAATGACAAGGTTTGCGCGATTCCGCGAACAGGCAGTAAACCCACGATAACTATCCCAAGAACTAAATATCGCATGCTGGCAAATCTTTCAAATCTCGTGGAACTGCTCAATCTCTAAGTACGGATGGTAACGCGGGATTAACAAGGTTGCGCCACAATTCATAACCAGTTAGAAAGTATTGGTAGGTCCGAGTCCCGGATCAGGCGAATCAAATTGGGAATTAATTGCGTAGCTTTATTCCGAATTAGCACCATCGCGGTTGATTATCAGCATGAACTTCTTGCCGGACTGGTTACCCAACGTCCATCCTCTAATCGTACATTTCCCAATAGCCATCCTGTGCACTGCAGTATTTCTCGATGTTGCAGCACTTCTGAAAAGTAGCTCAAGGTTCCTGGCTGAATTTCCTCTGGTGTTGTATGTCCTGGGATCAGTCTCTGCCATCATCGCCTTCTTTACCGGACGACACGCATCAGATCTGGTAGATATACCCACGCGAGCAATACTGGCTGTAAACGAGCATTCAGATGCCGCCCTCTACACGATGTTGGCCTTCGGAATTTATACGTTGGTCCGTATGGTCGTGACGCTTCGACTTCGCTCGGAGAGTAAGCCGCTCCGAATATTCATGGTCCTGTTACCACTGGCTGGATTACTAATGCTTGCAAAGACTGCAGAACATGGAGCGCGACTCGTTTACGAATTTGGTATTGGTGTCGGGTCAGCTGCGGAGTCGATGCCGGCCGAAAATTCCACAGGCGATATTATGGACCACGATCATGCCGGAGATCACGAAGTTGCTACCGTTCAGATATCGAGACAGGAGAATGGTTCGTGGAACTGGCGCCCGGGTGCAGGAGCGAGCTCCGTCATCGAACAAGACTTTGGTTTCCTTACTGGAAGCCTCGCAGATCTCGAGATTGTCGTATCGGATACGGGCGCGACACTTGTCTCCGGTGGTGTACCCGTTTTTTTTGCGACCAATGACAGCCTTGCTAACATAGAAGCGAATGCTGAGTTTGACATCAGTGAATTCAGTGGACAGATAACACTCGCCCACAATATCACATCGCCGGACACCTATGATTTTGTTCGTGTCGGTAGCGGACAGCTCGTACATGGCCGAATGCAGAAGGGAGTAGAAACGACATTTGGAACTGCAAAGGTCGTTAATTCTGGAATCGTGAAACTTCGGTCTGTCTCGGCTGGCACTCACTTTAGAGCATACCAGAATGGAAACCTTTCAGCGCATGGCCATGGACCCGCCGCGCCTCCAGGCGGACTGGGTTTAATTATTGATGGAAGCGGGCCAGTGAGACTCATCTCGCTCGGCGTAACTACACTCGAGTAAATAAAATGAGATGTAACAGTTTATCGATTACGTGTATCGTTGCGAGTGCACTCCTGGCGTTCAGTGGATGTGATAACTCGGTGGAAAACCGTCAACAGATGTCTCGTCCGACGTGGATTGGTGACGCTATTTTCTATCAGATTTTTCCCGAACGGTTCGCCAACGGCGATACCTCAAATGACCCGACACGGGAATCACTCGAGTACGGCGACGTGCCGGAAACATGGGAGCTCAGGTCGTGGACGGGCGATTGGTACGAGAGATCGGAATGGGAGAAAGAAATCGGTCCGCATTTTTACCACAACGGATCCTACCACCGGCGCTACGGAGGGGATTTACAAGGCGTCATCGATCGCCTCGATTACCTGCAAGATCTGGGAATCAATGCGATCTATTTTAATCCACTTTTTTATGCACGCTCGCTGCACAAATACGACGGTAATAGCTACCATCACATCGATCCATATTTTGGCCCCGATCCCGACGGTGACTTTGCCATCATGGCGACGGAGACATCCGATCCAGCCACATGGAGTTGGACGGCAGCAGACAGTCTTTTTCTGAATCTTTTAGCCGATGCACGTACACGTGGCATACGCATTGTCATCGATGGGGTGTGGAATCACGTCGGCCGCGATTTTTTCGCGTTTGAGGATCTAAGAAAAAACCAGGAGGCGTCTCCATACAAAGACTGGTTTATTGTAGAGCAGTTTGACGATCCATCAACCGACGCTAACGAATTCAAGTACAAGGGATGGTGGGGCGTAGAATCTCTTCCCGAATTTGCGGATAACGAAGATGGGACGGACCTGCACGAGGGTCCCAAAAAATATGTGTATGACTCGACTCGCAGGTGGATGGACCCTGATGGCGATGGCGACCCGTCCGATGGGGTGGCAGGCTGGAGATTGGATGTTGTGCCTGATATGCCGATCGGATTCTGGACTGATTGGAATGCATACGTTCGTACCATCAATCCCGATGTTTACACAACGTCGGAAGTCTGGTTTGATGCCGTCGATATTATTGTCGATGGAGGATTTTCATCAACGATGAATTATTACGCCTTTGCCTTTCCGGCGAAAGGCTTCCTGATCGACGGGTCGATTTCACCGGGCCAATTTGACACAATGCTGCGTGAACGGCGCGAGGCATATCCACCGTCGGTGGATATTAAGTCGCTACTGAATCTGATGGATTCGCACGATACCCCGCGACTGTCAACGGCGATCCACAACCGGCAGACCACCTACGAACAGCCGGATAAATTCGACTACGACGTCATGGTGGACCCGAGGGTGAATCCGGACTATAAGCTCGGAAAGCCAGACTCCGTGGCTTTTCGCATTCAGCGGATGGTCGCCATGTTTCAGATGACATACATCGGCGCCCCAATGATTTATTACGGTACCGAGGCCGGGATGTGGGGTGCTGACGACCCCGATGTGAGAATGCCAATGGTATGGCCCGAACTAACGTACGACGACCAATCGCGGCATCCCGATGGACTTGTTGAAGGAAAAGACCCCTTGGCGTTCGACACGAACTTGTTCAATTATTATCGAGACCTGATTCACTTTCGGAGAGATAATGAGGCTGTTCGCACGGGAGGCATCAGCACGGTTGGAATCGACGACGAGGAAATGGTCTATGCTTTCAAGAGGTCAGTGGGCGACAATGCGTTTGTCATTGTACTCAACAGGAATACCGAACAATCAACAATTTCTTTCGATATGCCTACGGAATGGACGGGCACTGATCTTGCTATAGAAATGCAATCAGCTGAAGGTGCGGC
Source organism: uncultured Rhodothermales bacterium (assembly GCA_965367755.1). Classification (GTDB taxonomy): domain Bacteria; phylum Bacteroidota; class Rhodothermia; order Rhodothermales; family JABDKH01; genus JABDKO01. The sequence goes on from CBDUKH010000014.1 coordinate 30,166, forward strand.
AGCCGAGATTCAGGACGAGAAGGTTGTCGTACATCTTGAGCCGCTCTCCGGGATGGTCCTCTCGCAATCGCACGATTAATTATTTCCCGACCGGGGAGCAACCGGTCTTACCGGTAGGCTTTCTCGCAGCCTGCGTGCGGCAACGTGGTTGGGATTTGCAGTCAGCACGCTATCGGCATACGCCGCCGCAAGCGGAAACTCACCCGTGAGCGCATACGCGCCGGCCAGGTTATACATCGCTGTGATATCTCCCGGTTCAAGTTCGAGGGCGCGAACGAGATTGGGAACAGCGTCAGCAGGTCGTTCAAGTTTTAATTGAAGACTACCACTGAGGCGTAGTGCCTCTGCCGATTCACCGCGCTCGTTCGAGACTTGACTGTACAACAACGCCTCCTCCAGCTGGCCCATATTCATCATGATACTTGCGGCACTCAAGTATGGGTTTGGCCAGAACGGATATCTTTGTATCAGAGCAAATACCACTTTCAGCGCCTCCCGCGGTTGGCCCTGCGAAAGGTAATAACCGCGGAGCTGGTCGAGTGCATCCACGCGACTTATGTCTCGCTTGAAGAGTTGCAGTGCCAGCGCGCCAACAGGGCCGGTTCCTAGTGTGTCCAATGCGATTGGCGGCGAACCGATAGGTTGAAATGGCCAGTTCGACGTCAGGGTTTTGATTCTGTAAATGGCAACGAGAGAATCGACTTCGGTAAGAAGGCTTTCTGATTGCGCCTGTTCGGCAGGAATGTAAGTCCCGTTACTTCCGGCTGGACTCTCGTAGAGTGCGTTATAGAATGCGTCAGCGAGCAGAAAGAAGCCGCTGCTATTCGGGTGGAGGTGCTCGGTCATGACTTCCTTTCCCGGGATACCAATTGACGAAAGTGAGCTGAGGGCTTCCTCAGTTTCAACGACGATCGCCCCATATTTTGGAGCCAGTCTGCGAATGATGGCATTTATTTCTTCGGGAGCGCGGAAGCGTAACTCGTCAAATTCTTTCGCCCGCAGATAGTCCACTTTCGCTGACGCAGTGTCCGAAAGACGCTCGTGAGTCTTCGCCCTTGCGAAATATATTTCAGCCGACATTGAATCGAGGTCGATAAGATTGCCCAACGGCTTGAGAGCTTCGCGGGGGTTTGGTCCTGAAGCATGAAAGTTCGCTTCATCACGAAGTGTATTCCACGCAGCAAGATTGTCGCCCGTTGGCTTCGAACTAATGAACGGTTTGTGATCTCGCAGATTACTCGCAACAGTGCCGATGAAAACCGGAATCCCTTTCGCCTGGTAGCGCGCGAGCAGTCTGGACATATTCGATTCGAACTGCTTCAAGCCAGCGCTATAAAGATCAGAGCCGAATGGTATTCGCTGGTCGTTAACCATACGCTCCATTAGAGTTCGAGCCTGACTGCCGTCGGCACCGGAGCCCCGAGCGGCGGCATAAATGCCAGCGACCATTTTGCGCACTGCCTGAACGGTACGGAATTTTTGGAGATAGAGGTACGCCCGGATTAAGGCCGGTGTATTGCCCAGAGATTCAGCTGATCCTACGCCAAGTGCTCCGTAGTACTCGTTGTGCCCCGCATATATGACAACGGCGTCCGGATCCTGATCGATAATCTCATCGACAAAGTCGAGCAGCGTATACGAGTTTACCGCAGCCATGGCGGTGCCGACAACCTCAACCGATCTTCCTGGAAATGTTTGAAAGAGTCGGTGTTCGAGCATGTCAGTCATAGCGCCGCCGAAATAAAACGGATACCCGGCTGCAGTGGAGCCGCCCTGTACGAAAATTCGTAGCGATCCTTCATCTCGTTGCTTGCGAAAAGAGTCGAACGGGATACTGGGCATGCTCTCGGTAGAGCGAAAGTAACGGGTGGCGACGTCACTCGATGGCTGCAGATAGTCCGTCGTGCCGGGAATATCAACGAAAAGCGCAGGATAGCTGCCGAATCCGGCTATTCTCAGGCCAATTTCCAGGAACACAAAGAATACCAGGGGCAGGAGTAGGAGGACGAGCGAGAAGAGGCGCTTTTTAGCCGGTGTAAGTTCAGTTTGAGCTGTCGATGACCGTTCTGCAGATTTCATGTAGAAAGTAGTAGCAATCCTGGATTGAAGAGGTGCAGAGCCGTCTGCAAAGTCCTCAAAATGGCTTTATTGGCCGTTTCAGGGGTGGATGTGCGGCTAATTTACGCCTTCACGAGCAATAATATTGTGTAAACGCTTTCATAGTTGAGACTTTTCTAACATGATATGACAAGGCGCAGGATGTCAATACAATTCGGATGGATTACAGCAAAAAGGACGATTTAAAGGTGTATTATGTAATAATATATTTTTGTAGATTGAATTGAAGATCCATCAAATCCAATGATAGCGCTTACATAGGTACGTGGGAGTAACGATTTACGACATAGCGAACAGTGCTGAGGTCTCGATCGCGACCGTTTCGAGGGTTTTGAATGGACACAGCAACGTTTCAGCCGTTACGAGGGCCCGCGTCCGGAAAGCAGCGCGCGACCTGGGTTATCAACCTAACCCGTCGGCCCGGAATCTGGCTCAAAAGAGAGTCAATGTCATATCAGCTGTTGTGCCCATGATGACAACTCACTTTTTCATGGAAGTACTGCGTGGTGTCCAGGATCGAATTTCGGAAACAGACTATGACCTGCTCATATTCTCTTCTGCCAATTTCCCCCACGTCGACAAGCAGATCAGTCGGGCAATGCATCGTGGACGCTCAGGAGGTGTGCTACTATTTTCGACTCCACTTTCCGCACAACGTCTCGATCTACTGTTCGGATCTGACATTCCTGTTGTTCTTGTTGATTCTGCACACCCCGAGTTCGATTCCGTCTCAACAGATAGTGAGCGAGGCGGGTATCTCGCGACACAACACCTTCTTGAAAGAGGTTTTCGGCACATCGGCTTGATCATGGGCCATCCCGACTCTCTGCCCGCTGTAGACCGGAAAGAAGGTTATTTGCGAGCTCACCGGGAAGCAGGAGTTGAGGTCAATCCCCGGTTGATGGTCCACACGGACAACAACAAGATGCACGGCTTTACCGAGGACGATGGTTTCGAGGCAATGGTACGACTTCTCGATCGCGGTGAATGCATGGATGCGGTGTTTGCCACGTCAGATATCCAGGCACTGGGAGCGATGAGCGCGGCAAAAGAAAAGGGAGTCGCAATCCCGGACGATCTTGCTATCGTTGGGTTCGACGATATCCTCATCAGTGGTTACCTGGGACTCACGACGATAAGACAGCCGATGTTTGACATGGGTAGACAGGCTGCTGACCGCCTGATTGGGCGTATTTCTGAAAAGAATACAGCACCAACACATACTGTCTTCGTGCCGCGGCTCGTAGAACGTGATTCGACATCGGTTAGAATCGGTAGAGCCCATGCATAAACTGATTCCAGTACTGATCATTGCGCTGTTCGGATTTGGTTCTGCCGACGGTCAATACAAGAACGCGACGGATGACACGTCTGTGGTCGCAGAAGTCGACGGAGAGCACATTTATCTCGAACGTTTCAGGAATGAATATATCGACCACCTGTTCAAGACAGGCATCGCCGACAGTCCGAGAGTTCGAAATGCTTTTCTCGAGCGAACGATTCAAAAAATGCTTGTCGTCCAGCAAGCACGTAAGTCACGCGTTGTAGAACAACCAGGCTTCGAGCTTGAGCGTGCGCGAGTAGAAAGGAAGCTTCTGATCGAGGGCCTGCTTTTTGCCGAGGTCTATAGTAGGGTCGAAGTCTCGGAGTCCGACCTTCGTGAGATGTTCGTTCGAGTCAACACCTCGATCACGGCGCGGCACCTCTATGCTCCGACAAAAACTTCGGCAGACGCGTTATATCAACGACTACAGTCCGGTGAGAATTTCGAAACGCTTGCCGCAATCGTATTTAAGGATTCGGTATTGTCGTCTAACGGTGGGTTACTGGAACCATTTGGCTTCGACGAAATGGATCCGGCGTTTGAAGATGCCGCATATAAGTTAGCTATAGGAGAAGTCTCGGAGCCTGTTCGCACCGCGCAGGGCTATTCGATCATTAAGGTTGAAGATCGTTTTCTTAAGCCCATTCTTACTGAATCGGAGTTTGCTAACAAACGAGACCGGCTTGCAGCGTACGTAACTGTGAAGAAGCGGGAATCAGCTCGACGTCAATTTTTAGCTGATCTGTCCGAAGCCTTGAATATTGTCGTACTCGACGAGACAATGGAGAAGTTTCTCGCCGAATTACATAGCGGCAACATCGAGTCGGGTGAAGATCTCGGACTGTCTGAATCCAGCCCGTTGTTGCAGACAGCGACCGGTGTCATTACCGTAGCGGATGTCCTTGAGGAAGCGCAATTTACGAGCGACCGTCTGCGATCTCACATTCGAACAGCAGAGTCGCTGGAGGCTTTTGTCCGAGGTGTGGCACTGCGCAAAGAAATGGTCCACCTGGCAAGTCGCAAGCACGTTGGTGAAACCGATGCTTTTGCAGAAGCCTTTCAAGCAGCGATGGATGAGTGGCTGTATGCGCAGGCATGGAACGAATGGCGCAGTTCAATAAAAATAAGTTCTGACCAGGCTCGTGCATACCACGAACTCAACGAGGAAGAATTTCTGGACAGTGAACGCCGGGAAATCTGGGAGATTGTTGTTCAGGATGAAGACCGCGCGATCGCACTTGCTCAAGAGGCCAATCGATACAATTTCGAAAAGCTTGCTCTGATGCATTCCATACGGCCGGGAGCTGACGACAACCGTGGATTTCTTGGTGCGCTGAGTTACGACGAAATGGGTGTCGTGGGAGATATCGTCTTTAGCGCAAACCCGGATGAGATTATCGGCCCCATTCCAGTTGGCGGACGGTTTGCCATCTTCAAAGTGGGAAAAATAATTCCACCAGGACCCGCACCCTTTGATGTTGTCGAGTCGGAGATAGTTAGCCGGTTGGAACGCGAAGAGCTACGGAAGCTTATCCGAGACGATGTTCAGGAGCTTCGCGCAAATGCCCTGATTCAGGTAAATAAGGAATTACTTTTTGACTTCGAGTTATGAAAACCGTCGCATTGGACGGAGCGAATGGATGATTGAAATGAAACACCTATTGGTCATAGTCCTGTTACTGGCGCCGGCCCTGTCGGTCAGCGCGCAGACTGGAAAGATATCCGGGCGGGTAACAGATGTCGCTACAGGTGATGCACTCCCCGGTGTCAACGTCTCCATCGAAGGCACAACACGAGGAGCTTCGACCGATATCGACGGCAACTATTCGATCATTGGAGTTCGGCCGGGAGTCTATACTGTTGTGGCGTCGTTCATCGGCTTTTCAACACGCCGGAAGGAAGGCGTGCAGGTAAATCTCGATCTGACAGCTACTGTGGACTTCGCCATGGCCGAAGAAATTTTTGAGGGCGAGGAGATCATTGTCATCGCAGAGTTGGAGACGGTACAGAAAGACTTGACGAGTTCCGAGGCGCGCGTAACCGCCGAAACGATCAACCGCCTGCCCGTTACAGAACTCGGACAGATACTTGAAGTACAGGCTGGCGTTACTAATAAAGACGGTCTCCATATTCGAGGCGGTCGTAGCAGCGAAATAGTTTACATGGTCGACGGTGTCCCCGTCACGGACAGTTACGACGGATCCGCCGCCATCCAATTGGAAAACGAAGGTATTCAGGAGCTCCAGGTAGTGTCGGGTACTTTCAACGCGGAGTATGGTAACGCCATGTCCGGCGTTATCAACGTGGTCACTAAAGAAGGTCGGTCAGACAGATTTGGTGGTTCGGTCAAGTTGTACTCGGGCGGCTATGCCGTCGCCGGTGAAGGTGGTGAAGAAGCACTGGTAGGCAAAGATATAGACGAATTCGAGCGATCGGGTATCCAATATCGAGATGTTGACCCATACTCGTACCTCCCTGTAAAACCCGGTCAATATCAGAATGCCAGTCTTTCACTTGAAGGCCCCATCCTGTCAAACAGACTTTCTGTTTTCATGTTGGGCAGGTATTTCAAGAACGACGGCTGGCTTTATGGTACGAGACTGTACAACATCGATGGGACGCCAGGCGACAGTGCACTCGTTCCCATGAACACATTTGAGAAAATTAGTCTTCAAGGCAACGTCAAACTGAGGGTGACGGACCGCGTCTCCGTAAACTTCATCGGCCTGGGTTCCTTCGCTGACAGCCGACCTTACAATTTTGGGAGACGCTGGGCACCCGATGGCCGGTCACAGTCGACAGACGAAGGCTATGATCTGAAGATGAAGGTTACCCACCTGTTGAGTAACACGACGTTCTACGAATTCAACGTAGCTCGATTCACGCGTACGGCTGAATCATTCCTCTTCGAAGATCCTTTCGACCCGAGATACAACGACTTCAATATAACTCCGCCCGATTCTGTCCAGACAGGTGGAGGGTTCTTTCTGCGTGGAGGCACCGACCTCGGCAGGTTCAACCGGACCACAGTGTCGTACCTCGGTAAGTTGGACGTATCGAGTCAACGTGGTCGACATCACTTGTTGAAAGGTGGCGTTCAGGTCAAATTCGACCAACTCGATTTCACAGCATTTGGACTGATTCCGGCTGTTGATGAAAATGGAGTTCCGACATCAGGGGAAAACTTTGCGACGGCCATCCCAAACACAACATCGTCGTCGTACAATTCCTTTGATAATGTTACGCCGTTCACGCTGAGCGTTTATGCGCAGGACAAAATGGAGTTTGAAGACTTCATCGTCAACGCCGGCTTGAGGTTGGATTATTTTGATTCGCGGGCACAGGTTCCCGCCGACCCCTCGGATCCGAACATCTTCAATCCCCTCAAAAAGATCAATCTCTTCCGTGACGAAAATGGCAACGGATTTATTGATGCAGAGGAAGAGCGCAGCGACAACGCACTAACAGTCGCGGATCGGGAAGCATACTGGTATACCGATGCTGAGTCAAAAGTGATGCTGGCACCGCGGCTAGGTGTGGCATACCCGATTACAGAAGCCGGCGTCGTGCACTTCTCATTCGGTTTGTTCTATCAGATCCCGACCCTGAACAATTTGTTTGATAATTTTGGATACAAGTTTCCGAACCAGTCTGGTCAATATGGACCTTTTGGCAATCCGGATTTGGAGCCTCAGCAGACTACAATGTATGAGATCGGATTCAAGCAGGGTCTGGGCGAATTTGTGGTCGATGTGACAGGCTACTACCGTGACGTCCGCAACTGGGTGTCTACCTCGACGCTGATTCAGACATCGCAACCCGGCGTAAACTATGTCGTGTATGCGAACCGGGATTATGCAAATACTCGTGGGGTAACCTTGAGCTTGTCTCGACGATTTATAGATATGTACGGCTTCGATGCGAGCTACACGTTCCAGGTTGTAGAGGGCTCCAATTCAAATCCAGCGGACGAATTTTTCTCCACACAGTCTAATGCTGAGCCTACGCTTGCACTGCTTCCACTGAACTGGGATCAGCGGCACAAAGTATCCGGTGCGTTTTATGTTGGCGGTGAGAGTTGGGGCTCGTCCGTCCGGTTCCGATTTGAGTCAGGCTTTCCTTATACGCCGACGTTTCTGGAATCTGCAATCGTCGGCAATGACGTCAGGCCTGAGTATGCGACAAACAGTCGAAGAATGCCTCACACGTATGAGCTCGATCTGACGGTCTACAAGGAGTTTAAGATGGGTCCTGTTCAACCGCGTTTCTTCGTTGAGGTTTACAACATCCTCGATCGCCGCAATGTGGTGAACGTCTTCACTGATTCTGGTGAAGCAGATGTTTCAATCGCCCAACTACAGACTACCTCATTCGACCCGGGCTTTTTCGTTCGGCCAGATTTTTACAGCGAGCCGCGCCGAATCCAGGCTGGCCTTCAATTTAATTTTTGACCGCGTCCTGAATGTCTACATCAACAACAAATAAGCCATTGAACCCAATCGTCTACATCAAGACGTTGGCAGGATGCATGATCCTGATGATCTGCATTCAGGGCGAGGTATACGGCCAGGGCACAATCGACAGGAATCACGTGCCCAGTGACGAACGCACTGACTCGTTCGAGCGCCGGAATGACAATATCGATGCGAACAACCTTCGCGCAACGATAACGAACTGGGCGCAGACGGCGCAGTCAGGTAGCCCGGGTGATTTCTTTTACGAGTGGCCGAAGAACACAAACCGGATATATATAGCGCTCTCCCAACTTTGGGTGGGTGCACAAGTCCGAACTGAGGCAGGTGATTCGCTCTGGATGGTTGATGTCGCCGATTTCCGAACGAATCCAGTTGAAGAAAATATCTCCTGGACACTTGAACCCATCAAGGGATATGTAAACCCCAATTCACAAGCCGGGAATGGTTCTGAAGGGATGGCGCAGTCAGACGAGAGAGGTTCATGGCCGCCGTTCTGGCCTGACAAACTCGCCGATGAGGCCGATCCCGGATGGAGCGGATCCTGGAATGGACTTTTTGGGAAGGATGTATTTAATGCCGACCAGGAGTTCTTCTACAAAGTAGGCGATGATCAATACGATCGATATCCAAACTACTTCCCGGACTCAACCGATCTTACTCGGAAGGGGATGGGTATGATCGCTGAAGTGCGGACGATGGCCTGGAGCCAGATCCTGATCGATGACGCTGTTTTTCTGATCCATGGAATCAAGAACGATGGCACCAGCGATATCGATCGCGTAGCATTTACGATGTGGTTGGCCGACCTCGTCGGAGGTGACGCATCAGACGATATTCCATTCTTCGACATCGAGGAAGACGTCGCGTTCATGACTGACGCCGACGGAATTGGAACCGAACCTTTCGGATCGGATCCCGTCGGGCAAGCGGCGTTCGCGTTTCTGGAGACTCCCGGTAATGCCACGGACCGCATTGACAACGATGGCGATGGAACTACGGCGGACCTCTGTGAGCCGGCGGTCGGAGAGTGTAACAGTCCGGTTGTGGAGGAATCATTCTTGTCGGGCGAAAACCCGACGAACGGGATAGACGACAATAACAACGGATTGATCGATGAGAACTCGACCCACGTTCCGTTCTCGGGTGGGCAAGCGCAAAGTGATGGTGTCGGATATGCGGACCGGATTGACAACGATGGAGATGGCGAGGCTGGTAGCCCGACAGTATCGAGCGGTATGGTCGGAGAATCTCTCGGTGATGTCTGGCTGAGATGGCCGCCAGGACCTGGAACAGATGCGACAAGCACTTCGCTCGCTGGTCGACCGATCGTTCATCTCATTGGCGTCGATGATGGAGATGTTGGATCGCGATTCGCCGACAATATTGATAATGACGATTCCCACATCACCCCGTCAGCAGCGTATCCCTATTTGTCCGAACCCGGATCACCAACGATTACGCAAGAAATAGTTGATGCAGCATCCGGTGACGCGTTTGGCAGGTATCGTGTACCTGGTACGAATATAATCCTCTATGCAGTCGGGCCAGAGGATCTGGGTAAGGCATATGCGGACGGTATCGACAACGACCAGGATGGAGCTGTCGACGAGGGCATCGATGAGGGTATCGATGAAATGATTGATGAGAGTCGGAACGATGGTATCGACAACGATAACGACTGGAATGCCTTACAGCATGATTCAGGACTCGACGGAATTGCGTTCACCGGAGACGCAGGAGATCAGGACGGCGTCCCGACGACCGGGGCTGGCACGGATTTTCCCGGAGAAAGAAATATTGACGTCACAGATGTCGCTGAGTCCGACCAGATTGGTATCACGAACGTTCAGATCATTCCCGCCTTTTCGCTCAACTTCAATTCCCAATCGGACCGATTCCTCTACAACCGATACATGGTGCCAGGAGATTTCGACATTGATATTCCCGAGCCTGGCGAAAATGATCTTGTGATATCCAGCGGTCTGTTCCCGCTGAAGGCAGGACAAACGGAGCGGATCTCTCTCTCGATTCAGATTGGAATTACACGGCAGGAGGTTCTCGACACGAGGGACAATGCACTGCAGGCGTATCTCGAAGATTATCAGTTTGCGCAGGCTCCAGTTTCTCCGACGGTTTCTGCAGTGGCAGGTAATAGTATGGTGACGCTCTACTGGGATTCCGCGTCGGAGGAATCGTTTGATCAATTCCTGTCGGGACTCGGACGGGACCCGAATGACTTCGAGGGCTATCGGATTTATCGTTCAACTGACCCTGCGTTTCTGGATCCGCTGTCTATTACAGACGGCTTTGGAAATCTCATTTTCCGGCAACCGATTGCGCAATTTGATCTGATCGACTCCCATGAAGGGTTTCATCCGGTGGATATTAACGGTGTCAAATATTATCTCGGCAATAACAAGCGTGACCCTGGAGAAGACGCCTCCGGATTGTCGCACGTATTCGTTGACTCAACGGTAACGAATGGCATCACATATTTCTATGCGGTAACGGCGTACGACTATGGTTCTGCAATCGATAACATTCCGCCCACGGAGTCGCCGATTCGTATTCAGAGAGAAGCCGACGGTTCGATTCGAACCGGTCCATCGGTAGTGCAGGTCCGGCCCAGCGCACCTGTCGCAGGCTTCGTACCGGCTGACCTGAAAGATTTGCAACGTACAGCGGGGGCTACGAGTAGTCAGATTTTCTATTCGATCATCGACCCCACAGTCATACAGGACGGTCATGTTTATCGGGTAACTTTCGAAGATACGCTTCGCCTCGGTACGTCAACCACGCCGGATACGCTTACCACGAAAAACTTCAGCCTCTTCGATGTAACCGCTCAGGATACAGTGCTGGCCAGGTCGACCGCGTTTACCGGTGACGAGGAATTTCCTGTCCTTGACGATATGGGGCTTCCCTTGGGTTTCAAGCTGACGTTCGTCCCTGAGGAATTTATTGTATTGAACTCATCGGTCAGCGGGTGGAATAGTACAGATGTTTATCCTGTTACACTGACGCCGTACCTCGCGTCGGGATTTATCAAGGGCCTGCGTAATCCGGTCGACTATCGCGTGCGGATGGGCGCGTCCGGAGTTGGTCAATCGATCGAATTGGAAGTCCGCCGCAATTTCGTGCTCCCATCAAGACCCACGAACTTTGAAGTGTTCCGCGTTGACCCTGATGGTACCGAGCACCCGGTTGATTATGCGTTCTGGGATTTGACAGGTTCGGATTTTGTGTCACCGTTTTCTACCGATCCAGCGTCATTTTCTGCTGACAGAAGTGTAGGAGAAAGCGACTTGATCATCCTGTATGAGCCAACGGTCACAAATCCAGACGGTCCGAAAGTGGTAACGTGGCGGATAGGACTGAACTTTGTAGTAACCGGTGCGCGCGACCCGGCGGCTGGTGACACGGCAGAATTGATTACGCGAAAGCCATTCCTTTCTTCGGATGTTTTCGAGTTTACCGCCACGGGGCCGAGTGTTGACAATGATCTTGCACGTGACGCGCTCAAAGATATCAAGGTTGTGCCAAACCCATACGTGGTCACGAACACCATGGAATCTCTCAACCCGTTCAGTACCGGACGCGGACCGAGACTCATTGAGTTCACCAACCTGCCACCACAGGCGACAGTCCGGATCTTTACTGTCAGCGGAAGGCTCGTCAAGGAACTTCGACTCAACGACGGCTCCAATGATGGATTGACATCGCAAGATTATATGGACGGCTCGCTTAGTTGGGATCTTGAGAGCGACGACAACCTGAGCATCGCTTACGGTGTTTATCTTTTCCACGTGGAAGCACCCGGAATCGGTGAGACGACCGGTACGTTTGCCATCATCAAGTAAACATGTTCGACGACCAAAGAATGTCTACTAACAACTACATACGGATGGCCAGAATCTTCGGATTACTGTGGATGTGTTTGCTGATAACTACCTCGTCGAGTGCTCAGTTTGATCAGGCCACACGCAACGTCACCAAGCGAGGAACGACTGCCGCGGATTTTCTGAATATCCCGGTTGGTGCCCGTGCAACAGCCATGGGTGGCGCAGTAACTGCCACGATCGATGGGCCAACAGCCATGTACTGGAATCCGGCTGCCCTGGGCAAACAGAATCAGAGCGCATTCGCGGTTGAGTATGCCCAGTGGCTGGCAGAAATAGATTTTAGCTTCGTAGCACTCACGATCCCGACGAGTTTCGGAACCGTGGGGCTTGGCCTTACATCAATGCGTACAGCCGACATGGAGGTGACTACTGTAGCACAGCAGGAAGGCACAGGCGAGACGTTCAATGCCTCATCTTACGCCCTTGCCCTCTCGTACGGAAAGCAGTTGACCGACAGGTTTAGCATTGGCGCCAACGGTAAAGTGATCAATGAGACTATCTGGAACTCGACATCGAGTGGAGTGGCCTTCGACATTGGTACTCTGTTCACGACACCGTTTCGAGGAGTCAGACTCGGTGCTTCCATCTCAAACTTCGGTACCAAGATGCAGCTTGGTGGAGACGACCTACTGGTAATCGTAGATGTCGACCCGAATAACGGAGGTAATAACGAAAGTAGCCGTGCCCTGCTTCGGACCGACCGATACGACCTGCCGCTTACCATGCGCATTGGCCTTGCCGGCGATGTTGTAAACCGGCAGAATAGCCGAATCACATTGTCAGTCGACGCACTGAACCCAAATAATAGCCAGCAGTACGTAAATGCCGGAGCCGAGATTGGTCTTCTTGGCGATTTGTTACTACTGCGCGGAGGCTATAGCGAGTTGTTTCTTGAAGATAATACAAGGTCATTGACTGTGGGAGCCGGTTTACGATACCGTTTCTCACCACTTGATCTGGCTGTAGATTATGCCTTCGAGAAGCAAGAGTACTTTGACGGGGTAAACAGATTTACAATGTCGGTACAATTTTAACAAAGGACAGAGAATACATACAACGAATTGTTCGCCCGAGTTCATGATTCGGATGGCAATCTTAATAACCACTAAAAGGACGACCCAATGCAAATGATTACGACTTATAGAAAGCATCTCGGTGCTCTCGTCGTAGCGTTCTGCCTGGTAGCCGGAGTTAATGCGCAGACACAAAATGTGACTCTGACATTGAATATGGCTAGCTCGGGAGATACCACCCGTACTGACGGATTTGTCGAAGTACGCGGAGCGCTAAATGGCGTTGCACCAGATACCATGGCCGATGGAAACATCATCGACTGGGGAGATGCAAGTACGCTTGAGCCGGTGAATATCGGTGGAGATTACTGGCAGGTGAGCTTCGAACTCGATGCAGCTGACACAGCGCTCACGTTCAAGTTTTACAACCAGGAGCTGGAAGATAAATTTGGTTCGGGATGGGAAGCAAATCCCGGTCCGACGGACAACCATGAACTAATGTTAATCGGTGCTGACACAACGTTGCCAGTGCACTTTTTCTCCCCGCAGATTGACTATCGATCTGGACTCGATGACCGGTCGACCTATGCGTGGCGTCCGTACGAGCCTATGGAAGGTTATGTCGCTGTCTGGTATCGTGTTTATATGAACACGCCAGAAGGTGCAGTCACCGACGGCTACGATCCAGAGCTTAATGCTCCGGACCAACAGATCGGTGTTCGCGGTGATGACTTCACTCAAGGAGGTCCACTGGATTGGGGCAATACGAAAGTTCTACTGACGCGCGAATCGACAAGTAGTGGTACTCCAGGGTACGACCTGTACTCGGGCGTTGCCTGGTACGCGGATTCGCTTGTAGGCAGAGTCCAGAACTACAAGTTTGTTCTCGACAACGACATACTTGATGACGACAACCTTGGTTGGGAAGACGGCAACCTCACCGGTAACCGTTCATTCACTGTTCCAGCGAATGACACGACGTTGCAGTGGGTCTATTATGGAGATACGCCGCCATCTGCTGTGGAGGCCGTAACGGCCGACGTGATTTTCTCCGTTGATCTTGACCCCCTCCAGCAGATTGGAGTGTTCGATCGAGCAAGGGGAGATACACTGGAAGTCCGCGGTGGATTTAACGGCTGGGGTTGTTCCAATCCTGACCTCTGTCTTCTCGACAGAATTCCGGGTACGGACCAGTTCGACGCGCAGGTAACGCTGACCGCAATTCCTGGAACCGATCAGGACTACAAGTTCTTCATCAATTTCAATGATGAGAATTTCATGACCGAGTTCGGTGTTGAGCCGCCAAGTGGTTGGGAAGAACCCATCACTACGCAGGGTGCAAACAGATCATTCTCCTTTAGTGGAGAAGAGCAAGATCTCGGTGTCCAGCGCTTCAACGATGTACTTGCTGAAAACATTGTTCCCGACGGGACGACGATTGATGTTGTGTTTGAAGTAGACATGACAAATGCACTTTCGGCGGCTGAACCATTCAACCCGTCTACGGACAGTGTATTTATCGTTGTTGAAGAACCGATCTGGAACTTCACGCAGGGTTATGAAGCAAACGAGGGTGAATTCTCACGGCTTCTGGAATACCCGTTCACGAATACGACCGGCAACACGTATATGGTAACGATTCCTGTTGCGGGTCCTACCTATGCCGCGTTCCAGTACAAGTACTCGTATGGTAGTCCGTCCGCCGGGACGTATCAAACGGAAGAAGGTGGGTCAACGACTGGTTCAGGTCGGCGACGAACCCGTTTTGTAAATCCGAATCCGGACGGGTCATGGCCAGCAAGCTGGGTGTTGCCGCAGGAATCCTATCAGGAGATGGGAGCGCTTCCGTTTGAGGACAATCCGGTTGCTACGGGAGTCGAGGCTGTCGGCGATGAAGTTCCGACTTCGATCACGTTGAGCCAGAACTACCCGAACCCGTTCAATCCAACGACGACGTTCGAGTATACCATCAATGAGCTTCAAGATGTCAAGCTGGCAATCTATGACCTGGTAGGTCGTCGCGTTGCGCTGCTGGTTGACGGAGCCCAACCTGCAAGCACCTATCGTGTCACATTCGACGCGAAGGACCTTGCCAGTGGAACTTATTTCTACCGGCTTGAAGCAGCAGGTACTGTAATGACCAAAACAATGGTCCTTATCAAGTAAGGCCATTGTTTTCTGTAACTATCGGAGCGAGCATCGGCCACCCAATGGTGGCCGATGCCGTTTCTGACTATGATCACTTCGACTCTATGAACTGCATTTCTCGTTCTACCGTAGCTGTCCTGGCTACTCTGGTTATTGTAACAATTCAATCAGCCGATGCGCAGAATCTGGACGTAACCTTTCGCTATGTTCCGCAACCATCCGACAACTTTGTCAGGATATTTACGCCAGGCGAGTTCAACAACTGGGGAAATAATACGACGGGCATGATTGCACCCACCGACGGGTCCCTGATGTCATTCGATCCTCCGCTTGGGGAATGGTTGTACACTACAAGTCTTCCTATCGGCAGTACGCAATCCTATAAATTTCACTATCACCTGAATACGTCGGGCACCAGTTACCTATGGTTTAACGACCCGAATAACCCTCGCATTGATACAGGAGATTTTAACAATTCACTCGTCACCATTACCGACCCCATGATCTTCGAGCCGGCGCGAAAGCTGAACGAAGATGGGAGGGTAGCGGTAGTTTCTGCGGGTATTTTCGGGACGCAGAATATTACGGCACTGACATTCGAAATTAATGGCGTCGAGCAGGAAGGTCTGGCATCCCTCGATACAGCGACGGGGATCTTCAAATACACCCTGTCTACTCCAGCCCCGGCGGGATCGCAATTCAAGATCACAGCAACGGATGCTTTAGCTCGTGTTGTGAGTGACAGCGTTGGCGTTATTCCTCCAGACGTAACTGATGAGCCGCTTCCACCGGGCATTCGCGACGGCATCAACTACGACGACGCCGATCCAACGAGCGTTACCCTTTCGCTGCTCGCTCCAGGCAAGAATTATGTATACGTCATTGGCGAGTTCAACGACTGGGAAACCGATGATGCCTATTTGATGAAACGTGACTCGGTAAACGCCGACAGTGTTCGCTTCTGGTTAACTCTCCCGCCTGTCACACCCGGACAGGAGTACGCCTTCCAGTACCTCGTCGATGGACAGATTCGGATGGCGGATCTTTACTCACCAAAAATTCTGGATCCGTTTAATGACGGCAGCATCGGCAGCGTCTATCCGGGACTGAAACCGTATCCAACCGGACAGACCTCACAGATGGTCTCGACCTTTCAGACTAATCAGGCGCCGTACAATTGGCAGACGGTGGACTATGAAAGACCGCCACAGGGCGAACTTGTCATCTATGAAATGATCATCCGCGATTTCCTCGCCGACCACAGTTTTGCGACGATGATTGACACGCTGGACTATCTCCAGAATCTTGGTATCAATGCCATCGAGCTCATGCCGGTCTCGGAATTTGAGGGCAACCTGAGCTGGGGCTACAATCCCATGTTTCATCTTGCACTGGATAAATACTATGGTCCGGCCGACAAGTTAAAGGAACTGGTCGATGCGGCACATGCGCGTGGAATCGCTGTCATCCTTGACGTCGTTTACAATCATGCTACGGGACAATCACCAATAGTGCGGATGTACAACGCGAGCGCGACTGGTACACCGGGAGCACTGCCTCTCGATAGCAATCCTTATGTCAATGTCGTCGCGAAACACCCTTTCAATGTCTTCCATGATGTGAATCATGAAAGTACACTGACCAAATACTGGCTCGACCGTGCCAATGAATACTGGCTGACAGAGTTCAACGTAGACGGATTCCGATTTGACCTGTCAAAAGGATTTACGCAGGTTGACTATGGTAATGATGTCGGTGCCTGGGGAGGATACGATGCCAGCAGGATCGCACTACTATCGCGGATGGCTGACAAGATCTGGTCCGTCGATTCGACAGCATACATCATCCTCGAACATTTCGGCGGGAATACTGAGGAGATGGAGTTGGCAGAGTACGGTATGTCGGAAGGATATCCCGGGATGATGCTGTGGAATAATCTGAATCATCAGTATAACGAAGCGACCATGGGTTACGGATCGAACCTGTCGAACACGTACTATGGCAACCGTGGATGGGATGTACCTCACCTGATCTCGTACATGGAAAGCCACGACGAGCAGTGGCTGATGTTTAAGAATATTTCCTTCGGGGCGTGTACGAACGGGCCTGGTGGTGGAGGGATATGTGATACAAATCCGGGTGAGTACAATGTTCGCGATTGGGGCGCAGCGTTTGACCGGATGAAGATGGCAGGCGCTTTCTTTCTAACCGTTCCAGGCCCGCGGATGATCTGGCAGTTCGGAGAACTGGGCTATGGGTATGGGCCAGATGGACGGGAGTGTTTGCAGCCAGGTGATGGCTCGTTGGGAGACTGTCCGACTGGAACACCCGGACGCGTTGGCAACAAGCCGATTCGTTGGGAGTATTTTTCTGATCCGCTCAGGTTGAAACTCTACAAGTCGTGGGCGGCAATGTTGCGCTTGCGCAAGGAGCATGAGGTGTTCAGAAGTACAGATACGCAGGTATCGATGGATGTCGCAGGTTCTGCAAAATCGATCACCCTGGATTCTCCATCATCGATGGATGCAATGATGGTTGGCAATTTCGCTGTCTCGTCGCGTTCCTATTCGCCGTCGTTCCTGTACACAGGCACATGGTACGATTTCTTTACGGGCGATTCGCTCGAAGTGACGGATGTGAATATGACCCTGGACCTTCTACCCGGAGAATTCCATATCTACACAAGTGAAAAAGTATTTACTCCAGAGTCAGATTTGATAACGGTCGACGTCGACGACGAAGTGCGACCGACGAGCGTGGATCTTGAGATCCAGAGCATTTATCCTAACCCTGCAAGTTATGACCTGACGTATAGCATACAGATTCCGCAGGCAGGTTTGGCCGCGGTAGAAATCTATGATGTCCTGGGTCGAAAAGTGTTGG
>CBDUKH010000015.1:0-47047 GCA_965367755.1 uncultured Rhodothermales bacterium
CTCTTGGAAGCATGCGTGTCCGCACCTCCAAGTTCTTCATGCGTGACCTCCTCCTGCGTAACCGTCTTGACTACGTCCGGACCGGTGACAAACATGTAACTCGTACCTCGAACCATGACGACGAAGTCTGTAATGGCGGGGCTGTAGACAGCGCCTCCAGCGCATGGTCCCATTACCGCCGAGATCTGGGGGACGACTCCGGACGCGATCGTGTTTTGGTAAAAAATATCTGCGTAGCCGCCCAGGGAAACAACTCCTTCCTGGATACGGGCACCACCGGAATCATTCAAGCCAATAATTGGAGCTCCACTCTTAAGGGCAAGCTTCATCAGGTTGACGATCTTGTCGGCATGAGCGAGCCCAAGCGAACCTCCGAAGACGCTGAAGTCCTGGCTGAAAACATATACGAGACGCCCCTCTATCTTCCCATATCCGGTAACGACACCGTCCCCATAGGGTCTGTTATTTTCGAGGCCGAAATCATGGGACTGGTGCCGAACAAACATTCCCGTCTCAACAAACGTGCCTTCGTCGATAAGGATATTGATTCGTTCACGTGCAGTGAGCTTACCCTTATCGTGTTGCCTTTGTATACGTGCTTCGCCGCCGCCAAGCATGGCCTGGTTGCGACGATCCTGGAGGTCGGCAGTCCTTTCGGTTGTCATAAATGATCAGGGAATAGAAGAATTGCTCTTTGTGGACTCAGTCAGTCGGTCTGAATCGCCCGATACCGTTGTTCGACAGCATTCGTGAATGATACGGCCAGTTCGCTATATATATTTACACGATGTTTTCTGAAAACAGCGTCGGCAATATAAAGAGAAGCCTCGTCCCAGTTAGATGACTGATCGATCTGTCGAATAACAGTTTCATATTCGGTTTGAGAACCACCGAAAAGGCCGGTCACATATCGTTGGCGATTCTTCCGAACAGACTCTCCCAGTACGCGAAGCTCAGCGGCACTAAAATCTTCGGGGGTCTTGCCGTCCGAGTCCTTCGAGCGGAAGCGTTCCCAGATGGGTACGTTGGGAGATTCGGCAGTACTGTAGTCTGACAATGCTCCCTTGGAAGGTTTATGTGGTGGCAGTTCCACTGGTTTGTCAAATGACTCAAGCTTTGTTGGCTTCTGAGTACCGGCCGTTGGTTTGATGCCAGAGTGAGTCTCCGTGACAGGCGCATTGAGTTTCGTTTGAAAAGTCTTCCACAGGGGAGCGGGTTTTCCATCAGAAGCACTGCCATCCTTGACGTTCGGTGACATCTTGATCGTGTCGGCATCCTTTTGCAGTGATGAATTCGGCTGCGCGGGGGGACGGCTTGCTGGTGCCGGCGATGTCGGGGTGTCCGTAACCTGGTCCGGGGCTGATGCGAAAAGTGTTGGGGGGGCGGCAGGACGAGGCTTCACAACAAGAGCGTCCGAGAACTGAGAAGGATCCATCTCTGTCAATCGATAGCGCTCAGCGTGCGCATGTATTCTATCCGCAAGATGCCGGACACCGATGTCGTCAAAGAACGACGTAACCACTTCTACCGGGATCGACGACGAATCCACTGCAGACGAGACAAGGTCGAAAACAGGAGACGCCAACGATTCCCAATCTTCCGATGAGAACTCTGAAGTAGCCCGCTGGATACCTTCCTCGACCAGACTCCGAAATTCGGAGCGATTGATGTGTGTCTGGTCTTGAGATTGGACCACACGGACGGTGATCTCCACAATACGCTCGTGCACGTTCAGCCGTTTTAACTTCCCGTCGACAACAGACGACCGAACTGTACTTTCGTTATCGAAGAGGATAGTCTCCATGCCTTCGATAGGGTTTATAACAAAGCAAACTATCCTGTTGATGGCATTATGTAACTCCGTGGCCCACGCATCTGCCGGGAAGACAGGGTGTTTTTTAAGAGCGACAACGAAGTCTGACCAGCGCTCCTTTACAGCCGGATCTGAGTAGTCAAACCAGGAACTGTCGGGAATTCCAACATTTTCGATCTCATTTTCTGCCTTTTCTTCAATGACAAACGACAGGTATCGATAAAGATCGCCACGCAAAGACCGCGCAGCAAGGTCTGAAAGGGAGTATGAGGCAGTGGGTGGAAACGACCGTACCAGGTCGTTATATATGCGTTCGGTAATGGGATCTACCATAGCAGTAGTTTGACTCGTATTTACGGCTAAGAACAAATCACGGTGCTCTAATGGCGTGAGATTGACTTCCACTAACGACATTTTAAGCGACAAGGTTCAATCACGTAAAGACAAAACGCATATTGACTTAAAAAAATTGCCTTACAAAGTCTCGAGCACCGCTGTGCAGTGCCGTCGGCAGTCAGAATCATAAGTCTCGAGCGTGTTTGAAGTGCCCGATTCGTCCAGTAGATTCCGACGGTAAGTGACACCTAATACCCGGATGTAGTGACCCACAAATTACCGCCTGCCAACCCGGTCCTGGTGAACGTCATCAGGGGAAATCAAGTCGAGTCCTGCCACACTGGTAGCGCTGTGGTCGCCCGGGCGAATGGCGATGTGGTGTTTTCAGTAGGAAACATCGACCGTGAAATTTATCCAAGATCGGCACTCAAGCTCATCCAGGCCATCCCGCTCATTGAGTCTGGCGCTGCGGACCACTACGGATTGACCGACAACGAAATTGCAATTGCGTGCGCATCGCACAGCGCCGAACCATTTCACGTCGACGTTGTCCAGCAGTGGTTGACTAAATTGAACCTGGCTGAGGCCGACCTCGAATGCGGTCAGACACTTCCCTACAGTGACAAGGCAGCGCACGAGCTGATTGCTTCACATCAACAACCAGGTCGAGTCCATCACAACTGTTCGGGAAAACATACCGGGATGCTAACGGTGGCACGGCATCTTAAAGAAGAGACAAAAGGATACAGCCTGTACGACCATCCGGTACAGGTCATGTGGATGCGAACATTAAGCGATATCATCAGTCTCGATGCATCCAGGCTTACGTGGGAACGTGACGGATGTGGGCTTCCTGCTCTGGCAGTACCCATGCTAAATCTTGCGATGGCATATGCTCGCTTCGCTGCGCCGGATCAGATCTTTAGTGATTCCCGCACGCGTGCAATCTCGCGAATCCATCACGCAGTAACACGCTGTCCCAAAATGATTGCCGGGACTGGGAGGTGTTGTACTGCGGTGATAGAAAAAACAGGAGGCAAGGTGATTGTTAAACTTGGAGCAGAGGGAGTGTACAGCGGCTACGTGCCGGGTCGCGGTCTCGGGTTTATTTTGAAAATTGATGATGGTGCAACTCGTGCCAGTGAGGTCGCACTGGGAGCATTGCTTTCTGCGATAGGTGCCACCGATGACGGCCTGACTAGTCAGCTCACAAGCTGGTTTAGACCTGAAATTAGTAATTCGCAGCACTGGCGGACGGGCAGGATTGAGCCATCGGGTGCGTGGCCACAGTAGAGCCTAATTTTCAATCTCTGAGATACCACCGGCTGTGGGGAGGTTCAGATTGTAATAGACCGCCAGGAATCGCAGGCAAATAGTGACAAGAGATGTTGCCAACAGGTGAACGCTCAGGCTCGGGTTAAGCGGCATGAGAACCAAATAGGTTAGACCCCCACCGAGGGCTGCAGTGGCATAGAAATCCCGGCCGATTACTGCAGGTACTTCCCTTACAAGTATGTCACGAATGACTCCACCACCGGTAGCTGTCAGGCCGGCCATGAACATGATACCAATGGGCCCGAGTCCGAAGGCATTCGCCTTGGCAGCGCCGATCGCTGCGAAAACTCCCAGTCCGATTCCATCTGCTATTAACATCTCCCTCCATCGGGGTGCGATCTTTCGGGCAGAGAAAAACGCTATGACGCCTCCAAGGATGCAAACGAGAAGGAAAAGCTCGTCCTTGAAGACAGCAGGTGGCGTGTCGCCGAGCACGACGTCTCGTATCAAACCACCACCGACCCCGGTAGCGATAGCCAGGACAATAAATCCCAGGAAATCCAGCTTGTATTTTGCCGCCTTGAGTCCTCCCGAAAGAGCGAAGACGAAGGTGCCACAAAGATCCAGGATGTACAGCACGCTGCGAGGGTTTAGATTTCGAAAAAGATGATCACGTAGAATGCACAGTGGCCGTTACGTGTGAAGCAGCAAAGATTACTACATTGTGTCGTCGATTCTTTCCTGATACTGTCGCACGTGTTCACTGTGAAATCGCTCAAAGATAAGTTTTACGATCATGTCGCGCAGACTAGTGATTTCCCTATCGGCTTGACTATACGGTCAGCGGAGGGTCCGTACCTCTATCTGGATGACGGAACTCAAATAATAGACCTGATCAGTGGAATAGCCGTATCGTCGATCGGACATCGACATCCAGCCGTAATTGATGCTATCAAAACTCAACTCGACCGACATCTGCATGTTATGGTCTATGGCGAATTTATACTTGAAGCGCAGGCTGAATTCGCCAGCAATCTGACGTCACTCCTGCCGCCGTCGCTGTCATCGGTCTATTTTACGTCGTCAGGTACGGAAGCAGTGGAAGGCGCATTGAAACTGGCGAAGAAATTTACGAGGCGAAAGAGACTCGTGTCATTTGAACGATCCTATCATGGGGATACGCATGGTTCACTTTCCGTCACTGGCAGGGATATCTACAAGGACCCTTTCAAACCTCTCCTTCCTGATGTTCGAATAGTCGACTTTAACGAGGAAGCCAGTCTGGGTGCCGTTGACGAAAACGTCGCAGCGGTGATTGTTGAACCAATTCAGGGTGAGGGTGGCATCAGGGTTGCGGATTTCTCGTGGCTGCAGAGTTTGCGGCAGCGATGTAGCGACACAGGGGCACTCTTAATCTTCGATGAGATCCAAACGGGGATGGGCCGAACCGGGGCGCTCTTTGCATTCGAACACTACGATGCAGTACCGGATATTTTGTGTTCCGCCAAAGCTCTTGGTGGAGGGATGCCGCTGGGTGCCTTTATTGCCTCTGAAGAAATCATGGCAGCGTTCAAGACGAATCCACCATTGTCTCACGTGACGACGTTCGGCGGTCACCCGGTTTCCTGTGCGGCAGCAAATGCAGCGCTGAAACTTCTCGTCGATGACGAATTGCCAGCCAGGGCGCAAGAGATAGAACGGCGAGTACGCAATTCTCTTGCCCATCCTGCTATCAAAGAAATTCGCGGAAAGGGGGCAATGTTAGGAATGGTTCTCCCTGATTCCGAAATTACAGCAGATATCGTGAAAGAATGCCTGGAACGAGGCGTCCTGTTAGGATGGACGCTTCACAGCGACAACCTTGTTCGCATCGCGCCGCCGTTGAATATTGAGTGGGAGGTACTGGATCAGGCAATTCAGACGATACTAGATGCCTTGAACCGTCGCACCAGTACGCAACGCTACCGGATTTAACCACCACGAGGACCAGTCGACCAGATGACCTGTCAAACAATGACACTCAGGAAACTATCTATTCTTTTTGTACTTACGCTTTTCGTCGTCGGATGCGGATCTACAGAAAAAAAATTCAAGCGCGGAGTAGAAGCTGAAGAGCGCGGCGAATACCTGCTGGCTGCAAATTATTTTATTACCGTGCTTCAGAAGGCTCCGGATTATGCTCCAGCGGTTGAACACCTCGAGACTTCGGGCGCCGCTGCAATCGAATTTGGCGTTGCCGACGCTCGAGAACGAGAGCGGAATGCCGACTATGCCGGTGCTGCCGACATTCTCGACCAGCTTGCCGATCTGACCCGTCGTGCTGACCAGGTCGGAACACGCCTTATCCTTCCTGACGATTTTGACGCCCTGCGTGACAGCCTCGAAGAGCAGGCCTTCAATCAGCTCATTGCACAGGCAGAGGCAGCCGTAGCTGCTGGACGGTGGAATGATGCACTGGTTGAATATGAGCGCGCGATTCAACGAAGCACTCCGAACCAGCAGGCCAACATCGAGGAAGCCATGGCCGGTGTTCACGTGCGCTGGGCCGAATCGCTCATGGCACAACTCAGATACCAGGCTGCATTCGGTCAGGCTCAATATGCAATAGATGCGCTCGGTATTTCACATCCGATCGGTCAACAGGCAATGGCACTGCAGGAACAAGCGCTGATTGACGGAACCCGGATTGTAGTATTCCTTCCTCTCGGTCAGACAGAAGGTATGCGTCGAACGGCTCCCGGTAATTTCCTGGATGACCTCAATGATGTCCTGCTCTACGATTCGTGGTCAATACCCCCGCCGTTTTTAGGTGCTGTTGATAATGTCGAAGTGCGCCGCGAATTACGACGCGTCGTAGGACGAGGCTCGGCCGTAGTAAGCCGGGGTGATGCCCTGGAAGTCGGCCGGATCCTGGGTTCGGATATGGTCGTGAGCGGTGAACTCGTTGATTTCAGTGTCGACGAACGACGAGTTAAAACCAAGACAAAGAAAGTAAAGACCATGGGTCGGAACCCTGTCGATACCACCTTCACTATCAAGGAATTTACTTTGTATCTCGATGCAGCTGTCGAGTTCAGGATTTATGATACGCACGACCGAAGTGTCATCTACGAAGGTGTCGCTGAAGCGAGTACCTCTCAAAAGGTTGAGCGAGGAGAGTATCCTGGTGATTATCGGGACCTTGACCTATCCTCGAAGCAGCGTGACTACTTCGATCGAGATCAGCACGAGCGCGAGATGCAGGTTTTAGAAGAGCAGCTGGCTGACGAGTTGTCTGTCAAAATCGCCACGCGCGTTTTTGAACGGGCACTCAGGCAGGTCGACTAGAGGATTTTTATGAGCTGGTTGAAGAACGTTGTAGTTGACATAGCGGTTACGGTCCTGGTCTTCGTGACGGCACTTACGTCCCTTGAATGGACGTACTGGCTGCTTGCTGTGTATACGGGATTCATGCTGATCATCAAGATTATTGGCCTCATAGGTCCTGCTGTCAAATCGAAGGCGACCCCTGACACTCCTCCAGACTGGTTCTATCACTTCCTGTACGGAGTGAACGTCCTCGTCCTTGCGTATTGCGAGTGCTGGATGCTGGTGGCCGGATGGGCTCTAATCTGGGTACTGTCGATTGTTTACAAGCGTCGGCGTGGCTAAGGCTGGGTCCCACAAATGATTGCTTCATTTTATTCGTTGAACGCGCTCTCACAGGAGTTGCAGCATCAACTATCTGGCAAAGCACTGGGGCAGATATTCTCCCAGTCCAAATCAGAGCTGGTGATTCCTTTCGTCGGAGAAGACGGGGAAACTGCAACTCACTTACGCACGTCGATAGGAAGCCCCCGCTACTGTTTTGAAGATCCGAAATTTTCCCGCGCTAAGAGGAACGTAGCAGAAGTGTTTGGCGATGCGAAAGGCCAGACGGCATCCTCAGTGTTGATAGCGGACCGGGACCGGTGCTTATTTTTACACCTTCAGCACGGCTACAAAATCGCACTAGCACTGACGGGCGCGTCGTCCAATGCCTATCTCGTTGACCCGAATAATATTATCGTCGAAGCCTTTTCAGACAACGCGGAGTTAGCAGGGACAAGCTTCTCACATACGCGGCCTGCTCCGCCATTCCCG
This sequence comes from uncultured Rhodothermales bacterium, assembly GCA_965367755.1. GTDB lineage: Bacteria > Bacteroidota > Rhodothermia > Rhodothermales > JABDKH01 > JABDKO01. Next base: position 7,547 of record CBDUKH010000015.1, read on the forward strand.
GAGTTTGACGAATGGATGAAGCGGATACGATCGAGACTGGCAGAAGGAAAGCCTCTCGTCGCGGCGTTGTCTTCAAGCTATCCATTCTTCGATCGGCAAGTAGCTTCAGAGATTATCGCACGGCTCATGACCGAGAGAGGGGAAATTGATACGCAAAATATGGAAGCGTTAAACGCTCTCTACTTACTTGCGGCTGAAATGGACCGCCAACTTATCGAGGATCCGCAACCCGTCGTCGTCACTACCAGTGACGGTGACATGCAACTTGCCCTTTATGTCCCAACGGATGATAAGGAGGTCGAGGCGGTGGGGACAGTCAACGTCGGTATTAGAAAAGTGCTTGTGCATTCGTGGCGCGAGGGAAATCTCATCTCGAAGGTTAAACCAGCTCGAGACGCCATCGAGAAAAAGTTTTCGGAATTGAAGCGGGCGGTCGAAAAGCTCGAGCAGGGATTGACACGTCCATCGAGGGCTGAGCAATATAAGCAATGGGCCGATCTGCTCATGGCCTGGCAGGGAGACATTCCGGCACAGGGAGAATTTGTGGAAGTACCCGACTTTGTCACTCCCGACAGCCTTGTCAAGATTCCCATATTGCCAGGTAAGAACAGGACAACGATAGCGCAACATTACTACGAAAAGTCGCGAAAAGCGAAGCGTCGTCGAGAAGAGGATACCAAGCGGCTGTCAGAAACTCGTTCCGAGATGCTTTTAGCCGAGCAGGTCATGGAAGCGGTCAGCAAAATAGATACGCTGAGCAGGTGGCACGAATTTGAAGTCGCACACGGTGAGTTTTTAGGTAAGGTTCTTCCCGGGCGAAAAACATCCGACAATGAACTCCCCTTTCGATCCTACTTATTGCCGGGAGATTATCGGGTGTACGTCGGTAAGAACGCCACACAGAACGATAATCTTACAACGAGATTTGCGAAGAAAGACGACTACTGGTTGCATGCACGAGGCGTTCCCGGCAGCCATGTAGTGCTCCAGGTCAAAGGTCGTGAAGATCCACCGACTCCAGTGTTGGAAGCGGCGGCGTCGATTGCAGCCTACCATAGTAAGTCGCGCGGCAGTTCGCTAGCTCCGGTGATTGTCGTTAAGAAAAAGCATGTAAGAAAACCTAAAGGTGCTCAAAAGGGTACGGTTGTCGTCGAAAAAGAGAATGTTCTCCTGGTAGAACCCCGAATTCCCAAGCAATCTTAGATAATTCTGAAGGTAACAATGGCATTGTGGCAAGCATTAGTGTTGGGGCTCATTCAAGGCGTCACCGAGTTTCTGCCGATCTCAAGTTCGGGGCACCTGGTGTTGGGACAGTATATGCTCGGTTTGGATGCCGCGAACGGAACGCTGTTCGAAATATTCGTCCATTTCGGGACTGTCCTCAGCATTCTCACCGTTTATCGGAAGACCATCAAAGAGATGCTGGTATCGCTTTCAGCTGCGGTCAGAAAGCCAGCTCAGGTCGGAAAGCAGTATGCATCGGACACCAACCTGAAGACCATCGTGTTCATTTTGCTGTCAATGATTCCGACTGCACTGGCGTACGTTTTATTCGGTGACTACCTCGAGTCTAAATTTTCAGATCCCAGGTTCGTCTGTCTGATGCTAATTGTCACGGGGATCCTGCTAATTTTGACGGTACTCAGAAAAAATCCTTCCGGCAAACTAAGTCCGTTGAAAGCGACTATTATCGGTGGTGCCCAGGCACTAGCCCTGTTTCCGGGCATATCCCGATCCGGCTCTACAATTTGTACTGCCCTGTACATGAATGTTAAACCCGAAGAAGCGGCGAACTTCTCCTTTCTGATGCTTCTTCCCGTGGTACTCGGGGCGACGCTGCTGAAGACTCTTGACGTGCTGGCATCACCCGTCATCGTTGACTGGATGCCGGTGCTCGTCGGAACCGTAGTAGCTTACGTGTCAGGTGTGGCAGCAATTAAGCTCCTCCTGGAAGTGATTCGTCGCGGAAAGCTTCAGTATTTCGCAGCCTACTGCATCACCGTAGGAGTGGTTGGGTATTTCATGGTAGGCTAGCCAGCGTCGATCCTACAAAGCGATCTGACAATTAAACATCACTTGATGGAATCCATCGGAAGACGCAGGAAGCAAGTAATTGAATTGAAATTCGAATGCCGATGTCGGCCAGTAGTTGTAGCCGAAAATCACATAGTCAGTAATAGGTAAATCTGAATCATCCGGGTCGAAGTGATCGAAACGAATAAGCACCTGCTGGCGACCTTCGACGAGATTGTAGCCTCCAGTAACCTGGATACCGTAAGGAGTCTCGACTGCGTCTTCAAACTCGACCCGTGATCTGATATACTCTGCGGACAATAGCACCTGCGAAGTCTCGTAACGGACGTCGGCGCCAGCCAGAAACCGTGTCAAGTCAAATGAGTCGTTGCCGTCGTCAGAATATGCCACATTGCCGCCAACCTCTATTGTTCCGTTATTTACTTCCGGAGTGAGCTCGACGCGACTGGTCCACAAAAACTTGTTGTTGTCATTGCCGGAAAAATTGCGTCCATTGCCATTAAAGACTCCCGCCTCTACGCCAAAATTTCCGGTGCCATGCTGAAGTCTTCCCGACACGCCAATCTGACGACTCGGTGCGAGAGCAGACGTTACAGTTGACCGGTTGATGAAATCCGTAGAGGAGCTTGAGATTAACGTTTCAGCACTGAAAGGCGCCTTGAACGAACCGGCTTGTATCCGGGCGTTTGGATTAATCTGGTATCCGACCTGGGCGTCGAGGATAGAGGCAGAACGACGGAAGTCTGTCTGCATTTTGTAGTCAAAACCCTGATCAAGCTTACCTGAAATCTTGAGGCGAGCATTGCCGAGCCAGAAGCCATTGTTCTGTGGGCGGTCGGTTTCTCCAAAAGTGCCACCAGCCTGGATCAATATGCCAGGTGAAAAAGACTCGTGCTGGAAAAGATCTTGAAATTGCTGCCACAGTGGTTCTGCTGGCTCTTCATTCTGTGCGATTGCCGTCATACATGGAATTACGCATGCAAAAATGAGCAGAGATATGCCCTTGATAGATAGTCGTCTCATGTTCCAGGGGGGTGTTCGCGGTTTGGTCGTTCAATGTTAATGAATTGTGACATGAATGTTTACAGTTTGCGGTTCTGGATTACCAGGGTAGCAGCCCACTCGCTCGTCGAAATGACCAGTTGGCTTACAAAAGTTAACCTCTCACTGCGACAGGGAATGAGTGCCGTCGAGCTTAAGAATCTCATCAAAAAGCCGAATAAAGAGGCATGCTTTCTCAAATTGATACGCCTCAAAAACGGGCCTAATCGCTCAGCAAAGGACACCCCGATGAAATTCAGAATTTTTGTAGTCGACGATGATCGACATTACTCCAGAATGATCAGCTATCGGCTGGAAAAAAATGTCGACTACGATGTAAGCGTTTTTCATCGAGGAGAAGACATGCTCGAGCGTGCGGACGACAATCCACACCTGGTGCTTCTTGACATCATGATGCCCGGGATTGGTGGTATCGAGACGTTGAAGCTCTTCAAGGCAAAGCACCCCGACGTACCGGTTGTAATGGTGTCCGCACAGGGTGTCGTCGACACGGCAGTCGAAGCCATGCAGCTCGGAGCATACGATTACATCACCAAGGGTCAGGACGATCTTGTCAAACTTGACACCGCTGTGCGAAACGTTATTGAGAAAGTCAAAATGCAGGGTGAAATTGATAACCTGAGAGGCGTCGTTCAGAGCAAATATTCCATGACAGGTCTCGTAGGCGACAGCGCTCCGATGCAACACGTCTATCGGACGATGGAAAAGGCTGTCCGCGGAGATCTGACCGTCGCCATCCTTGGAGAAAGCGGGACAGGTAAGGAGCTGGTAGCGAAAGCGATCCATTATGGATCGAACCGGCGCAAGGGACCTTTCGTCGTCGTCAACTGCGCCGCAATTCCCCGCGAGCTCATGGAGAGCGAGTTCTTCGGCCATGAGAAAGGTTCGTTTACGGGCGCCTATTCCCGGAAGATCGGCAAGTTCGAGCAGGCGGACGGAGGTACAATATTTCTGGATGAGATCGGAGAACTGGATCACGACCTACAGGCCAAACTTCTGCGAGCTCTGCAATCGTTCGAGATTACTCGCGTAGGTGGCAATGAAACAATTCGCTTCGACTCACGAGTTATTTCAGCAACCAATCGAGACATCAAGGCGATGATCCGTAAGGGTACCTTTAGAGAAGATCTGTACTACAGATTATTTCAGTTTCCGGTTGCGTTACCTCCGCTGCGAGAAAGAGCACAGGATGTCATCCGATTGTCAAATCATTTCATGAAAGAGTACATGAAAGAGCATCCTGAATTTAAAGGGAAGCGTTTATCGGCTGACGCTCGAAAAGCGATCGCCGAGTACAATTGGCCGGGTAATGTTCGCGAGCTGAAAAGTGCGGTAGAGCGAGCAATATTAATCTCTGATGCCGAAGACATCCGTCCCAGTGACCTTATGATTAGCGGCGACTCGGCAATCACACCGTGGAACGAGCGAGAAAACATTTCAGTCCCTGTACGCCATGTCTCGCCGTCCGAATCAAACAATGGCCACAGTAATTCTCAGAGTAATGGCCAAAGTACTTCGGGTGAATACGATGTCGAAGGAGATGGATACAGTGATGAGGTTAGCGTCTCCGGTATAGTGATTGGCAACGACGGCGACCATATAATGTCTCTCGACGATCTCAAAAGGCAGGCCATTGAACGAGCCTATCGGCTTTGCGAGGGAAATGTAGATCGAGCCGCCGTGGAACTCGGCATCGGGCGTGCAACGATGTACCGGCTGCTCAAGAAGTACTCGTTAATGAGCTAGGCTGGTACAAAAGCCGTAACTTTGCTGATTACCGATTGTAAACGGTAGTTGATTATTCAGCAAAGTGAGCAGGTTACGGCCATATGCGCCTCAATTCGTACGAGAAAGAAGTCCAGCGCGAAATCGATGCCTGGCAGAATGGTGATGGATCCATTCTTATGCAAGTCATGAACTGGGCTATGCAACCTATGGATTGGGTTGTCGGCAAAGTTATCTCAGGCGACGTCGAAGATCAGGTTGATGACGTTATTACTCAGGGATTATCTATCCTGAATGACGCCTCGAAGTGGACGCATGATTACGATGACATGATTCGGGCCGCCAACGACATGGCTATCAATGTTGACTCAATTGAGGCGCTCCGTGATGAACCGCTCGAAAAACTCGACGAACTCGCAAAGTCTATGTTCTCTCAGAACCAGATTCTTGCTGCTGTCGAAGGTGGTGGAGCCGGGCTTGGTGGTGTCGCCTTTATCGCAGCGGATATTCCGTTGTTGTTTACCATAAACTTGCGGATGATTCAACAGATCGGCGGCGCCTACGGGTTTCCGATTGATTCGCCGGACTACAGGCCCCTCGTCTTGTCGATCTTTAACGTAGCCGCCTCTGGCGGTCGACAGACAAAAACCGACGCCGTTCGAGAAGTAAGCGTCGCTGCGGCAGCATTCGCTAACGACCTGGCCTACAAAGGGAAGGTGCGTGGAGCCTTTCGGGAACAGAATCGACACCTACCCCGCGAAATCGTCAAGAACATCCTCGGTCGAAAGCTCGCTCAAGTGATACCTATCGCGGGAGCAGCGGTCGGAGCAGGCGTCAACTACTGGTTTACCACGGAAACTGCAAAAGCTACGTTTATGTTGTTCCGTACGCTGTATCTTGAGCGTAAAGAGCGAATGTAATTTAGGGGCTGACTAGAGTCACCCACCCACGTCTCAAACCTATTCCAATGCCGCTGGTAGCTATTGTCGGGCGTCCCAATGTCGGGAAGTCAACGTTGTTTAACAGACTTACAGAAAATCGTCGAGCGATTGTACACAACGAGTCCGGCGTCACGCGGGACCGTGTCTACGATAATGCTGAATGGAATGGGCTCGTCTTTGACGTTGTCGATACAGGAGGATTCGTCACCCGCGGTGCAGACAACATCGAAAAGGCAATACGCGAACAAGCGACAATTGCCATCGAAGAAGCAGACCTGCTGATGTTTGTCGTGGATGTCGTTACCGGTGTCACCGATCTTGATGAGGAAGTGGCAGCAATCCTCCGGAAAAGCAAGAAACCTGTCCTTGTTGTCGCCAACAAGTCGGACAACCCGAAGATCGGATGGGGCGCCAGCGAATTCTATAAGCTCGGCCTCGGAGAAGTGTTTCCGGTCAGCTCGATTAACGGGACCGGCACTGGAGAGTTGTTGGACGAGGCGGTAAAACAGCTTCCAAAGACGGAGCCAGCGGGCATGCCCGATGATGCAGTCAGGATCGCCTTTATCGGAAGACCCAATGTTGGGAAATCGCTATTGACAAATGCGCTGACCGGCAAAGAGCGATCAATTGTTTATGACGAAAGCGGCACAACCCGCGACTCAATCGATTCCCTGATCGAATTCGAGGGACGACCCGTCGTCCTCGTTGACACGGCAGGCCTGCGCCGTAAGAGTCGAGTGACAGAAAATATTGAATTCTATTCGCAGCTACGAACGGAAAAGGCAATCCGAGAGGCCGATGTGTCAGTCCTGATGCTCGATGCCACAAAGGGACTCGAGTCACAGGACATCAAAGTCTTGAAGCAAGGGGAGCAACTCAGCAAGGGACTCATCATTGCCGTGAATAAGTGGGACCTGTTCAAAAAGGAGACGAATTCAGCCCGCGACTTCGAGGCGGGCATCAAGGAGCGCCTGAAAACACTCGACTATGTACCGGTCGTCTTTATCTCTGCTCTCACCACGCAGCGAATTGATAAGCTGATGAAACTGGCATTGGAAGTAGCTGACAGAAGAAGCAAGACTATTCCAACGCACGAATTGAATGAACTCCTGAAGATTATTCTATCGCGTCACAGACCGCCAATGCATCGGAACCGTGCCGTGAAGATCAACTACGTAACGCAGGTTCGGGCTTCACCCCCCGTCTTTGCATTTTTCTGCAACTATCCGACTGGAATTGCAGAGAGCTACCGGCGGTATATCGAGAACCAGATCAGGAAAAAGTTCGATTTTACTGGCGTCCCAATAACAATCTCCTTCCGCAAGAAATGATGGAACGATTTCGATTTTTGGCAGCAACACTGATAATCGCGGTCATACTAACGGGACTCGGTTGCAACAACGGCTCAACTGAACGCGGTAACGACCCATGGGTGTTCAGGTCCGTGCTGGACTGGCAGCCTCGCATGATTACAATGGCGCTGGCAGACGACTTCTGGGTGTCGTACAACACCGGCAATGCGGCTCTCTATCGCGTCTGGGCAGATGGCGTGTCCTTCGAAGGACCCGTGTACAATCAATCCCATGGTCCTCAACCCGTCAGTCTCGGTGATGCATTCTTTTTTGAACCCGCTGGTGTACCGTGGGCAATCCAGCTTGACGGGCATCGATACACTCCCGAAGTGCGATATGGCGGTCACCAACTGGTCGGCGATGACGCCGAAATATTCTTTGACCTGATTCTGGAAGATGGAAGCTCAGTCCATGTCACAGAAAGGCCCTCAGTCGGACCAGGCAATCTATTTCGTCGTGATTTTTCTGTTGAAGCGCTTCCGGATGGAGCATCAATAATTCTGGCTGTCGAAGCTGCGTCACTTCGGTCGGAGGACGGCGTCACGACGGACGGACAGCTGACAATACGCGACCAAGGTGATCATTCAATGATTGGCGAAGTCGTGTTGAATTCGTCTGGTCGTTCGTTTGTCGAGTACAGCCTCCAACCAGACCCGCAAGTCCATACAGTTATAGTGGCTCCCGGGCAGAAACCTGATGATGACCGGCATCCTGGAGTTGTACTCATGGAGTCGTCCGACTGCAGCGTCTGCCACAACACCGAAGTACAGACGGTCGGACCATCGTACAATGCGATTGCCGAAAAATATGTCAACTCGACCTACAACATCTCAAGGCTGAGCAAGAAAGTCGTTAATGGCGGATCTGGAGTCTGGGGCTCGGCAATGATGACGGCCCATGCTGACCTCGCAACAGACGATGCCGAGAAGATGGTCGCCTACATCCTGTCGCTCGATGGCGAAGCATTAGTAGATGGCACTACGTTGTCGTCGAGAGATGCCTATCCCCTCGACGGATCTTACTCCAGTGGCGATACGAACCAGGGCGTCGTAATCAATGCCTACCGTTTTAGCGAACAGTTTTCGCAGGTGCCGGAATCTGTCGCGCATCTTGATCCGGTTGCGTCGTTTGTTGCGGAAGGTATTAACGCTGCGACCAATGACGATTTTGGAGACCTGTCGGAGAACTTCTACCTGGAAATCGTGGGAAGCCTCAATATTCCCGAAAGTGAGAATTACGTTTTCAGATTGCTCAGCGATGATGGTTCGCTGATGTACCTCGATGGAAAGAAAATCATCGACAATGACGGATTGCATGGCGTGGAAGCAGCAGATGCAGAACTCTATCTGGAAGCCGGGTCGCATCCGTTCGTCGTTAAATTTTTCCAGGGTTCCGGGGGCAAGGCGCTCGCGTTACAGTGGGTACGTCATGGGGACGAGGCGTTTACTACCGTACCGTCAGAGGTCTTCAGTTACGACCCGGATGATCTTAAGGAGACCAAGCCCTTCGTTGAGCCAGAGCGTATCAATCCGGGCGTCCCGGGCGACAAGGTTCCACTCGTCAGTGTGCATCCGGCTTATGATTTAAAGACGATTCGTCCGGACGAATTTCATCCAATGGTGGGTGGACTGGATGTCGCCGACGGCAAGGTGTTCGTCAGTACATGGGATCCCGAGGGCGCTGTATATACGCTCGAAAACATCGATGGAGATCGTGAAGACATCACGGTAACCAAAATTGCCAGCGGACTCCTGGAGCCGCTAGGACTGAAGGTTGTCGACGGACAGATTTATGTATTGCAAAAACATGAGTTGACCCGACTCGTGGACACGAACTCCGATGGACTAATCGACCGGTTTGAGACCGTCTGTGACGGGTGGGGAGTGTCCTCCAATTTTCACGAGTTCGCATTCGGACTCGTGTATCAGGATGGTTATTTCTATGCGACGCTGGCAACCGCAATTTTGCCCGGCGGTGCAAGTGCGCAACCGCAAGTGCACGACCGAGGCAGGGTGATTCGAATCAATCCGGACGATGGTAGCTATGACTTTATTGCTGAAGGTTTACGAACGCCAAACGGAATAGGGATCGGCGTTGACGGCGAACTTTTTGTGGCGGACAATCAAGGTGACTGGCTGCCTTCAAGCAAGATACTACACGTGACTGATGGCGCATTTTTCGGATCCCGATCTGTAGATTTTGAAGGCACGAGCACGAAGAAAGAGAAGCCGCCCGTTGTCTGGCTCCCGCAGGACGAAATCGGAAACTCTCCGAGCCAGCCGGCGCTATTGAGCGACGGACCATATGCCGGTCAGCTGATGCACGGCGAGGTAACTCATGGCGGCATCAAGCGCGTATTTGTTGAAAAGGTGAACGGCGAATACCAGGGAGCCGTCTTCCGCTTTATCCAGGGACTTGAAGCAGGCGTTAACAGGTTGATCTCCACAGGTGACGGAAACATCTATGTAGGTGGGATCGGTAACCCCGGTAACTGGGGGCAAAACGACAAGCTGTGGTATGGTTTGCAGCGTCTTGCGTACAATGACACCTCCGTCTTCGAGATGCTGGCAGTGCGAGCGCGCTCAAACGGTATGGAGATAGAGTTTACAGAGCCAATTGCGGAGCGCGTAAATTTATCGCCGGAAGATTTCGAGGTCCAACAATGGAAGTATGTCCCGACAGAAAAATATGGTGGGCCGAAGGTCGACCTGGAGACACTGAGGGTAAGTGAGGTGAATGTATCCGATGATCGTAAGAAAGTCTTCCTACGGTTCAGTGGAATGAAAGCGGGGTCCGTCGTGTACATCTACCTTAGTGAGCTATTTGAGAATGAGGCTGGCAACCGACCCTGGACGACGGAAGCATGGTACACGCTGAACCAGATTCCCAGGCAGCTTCCGGGGTTCACCAACAATCCGGTCACGCGTGACGGGTGGATGAACACGTTGACGCAGGAGGAGATGGATAAGGGTTGGCAGTTGTTATTCGACGGAAATAGTACAACAGGCTGGCACAAGTTCGGAGGTGGTGCGCCCGGTTCTGATTGGAAAATCGTCGATGGCAGTTTGGCTCTGGGAGGGGATGTCGATGACTGGCAATTCAAAGATGGCGGCGACATCGTTACGGATGACGAGTTTGGCGACTTCGATCTGCGCCTTGAATGGCGGATCTCACCAGGCGGCAACAGTGGAATCTTCTACAATGTGATCGAAGATACTTCGCGTTTCCAATATGCCTGGCAGTCCGGACCCGAGATGCAAATTCTGGACGACCTTCGCCATTCGGATGGCCGCTACGTGCGACATCGAAGTGGAGATCTCTACGATATGATGGAGGCCGATGCAATTTACACGCGCCCGGTGGGTCAGTGGAATAAGGTGCGGATTGTTCAGAAAGACGGTCGGGTGCAGCACTGGCTCAACGGACGCCTCTTGTTAGAATATGAGGCTACCGGTCCGGCATGGCAGGAGATGATTTCAAAGTCCAAATTTGGTGAGATGGACGGTTTTGGAGCTTCGACGCGCGGCCGGATAGGTCTGCAGGACCACGGAAACCTTGTCGCATTCCGGAATATCAAGATCCTCTCTCTGGACGATTAATTCAAAACGTGACTGAATCTTCCCACAGTCTTGAGTTTTGAATCGTAAAAACCTTCCGTACTTTCATAGTTGCCTGAATGGCCCTGATTCCAAGTAGTAGTACGACCAAGAAATAGATACAGTGATATGCCCGGTACTCCGGTAAATACCAAGCTTCCTAACGAGCGCAAGCTGAATTTTTGGGAGCGACTATATCTTCCAGAGGTGTTCAAAGGCCTCGGATACTCGTTTCGCCGGATGGTGAAGGAGCCGTCCTATACGTTCGAATACCCAGAAGAACAGTGGTACCCGCCAGATAATTACAGAGGTAGACCTGTACTGGTAGAAGAGGAAGGCAAACCTCGGTGTGTATCCTGTAACTTGTGTGCCAAGGCATGTCCGCCGATGGCAATCTCCATGCAGTCGCATGATATTGGAGGGGCCAAGGAGCGCGAACCGAAATGGTTCGAAATCAATATGCTGCGATGCATCTACTGTGGCTTCTGCGAGGAAGTATGTCCGGAAGAAGCAATTGTTATGTCGAAAGAATACGACCTCACTTTTCAGGATAGGAGTGAGGCCATCTTTGGTCTCGAGAGGTTGTTGGTACCTGCGGAGCGATTGAAGGATCGACTGGACTATCTGGCCGAAGAGAAGAACAAGCAGTTCGGTCAGAATTGGGACTTCCAGGAGGAGAACAACATCCATAGTCTGAAAGACAGGAAGTTCCTCCACAGGTTGTCAGAGACATCATCGTAAAACCGCGAGTCCACCGTAAAACTGGTCGAGTAAGATTACGTTTTTAGAACACCCAGGTAGCGAGACGTTGAGATCTCGCATAGTCGGTCAGCTGGAGTACGTCGCGGCTGAAATTGAAAGTTTAAGAACGCTACTGCCGCGGATCCATGAATCAATTCTGATTCAAAAACCAATTGACGGTGGTAGGTCAATAGCCGGAAACTTCGCTCATATGGTAGAGCGACAGGGTAGCATATCTCTAATTGACAAACCGCTCCCAGAGGTGGCAGCAGATCCGGCTACGGTCGACGAGGTCGACGGCATATTGCAGCAGTTTCTTGACGAGCGTGGGCAATTAATGGCAGCTATCGCGGAGATGGAAGATGACGTTTGGAACGAGTCAGAGGATAGAGGAGGAATTGGCCAGGAACTGTATCAGATTGTCTTGCAAGAGTCTGAGATACTCCGTGAAATCGCCATACGCCTGCACGAAAGTAATATGTTCAGACTATAGCGTCAGCGAAAGAAGAGCAGTATCATTGTGGATGACGGAGTGCGGGTAGAATTTACGCATACGTTGATGTAACCAATAAATCAGCAGGTCCATCAACCGCCGGTTGACTTCGATGTACCAGTTAGCCTATTATTCTGCTCCTCGGAGCCGTCAAATCTAATCTTTCAAAATCACACATTACAATGCGTATAACTCTAGCGACAATTCTCTCACTCGTACTGGTTTCATTCGCGGCGAAGCCAGCCAGTGCGCAGACTACATTCTTTCCGTTGGTTGGTTTTGATATCGATTGGGAAGGATTGACAATTGGGGGTGGTGCACATGTCCCACTCAACCTGGAACTCGGGCCGGTTGCCCAGACCATGATCCGCCCAAGTGCTGAGTACATTTTTGCTGGGAATGCGGGCAATGCAGGTAATTATAGTGTTTTCCGCATTTCGGGTGAGCTGATCGGAACGTTTAACCTTGACGGATCTGCATCTTTCAGCACGACTGCGCAACCGACTGACGGAGCGATAACGCCCTATGCCAAAGCTGGACTTGCATTCGAGCGCTTCTCGTTCGAGTACGATAATGACGTCCCGATTCTTGGCGGAAGCTCATTCAGTAACTCCGAAGTTGGCCTCGTGATTGGTGGCGGTGTTTTCTTCAACAAGTTTCTGTTTGATGGTTCGCTCGGAATTGGCAACATCAGTTCCTTCCGTATAGCAGCCGGCTACATTTTCGGAGGCTAGAAATTTAGAGAGTCGTACGGAGCCGCCTTTGGCGGCTCCGTGCTGCTTGTCAGTCCCTTCCCCGAGCCCTGTACCGATCACGCCCCGACCGCTAAGCTTCATGTCCATCGAATTGTCAACCGATGCTCGCGATGAAGCCGTGGCCTCTATCCAGTCATATTTCGAGGAAAACTTCGAGGAACGACTGGGAAATATTACCGCAGGTGCCTTACTAGACTTCTTCCTCGAAGAAATCGGGCCTTGTGTCTACAATAAGGCCGTCTCAGACGTCCAGGAGCGCCTCCAGTCCCGCGTCGCAGAACTCGATATTGACGTAAACCAGGAAGAGTTCGCCTACTGGCGACGGCGGAAGCGAGAACGAAAATAGGTCGCCCTCCCCACCGATTTCGAACACTTGAAATCTGTGCCCTATTCCCGTCGGATCCTGACCACTGCAGTCCTCCAGGAAATAGGAGTATTCTTACAATAATTCCAGTCCAAAGGAGTTAGATTACGTACACTCCATAGTCTATCTGGTTAGTCTCTCAATCTCTAAGTCAATGGCCGGCAAAGCACCCGGATATGTAGATCTTAAAACGGCGTTCGAACACAAAAACTTCGCGCCGCTTTACTTTTTGTATGGGGAAGAGAATTATTTAATCAGCGACCTCGAAGAAATCCTTATCACGAACGCTCTTGAGCCACACGAAAAGGACTTCAATCTGGACATTATCTATGGGGCTGAAGCCGAGATTAATGACATCGTTTCGGTCTGCTCGTCATACCCGGTGATGGCTCAACGCCGCGTAGTCGTCATTCGAGACTTCGATAAGGTTAAGGATAACCGGCTTTTCATGCCTTACGCCGAAAAGCCCAACCCAACAGCCATCGTTGTAGTGTCTTGCAGGACGAAACCCAACCTGACCACGAATCCGTACCGAGCACTTAAAAAAAATGCGGTCGCGGTCGAATTTAAAGCTTTAAAGGAGCGCGACATTACCAGCTGGCTGAATAGCCAGATAAAGAGCCAGGGCTATTCGGCAGACGGTCGTGCGATACAGATGCTCGTCGAGTTCATAGGTCCCGATCTACGAGCTGCATCCTCGGAAATAGACAAATTGTTGTCTTATCTGGGCGAACGCACTAAAATTGAAGTTGACGACGTTCTTGTTGCAAGCGGTCAAACCCGCGAGTTTAACGTGTTTGAGCTGCAGAAGGCCATTGGAGAGGGGGAATATACGCGTGCTTTGACTATCACGGAACGATTGTTGCAGCAAGCATCTAATCCCCGCGGTGAAGCCGTAAGGATAATCGCCATACTGAGCGCGTACTTTACCAAGTTGTGGAGGCTGACAGTTTGTCAAGAAGAAAGAATGAGGGAGAATGAAATGGCGCAACATATAGGTGTTCCACCGTACTTCATTAAAGATTATATCCGAAGTCTTCGTTTTTTTAGCCGGAACCGTATTGGTACGGCATTTAAATTACTACTGGCCGCGGATTTTGAGATAAAGGGAGGATCCACCCGAGATGAGAGGCTGATTATGAATTTGCTTCTTCGGGGGCTCGTTCCTGCCCCGGTAGCACAGGTTGCGTAACGCATTGCTGCCCCGGCGAACCTATATTTAGAGTAATCCCATGGCCGGGAGGCCATTAACATAAGGACCCAACGTATGTCAAAGACGCTTGAGCGTACCCGAGTACCCGCAAGTAAATCGCTTAAAGTCAGGAAATCTGTCTCAAAACCGGTAAATCCCAACAACCGGCACTATGAGGCGCTACTTGCCATGAGCGATGAAGACCTCATGTCCCAGTTTCAGGCTGGTACAGTAGAGGCCTTCGATATTCTTGTGAGCAGGTATAAGGACCCACTGACAAATTATATTTACCGATTCCTTGGAGACATGAAGGAGTGTGAAGACCTCCTCCAGGAAACCTTCCTGCGTGTCTACCGAAACCGGCATTCATACCGCCGAATTGCCAAGTATTCTACCTGGTTGTACACAATCGCCGGTAACCTGGCTCGTTCTGAATACCGTAAAAGGAAACGACGACGCCTGTATTCTCTACAGTCCGTAAACCGCGATGACGAGGAGTATGAAGTCGAAATTCCAGACGAAACCTTCTCTCCGGACAAGCATACGGAAAGTACTATCCAAGACTACTTCATCCAGGAAGCGCTGAGGCAAATACCAGAGGAGTTCCGGGAAGTAGTTGTTCTAAGAGATGTACAGCAACTGGCTTACGAAGAGATAGCAGAGATTACTGGACTACCTATGGGTACCGTTAAAAGTAGAATCAATCGCGGGCGTACTAAACTTCAGGCGCTGTTGAAAGATATCTATACGGTACAGGAAGAATAATTTAGGTTTCTTGATTAGGGTCGATGGTTACTATGCCGTCGGCCCTTTTCATTTGTTCGTAGTCGGGCCGGTCGTATGACATTCACAAGCGCGTATGGATGATCGATACGGAACTTCTAACTTTAGCGACGATCAACTCCTCGACGAGTTGATGTGTGAGTATGTTGATGGTACCATGGATCCTTCGATCCGCAAGGTATTCGACGAACTCGTCAACACAAATCCAACGCTCGCCAACCACTGCCATTGTGTAGCAGAAGCTCATCAACTCCTGCGAAACTCTGGACATCATGTGTGCGCCCCTCGACAGTTTCAGAGTCGATTACGTGCACGCCTGAATGCGGAGACTGGCAAGATCGATGTCTATGGACTTGTCGAACGTCAACAACAAAGTCACTTCGGTAAGTACCTGATCTTAACCGTCATCTTCGTTCTCGGCGGACTCGCCCTTCCTCGCCATAACAGTCAAAGCCTGATTCCCGGAGCCCGAATCGCAGACGCACAGTTTTCTGTAGCGCCGCGTCCGCCATCTCAGAAAATGACTCCTGCAGCGAAAATCGTCCGACCCTCGATTGCACTCGCCAACTCTAATATCGAACCCATCAACGTAGGCCGTCGGACGAAATTCACTACGTTTGTCCCAACGGCAGAAGCAGAGCTTACGCTATTGAGCGACTGATTTTTGGGCATCCTGTTCTAGGTCGCATTCGTTCTCCCAATTTCTTTTATTGGTCCAGTACCTCTCCCGAGCTAGATCCGGTGTACTGTGAAAAACATTTTTGTAAGCTGCGAGATCAATACCTGCATCCTTGCAATGTCGTTGTTCATAGTCGCACCTTTGAGTTCTCTGGTAACAAGCCCCGTCGGTGCGCAAGTTGTTCCTGGTAAGTGGGAGGTCCTCTCCGGCGCGCCCGATGCCATTGCTCCCCCGAGGCCGCTACGGCACGATGACATTTATTTCGTGGACGAGTCGAACGGATGGCTGGTCAATAACAAAGGACAAATATACCATTCGCCTGACGGTGGTCAGTCCTGGGAGAATCAATACAGCGATGCCAACCTGACATTTCGAAGTACGACCTTCATTGACGAGTCGATCGGTTTTGCTGGACTTGTCCTTTCCGAACCAGATGTTCTTTTCGAAACACGGGATGGCGGTAACTCATGGGACAATATTTCAGGCTCAATAAACGGTCCGACCGTACAGGGTATCTGCGGTATGCAAGCCGTCTCCGATTCCATGATTGTAGGCGTAGGTGCCTTCTGGGGTAGCCCTCGATTCATACGGTCGAATGACGTCGGGCAATCGTGGACAAGCTTTGATATGAGTGCGATGGCCGCGACCCTCATCGACGTGCAGTTCTTTGACGACTCTACCGGAATTGTCGTCGGCGGGACCGGTTCGATGCTGGATGGAAACGCAGTTATTCTGCGTACTGAAGATGGCGGCGATTCCTGGGAAGTCGTTTACGAAACGCAACGTAAAAGTGGAGTGCCCGGCGAGTGGGGCTGGAAAATAAGTTTTCCTTCCGATTCTGTCGGGTTTGTTTCCGTTGAGTATTTCTCTAACCCCGATGCGCATTTTGCCAAAGTCCTGAAAACTTATGACCAGGGACAAACCTGGGAAGCAATTGACGTCGATGGAAGCACGGATGACCTGGGACTTCAGGGCGTCGGCTTTATTGACGAGCAAACCGGTTGGGTTGGAGGCCGTGGTACCACGTCAATGACAACGGATGGAGGTGATTCATGGATCCAACTCGAGCCGTACGATCCATCCGGGAGTTCAGATGGACAACTTGATCCGAGGTTGAACAGGATCATTGTTCTCTCAGATACAGTCGCTTATGCAACCGGAAGATTTGTCTACGAATACGTTCCTGCAGAACCGGTCGGACTGACGCCGTCCGAGCCGGCTCCACGGTTGTTTACAATCGACCAGAATTATCCGAATCCGTTCAACCCATCAACGACTATTGACTACTCATTGACGGTCGGACAACCTGTAACTATTAGAGTCTTCGGACCAACAGGAAGGCACGTAAAGACGCTTGTGGATCGACAGCGACCTCCCGGTAAACACTCGGTAACCTGGGATGCCACTAACTCACAGGGTCAGGTAGTCTCCTCTGGTGTCTACTTTTATCTGGTTGACATCGGGGATGTTATTGAGATCAAAAAGATGATGCTCATCAAGTGATCTGAAAGCAAATTGCTGAAGTCGGGTTGGCGCACTACATTCTTCATTCTATGTAGGTGGCAAATATGGAAGAAAAGGCTCTTGGGATGGTACGTCGTCCCTACGTACTCGTTGGTGCAGGCAACGTTGGAAATGCCATCGGACGGGCATTGTCGAAATCCGGCTTGACGATCGAAGCTGTCATCAGCCGCTCGCATTCTGACGCAACCGAGTTGGCTGAGACGGTCGGGGCCGCCATTGCATCAACCCACGTTGCGAGCATCCCCAAAGTACCGTGCAATATTATTTGTTCGGTACCTGACAACGAGATTCCCTCAGTAGCACAAGAGCTTTCTAAAGTTCAGAGGGAGTGGCTCTACACCGTTGTCATGCATACGTCCGGTGCCAGATCATCTACAGACCTTGACGTAGTTCGCGACCAGGGGGCTCTCACTGCTTCGTTTCATCCGCTCAAGTCCATCCCCGATGGAACGGTCGACAACATTCTTAAAGGCAGTGTGGTTGGTATCGAAGGTGACAAACTGGCTTCGGAAATGGCAACATCGCTTGCCCGCCTGCTGGGTGCTAACCCAGTCAACATTAGCCGCCCTACCAAGGCTCCGTATCATTTAGGAGCAGCAGTGGTATCGAACTTTATCGTCACTTTGTTCGGTATGGCAAACGAGATCCTGGTAACCGCCGGGTTCACTGACCTGACTGCTGAAGAGCTGTACGGATCACTCGCTGAGAATACGGTAGACAATATTCGGGCGCTCGGCCCCGGGTCGTCGCTTACAGGACCAATAGCCAGAGGAGACACGGATACGATTGAACTACATCTGGAATTTATGCGAGAACATCTCCCTCAGATGATGCCCGTGTACTCGTCGCTCGCTACCGAAACGGTGCGACTTGCTGTCAAAGCAGGAAAAATCGACGGAGAAAAGGCTCGAGAAGTTCTGGATAGCATCCACAAGGCGCTGCTCCCCTCAATTGATAGTAATGACCGCTGACGTCATATCAGATTAGATCCATTTCGGATACAAATCCGTCCTAATTCAATGGGAGGCTACAAGGAATTAGTCGATTCCAAACACGAAAGACTAAACATAGTCTCATCTATAGGGTATTTTTGAAAGTCAGCCCCCGAAGGCTGTTTTCATGGATTGTCAAAATGAACAAGGGTTCGGTATCGTGAAAGAATCATTACAAGTCATCGCCATTGTAGGATTGTCCATTGGCTTATTCTCTGCCTGCAATCCTTCACCTGACACTGAGCCTGAAGCAGTCGCTCAAGGTGAAAGCGAGACCATGCAGCAGAACGAACCACAACCAGCTGAAGAGGTTATGATACCAGCGACAAACTACTACAAGATTTCCACACGACTCGGAGACATGACCGTCATGCTTTATGACGAGACACCCGGGCATCGAGACAACTTTAAAAAACTGGTTGCAGAAGGTTTCTACGACAACACGACATTTCATCGTGTCATTGAGGATTTTATGATCCAGGGTGGCGATCCGAATTCAAAGGATGATGACCCGACCAACGACGGTCAGGGCGGCCCAGGATATACCATCCCTGCAGAGTTTGTCGGCGACTTTTTTCATAAGAAGGGAGCTCTTGCAGCAGCCCGTACGCCGGACCAGTTTAACCCTGAGCGGCGGTCAAGCGGTAGCCAGTTTTACATCGTGAAAGGCCAGACTTTCGACGCTGCAACGCTTGATAGAATCGAGCAGCAAATCGGAGCATCCATACCCGGCTTCAGCTATTCTGACGAGGCTCGAGCCGTATACCTTGACGAGGGCGGATATCCACCGCTGGATGGCCAGTACACCGTGTATGGCGAAATCGTTGAAGGCTTTGATGTGCTGGACAAGATCTCTGCTACGACAACAGGAGTTGGCGATCGTCCAACCGAAGACATTAGAATGACCATCGAGGCGCTCGAGAATTACGAGCCCGCGAACCAAGAATAGGAGACCGTATGTCGGAGTTCTCAGAACAGGAACTGCGGCGCCGCGAAGAGCTGCGCGAAATTCAAGAGATGGGTATCAACCCATACCCGTACGAGTGGTCCGTCAATGCTCACGCAGCTGATGTTCTCGAACAGTACGATGATGAACTACATCAAAAGGATGAAAACGGAGAAGCAAAGGAAACGCTTCGGGTTTCCCTAGCCGGCCGCATCCTGTCGAAGCGTGTAATGGGTAAGGTGACATTTTTTCACCTCCGCGATTCTTCAGGCGACATCCAGATCTATGTCCGTCGAGATGACCTGCCCGACGGCTTCTACAATGATGTCTTCAAAAGGCGCTTTGACATCGGCGACATAGTCGGCCTGACTGGATTTGCTTTCCGGACCAAGATGGGTGAGGTCAGCGTCCACGCAGAAAGTATCGTCCTTCTGTCGAAGGCCCTCCGTCCACTGCCGATCGAAAAAGAAACGGATGGGAAGGTTTACAATGAGGTTGTCGACAAGGAGTTGCGCTACAGGCAACGATATCTGGACCTCATTCTGCACGACGAAGTTCGCGATGTTTTTAAGCAGCGTGCGAAGATGGTGACCGCCTTGCGGCAGTTCCTTGATGGGCACGATATCCTCGAGGTGGAAACACCTGTCTTGCAACCGATTTACGGCGGCGCCTCAGCGCGACCGTTTACAACGCATCACAATGCTCTCGATATGCAGCTATATCTGAGGATAGCTGACGAGCTGTATTTGAAGCGCCTCATTGTCGGAGGCTTCGACGGTGTCTACGAGATCGCTAAGGATTTTCGTAACGAAGGGCTAAGTCGATTTCACAACCCCGAGTTTACAATGCTCGAGGTCTACGTCGCATACAAGGACTATCGTTGGATGATGGACTTTGTAGAAGAGATGATCGAACACGCCGTCATGGCAGTGCGAGGTACGACGGATCTCCAGGTTGGCGACCACGTCATCTCGTTCAAGCGACCGTGGAAACGAATTCCAATGGTCGAAGCGATAAAGGCTGAGACAGGGATAGACATCACCGGAAAGTCCCGCGATGAACTCGTTAAGCTTGCCGCGACCGTAGACGTGGACGTGGACAGTACCATGGGTGCTGGAAAGATTATCGACGAGATTTTCGGTGAGCATGTTGAGCCAAAGTTGATTCAGCCGACGTTTATTACGGACTATCCTGTGGAGCTCAGTCCTCTTGCGAAGAAACATCGTTCAAAAGAAGGTTTTGTCGAGAGGTTTGAAGGCATTTGCAACGGAAAGGAAATCTGCAATGCCTTCAGCGAGTTGAATGACCCTATCGATCAACGGGCGCGATTCGAAGAGCAAGCACAGCTTCGCGACGCCGGAGATGACGAAGCGATGCAGATCGACAACGACTACCTGCGCGCTTTGGAATACGGGATGCCACCCACGGCGGGTCTTGGCGTCGGGGTTGATAGACTGGCCATGCTGATTACGGGGCAGAAGTCGATCCGCGATGTCATCCTGTTTCCGCTGCTGCGCCCGGAGGCACCGCGAGTAGAAAGTGAAGACGAACAGCCAGCAGAATCAAGTTAGGTCCTGCTCCTTGAGCGCGGTAACGTTCGAAGGGTTTGCCGTATTGTCAAAAATGTGGGCCGGATAACAAGATAACTGGTGCAAGAGTAAGCCAAACCGATGACGGGTCAACCGGGATATCTTGAGCTGCTCCGCCAAAACACTGACTTCAGGAGGCTGTGGATTGGCAACGTCGTCTCATTACTTGGTGACTGGTTTAATTTCATCGCGCTCATTGCGGTCGTTGAAACTCTCACGGGGTCACCGCTAGCAATTGGACTCATCTTTTTGACAAAGATGCTTCCGGGTGCTATTGCTTCAACTTTCGCCGGCACAATCGTTGATCGATTTAATCGTCGTCGCCTGATGATCGGTGCTGATGTCGTTCGCGCCATCGTTGTGCTGGGCCTCCTCCTTGTAGACAGTCCCTCGCGGGTTTTCCTGGTCTACATACTGGTGACTATCCAGGTCGTCATCAGCGCTATTTTTCATCCGGCCCAATCGGCCTCGATACCCAACGTAACATCAGAGCGCGAGTTGCTAACCGCAAATGCATTGATGTCAATTAGCTGGTCGGTCATGCTGGCGTTCGGTGCGGCACTGGGAGGATTCGCAACGGACATGTTCGGTCATGAACGGGTCTTCGTAGCAGATAGTATCACATACCTGATTTCGGCCTCCTTCATCTTCCGTGCTAAAATCCCGCAGTCAGAAAATGAATCACGCGGCCCGGGGTTCTGGCGCGCAGCCGTCGGAGATGTTAAAGCCGGCTGGACGTATCTGAGAGAGAATCCATTCTCAGGAAAAGTTGCGACGGCAAAGGCAGCATGGGCGATTGCCGGTGGGGGACTGGTTTACACACTGGCACTGGCAGGTCAGCAACTCATCGCCGGGGCGCCAGACATCGGTGTGGGCATTTTGTTTGCCGTTCGCGGGATCGGCACCGGGTTCGGGCCAGTGATGGCAAGACGGCACGTTGTAGATCGTACGCGATGGCCGAGGTTGCTGGGATTACTAGTGGCCGTAAGCGGTTGTGCATACTTCGCGTTTGGGTCGTTACCATGGGTGCTCGTCGTGGCAATATTTGTTTTTGTCGCCCACTCGGCTAGTGGAGCGAGCTGGGTATTGTCGAGCGTATTACTGCAGGAGAGAGTAGAGGATGAATACCGCGGAAGAGTCTTTGCGTCAGAGATGCTGTTTGTCCTGGTTGCGGAGACTGTCTCCACGCTTGGAGCAGCGTTGGCCTTACAGTTTGAAATTCTCACTTTGCGACAAGTCATCCTGATGTTTGCGACCGTTCAGATAATCAGCGGGTTAGTCTGGGCCGGGTGGATTAAGCGCTGATCTTGGCCTCCTTTTTGATCCATCTGTGAGGTAACCACCAAGAACCCCTAAAAAGGGCTGATTACCCAAATGGACTCCACCCGACGGAAAATAATTTCCGGTTTTAAGGCGCAAAATCTTCCGAGATTGACCGATGCCAGCGATGTCGCCGTGGCTGAGGTGAGTCGCGCCGGTGTGGTTTTGGACATCAATGAACTGGGTAGAAAACTCCTTGGTTGGAAGAAAAATGATCGGCTTGCTGCACCGATAACCAGTGCCATCAAGACATTACCGGATGGGCCACCGATGCGACTACCGATTGGCCGGCATGGAATTTATGTCGTCGGCGTTTCGCGGGGTCGCGATGCGGGATGCCTGCTCTTTGGTTTCGATATCCAAAACCAACGAAAGTCTGGCCCATTCGAAAAGCTGATTGAACGATTGCCCGTCGCGATAACACGCACCGACTTACAGGGCATTGTGTCGTTTGCGAACCGGCACGCCCGGAAGTTTGCAGGTAAGGATCCGGTTGGTAGCAGTCTCTGGAAAGATATTGTTCTCGACCGAGACCACTGGAAACTGGATGCAGCCTTTGCGCAGCTAGCCAAAGATGGACATGCGACGACGAGCATTACGTACGTCGACCCCCAGGGCGGGCACCGGATGGCTACCTTGTATTTGTATCCGGCAGATCAGGACGCTCATTTCATTGACATCGCCAGTGTCGACGAAGGCATTGCGACTGACGAGATGGATAGTTTTGCGAACGACGCCCGATACAGGACGTTCGTCGAACAGAGCCCGGTTGCTATGGTCCATCTGGACTCCGACGGCATGATAGTAATGGAAAACCACCCGTTCCGGCAGCTTATTGGTGAAGATCCAGAAAGCGCCTGGATAGGCCATCACTACAGCGACGTTACCGAATTGAGTACTGAAATTCTCGAGACGGTAAAGAAGATGTTGGACGAAGGAATACCATTTCTGGTACAGGATATTCGATTTGAGTCTCCTACCGGCGAGTACATCCTGACACTGCGTGGTGCTCCCATCATACAGGAAGACGGAAAGATCAGTGGCGGCGTTGTTATCGTCGAAGATAGAACGAGTCATAAAAGAGCCGAAGAGATCATCGAAAAGGATCGGAACGAGGCTATTGATTCGGCGGCCCTGAAGTCTGCATTTATCTCCACGATGAGTCACGAATTGAGAACGCCGCTAGGTGCGATCCACGGGTATTCCGATTTGTTGTTCGACGAAGTGAAGGAGATTCAGGAATCTCACGAAGCGATTCCACCGGTATTACTTGAGTTCGCTTCGATTATAAAGGACCGCTCTGCCAGTGTATTGTCCATTGTTGACAACCTGTTCGACATGGCTCTAATGGATTCTGGTCTTGTCGGTTTGGACTCTGCTCCCGTCGATTTACGAGCTGTCGTCGAGCGAACCGTCGAGAAGAAGCAGAAGCGCTTTGAGGACAAAGGGATTCAATTGACCACTGATTTTGCGAACGACGACGACTCGGTCATCGAGGCTGACGAACGACGTATCGAGCAGGTACTTGAAATTCTCCTTGACAACGCTCTTAAATTTACACCCGAAGGGTCAGTAGAGATTACTGTGAGCCGGATAGGTGATACAAAGCAGATCGAAGTATTGGATACTGGTATCGGTCTGGACGAAGAGTATATGGACAAGCTCTTTAAGCCAATGACCCAGGCTGACAATCGACTGAATCGTCAGTACGATGGTGCAGGCATCGGCCTAGCAATGGTTGATCGGGTAGTCCAGAGAATGAACGGCCGGGTGGTTGGCCGAAACCGCGATACAGCCGGTTCGTCGTTCGTTGTTGAATTTCCAGTGGCAGAAGGGTCACCGCGAATCGTCTGATTCGTAGTTCGCGAGAGCGGTTTTTACGTTTCGAATGAATCCCTCGTAGCCGGTCCGGCGGACCGGGCTTCCCGAGAAGATGTTATTGAACTCATCTTCGGTCATCATCGCCCAATCCTCAAGAGAGGTTCGATGCCGAAGATCTGTCGGCTGAAAACGTGCTTCATTATTTGGAGTTGAGAATTTATTCCACGGGCAGACCTCCTGACATATATCACATCCGAAAATCCAATTGCCTGTTTGTTGTTTTAGTTCGTCAGCAATGTCGTCGCCACGATGTTCGATAGTTAGATAAGAGATACAGCGATTGGCATCTACGGTGTATGGCTGTCGGATAGCGTCTGTTGGGCAAGCGTCGATACATTTCGTGCAGCTTCCACAATGGTCGGTGGCGGGAGTATCGTAGTCGAGTTGAATGTCAACGATCAGCTCACCAATAAAAAAGTACGACCCCAGTGAGGAGTTGATGACGTTGGTATGTTTTCCGATCCAGCCGAGGCCGCCTTTCTGCGCCCACACTTTATCCATCACGGGAGCGGAATCTACGAAGGCTCGCCCATTAACGGGGCCGGCCGTTTCATCGAGCCAGGCGAGTAGTGTAGATAGTTTTTTACGAAGGGTTTTATGGTAGTCTTTATTCCAGGCATAGCGACTGATCTTGCCAATTGAATCGTCCGGGCGGTAGTCTTCGTCGTTATAATAATTGTGCAAGACCGATACTACAGACCTGGCATTTTCCACGAGCTCCCGCGGGTCGGTCCGCTTTTCGAAGTGGTTTTCCATCCACGACATGGACGCATGATATCCGTTATCCAACCATTGTTGAAGGAGTTCTGCTTCGCTCGTCAGTACAGTTGCTTTGGAGATGCCGCAAGCAGCGAAGCCAAGTTTTTCAGCTTCGTTCTTAAGGGAGGCAGTGAGTTCTCGTGCGGTCAAGGCGAGGCGTTGGCGAGTGGCAAGGAGATCAAAGTCTTAGACGAAGTCTGACGGGTGGCGGTTCTCGATGTGACTTGCGCTGGCTGGGAAGAAAATCGAAAAGACAAAAAAAGGCCTGCCGCGGAAGCGGCAGGCCTTTTTCAATTAAACGCTTGGTTCGATCTAGCGAACTGGAAGCGAGTCAGCTCTTCTGTACTGGCTGAGGCCTTCTTTGCGGCTGACGCCTGAGACTGTTCCCATACCGGCAGCGGTGATGCGGCTTGCAGCCACTCCGTTGTCGACATAGAACTGCTCAACTGCACGAGCCCTGGCTTCAGATAGTCGAGTACCATTGCGCTCACCAGGAGCAGCAAAGCCTTCAATCTTGACTGACATGTTTGCACAGTCAGTTAGAATCTGCAGGTTATCCTGGAGAGCAGCAGTAGCATCCGCATTTAGCGTGCTAGAGTTACGTCCGAAGAATGCAGAGTTCAGATCGACTACCGTATCGCAGAAGTCAACTTCTACAGGTACGACTGTGATCGTGGAAGTACGTGTGTCAGATCCGGCAGAGTTTGTTGCCGTCACTGTTACAGTGTACGTACCAGGTGTCGTGTACGTGTGGGTTGGGTTAGCCGACGTGGAAGTCGTGCCATCGCCAAAGTCCCATCTGTACGTAAACGGACCGTCTCCACCGATGTTGGCTCCGAACCTGACCGCTGTTTCTGTATCAGGAGTCTGTGGATCCATCGTGATGGAAGTAATTGACGGAGGAGCAACAGGTCGCTCAGCCTGGACCGTTAGAGTCCGGGTGTCACTGCTCTTCTTGTTAGAGGCAGTGAACGTGACCGTGTATGTTCCAGGAGTAGCATATGTATGTGTAGCTACGAGTCCCGAAGCAGTAGTTCCGTCACCGAAGTCCCACATATAATCGACAGGCTGCGTTGCATCGGGGTTAACAGATGCTTCGTAGGTGCCAGCTTCGCCGGCATCGATTGTATTCGGGCCGTTGGCTGTAAGAACAGTTACAGGGACGAACGGAGGTCTGAGGTTGAACCTTACACCAACCGAAGAAATTCCGAGAACGTCGTATCCGGAGTTGCCGGCGTCAACGCCATCAAACTTCTCGTCTGGCAGAGTTACCAAACCGTCAAGCTCAAGGAAGAACCCAAGTCGTTCGGTAGCTGAAATATCTACTCCAATACCCAATAGAGGGCTAATTCCGATTTCGCTTCCGCGAGCATCGTCAATTTTACCACCAACGATACCAAACCCGGGTACGATGTATGGGGATATTCGACCATCGGGAAGTAGTTGGATAGGAGCAACAATATGGGCAGTGAACCGGTTTTCACTCGCGCCTGAATCCAGGGGAGGAGTCAGAGTCGGGTGGTTTTCCGTGTCCAAAGGCGAGAAGTTGCCATAAGTACCAAGGATCCCGACGCCGAGACGACGTGAAACCTGGTAGCCAATCTCAGCACCGAAGTTTAGACCTCGGAGCTCAACTACACGTGAAAAGGAGTCATCGGGATTCGCATCTCGATCTCCAGAGTAGTAGTCAAGTCCAATTCTAGGCTTGATGTAGATGGCATCTTCGTAGTGGACCGACTGGGCAAGCGCTATGCCAGTCATCGACAGGAGCATAACGAATGCAAAGACAGTCGACGTCACTATGCGCTTTTTCATGAGCGTGTTACCTCGATTTGTGCGGCTAGTCATTTTGTTAAATCTGTTTGCTTGTTATTGACATTTTATCCGCGACGGATAAGCCAAGATTATTGCAAAGCTTTGTTTCGACCATTCAGGCGAAGCCGGGATATGACGGAATCTCGGCCAACGGCTGGCCAAAAATCTGAAATAGACCGTGTAATTGCAACGATTCCGGCCAAATATAACCGGAATTTAGCTATTTCTATTAATCCATCACTAACGTTGTGAAAGATTATGTTTTGATAACGGCTTGGAGGGATGCATTTGGGGTGCAAAACTCCACGTTTCACTAGGATCGGACAAGATCCATTAAGATTTAGCTCAAACAACCAAGTGGGCAGGGTTGCAGAGGTCAAATCCGGGTGATTTAATAAGTGTCGAACCTGCACTAATGAATAAAGATTCACTTTAAGCAGGAACAGCGATCAAAACAAACGTCTTAATCGACCTAAACACTATTCAGAGAACAACTTAACAGGGAGGATTTAGAGGGAGTTAACCTTTTTCTCCAGCCTGCTTTTATAGTTTGCCGCCTGGTTCTTCTTAAAAATCCCCTTTGACGCCAGGCGATCAAGGGCAGTTTTAACTTCGTTTAGAGCGGTTGTTGCTTTTTCTTTATCTTCCAGAGATTCGAGCTTCTTCATCATAGTTCGAACTCTGTTTTTCTGCTGACGATTGTGCTCACGTCGCTTTTCTGTCTGACGTACTCGTTTCTCCGCAGATTTATGCTGTGGCATCTAGGATTGACCGACTTGCTGTTTTTCTGAAAAAGGTAGCATGAAAGATAGCTCAATCTTCGTGGTTTTGTCAATATTCCTCTGTTAAGACAGTATTTGTTTTTAACGATACTGTAAGGAACCCCACCCTGATTGGGGTCGTTTTGCTACGCCCGCCGACAACTGGAGTCCCACCATGCGCTCATTTCTCTCGGAGTTCAAGAATGATCCTGATCGACCGAGGAATATCATTTTCGTCGAGCAGGACAGTTTTGAGGCACCCCGGCAGTATTCCGTTGTCCCGCGTGAGCTCTGGAAGCTGATAGCAATTCTGGTCGGCAGTGGCATCTTCCTGACTGCATTGATCCTTATAGTGACGCCTGTCCGCAAATTGATTCCTGGTTACGGAACCGATGAAATACGACAGACCGCGAGGGTAAACTCAATTCGACTCGAAATGCTCGAAGACTCCCTCGCAGTCCAGAATGACTACATCGCGCGACTTCGTTTTCTTATTACTGGCGAGCTGAGTGATTCTACTTTTGTTTCGTCCGTTGGCGACGATTCAATAGACAATGGCGACGTTCCATATTTGCGACCTTCGCAGCCGAGTTTCCTTAGCGGACAAGAGCAGCAATTGAGTCAGGTCGTTGTGAACGCATCGTTTGACGCAGTCCCCTTGGAAGACTACACGAGTTCGGTAAGCTTTCCATCGTTACCTCCTGTTGATGGATTTCTGACGAGGGGATACGATGTCGCCAGCGGTCATTTTGGAACTGACATAGCAGTACCCGAGGGCACTCCTGTACGATCTATTGGAGACGGGTATGTTATTTTTTCAGATTGGACTCAAGAAGGGGGCCATGCTCTGGCAATACAACACGGCCAGGGTTACGTCTCCGTATACAAGCACAACCTTCGCTTAACAAAACGTGTTGGGGAAAGGGTTCGCAGTCGCGAGATCATTGCGATCAGCGGAAACTCAGGCGAAGTAACCACTGGTCCGCATCTCCATTTTGAGTTATGGAGAAACGGGCTAGCTCAGGACGCACAAAATTATATCGTGTCCTGGTAAACTGATATAACAGACATTATGGCAATACTAGGCAATCGAAATATGCAACCCATGAAACAACCCACCTCGCCGACTACGACAACCGTTCCTGCTCAGATAAATATGATCGGAGAAGGTACCGTCGTTGAGGGCACATTGAAGGCAGACAGTGATATTCGAATCAGCGGACGCGTCGTTGGCAAACTCGAAGTCGACGGTAAAGTTATCGTCGCTCAGGAAGGTTCGATCGACGGCGATCTTATCGCTACGAACGCAGATATTGCTGGTTCTGTTGAAGGACAGATCAATGTCGACGGGCGACTGGTTTTGAAATCAACAGCGCGAATTGATGCTGAAATCAAAACGAACAGATTCGTGGTAGAGGAAGGTGCCGTGTTTCACGGGAAATGCGAAATGGGCAAAATGACGAGCGTAAAAGCTGAAGACATAAAGAAGTCGATAAGTAATAAACCTAAGGGTGATGACTTCAAAGCCGCTTCCGCCGGATAAGTCTGACGAAGCCCAGGTCCCGGGTACAAAAAAGAAATTGACTCCCCGTCGTCTTACGAAAGGCGACGGGATGAATATCGGCCTAACCGTGGGCGCGACCATGGTAGTTTTTGTCGTTGGCGGAAACTGGTTGGATCAGAAACTCAATACCGATCCGTGGCTCACGCTCATAGGGGCGGTGTTTGCCCTCACATCGATTATAGTGTATCTCCTCCGGATTGGCGCTCGCTAATCTGAATAGCCGGCAAAATCCGAGACCGAATCGGCAGGAGCCGGGACTACTTGGCGTTCTTACGACGCAGCCAGAAAAAACTGACAGGGATTCCCGTTGCAAGAAAGCTGATATCGATCAGCGAAGTTCTCCAGTTGAATACAGCCCGCGCTACAAGCAAGGAGACAATTCCAATCAGGTAGATTGCAGGAAGCAGCGGATACCACGGAACCTTGAACACATTGTCTCCCCCGACTTCATTTTTGCGAAGCTTGAATAAGGCAAGCGTGGTCAAGGTATAGAAGATCAAGATTGCGAAAACCATCCCGGCGGCAATTGCAGTGAACGATCCCCGCAGCAGCAAGATAGCCGACGCCCAGATGCAGTGGGCGACAATGGCGCGCCCGGGCGTTCGGAATTTCGGATGGACTTCTTCAAACCATTTAAAGAAAAGTCCGTCGCGTGCCATGGCATAGTAGACACGACTGGATGACATCAGGGTGCCATTCATGCTGCCAACGGCTGAAACGACGGCAAGGATGGCGACGAGTCCAGCCCCGGTCGAGCCCACCATCAGTACGGCCACATCTGCGGCCGGCGTCGCAGTATTGACCATTCCCTCCATCCCCAGGGCATAGTGATAAATCGTGATCACTGTCCAGTAGATCGCCACGACAATCAGCAAGCCATAGATCATACTCTTCGGTATTACTTCCCTCGGGTTTTTCATTTCTCCGGCAACATATCCGACACGGTCGAAACCGGTGTGCGTGAACACGATAAGCATCAATGCTCCGACCAGGTTTCCAAACGTCCCGATTTCGCGGACGGGAGTTGCCGTTGTACCCAACAAGTTTGGCACTCCTTGAAGTAAGGTTAGTCCACCCACAGCGAAGAGGAGAAGCCCGAATACTTTAATGATCGTCGTAGCTTTCTGGAAGAGGCTTGCCCATTTAATACCGACATAGTTGAAAACTCCGAGGGCGGCAATGAGGGACAATGCTACTATTACCTTTTCAGGGCGGCCGAAGTCAAAGAAGTAACCCGTGTAATCGGCAGCTATGAGAGCGAGTCCTGCCGTGGGGCTCGTCCGAATTATGAACAACTGGGCCCAGCCGAACATGAATCCTGCGAAGGGACCAAAGCATTTGTTGATATAAAGATACTCGCCCCCCGTATCTGGCAGTCGTGTCCCTAGCTCGGCGTAAATCAAACCTCCGATCAACACAAACACGCCGACGCCTGTCCATGCAGTCATTGCTACAGTGAAGGAGCTGAAATAACCGGCGACGAGAGATGGGGTGGCGTAAATTCCTGAACCAATGGTTATTCCAATCAGCAGAGCAACACCGTCGGACACGCGCAATGTTTTGAGGAGGCTCGGCTTTTCGAGTTGCGTAGGCGGCTGATCTTGCGTCATGTGCGTGGGGCGACGTTAATCATTTGGAAGATCCATCGGTGGCCGTTGGCGGTCAATATTTCGCGGCCCCGAATTCATTCGCCCATGGGGTTGCGGATGACGAATAGTGGGTTGGAAGCGTCAAGAAAGTTCGAGGGGGCCACCAAACCTCCTCCCCGGTAGCAACTTAACTCAATTCGCCTCGTGGTGCGTAATGAACAAATGCTAGATTCTTCCTAGGAAAAAGTCTAGGAAAGATACGCCCGGGTCTAGAATGGTGCCTCATGCTCCCAAGGCGCCCCGTGATCCGTACTCCCCCATTTTGAATATTCAGCATAAATAATACTGTATGCACAATTATATCCATAATCATTGGAATTTATTATAAAATATGTTATTTTATGCGAATAAATATTCATATCCATCTTTGTCATTGATCGTGCCGGCATCCGTCAAAAATCCCAACCGCAAACAGGTGATCCTCGATTTGATCCGCGAGAACAAAATTGAGAGCCAGTTTCAGCTTCTGTCAGAGTTGAGGGCAGTGGGCATCAACATCGGTCAATCAAGTATCAGCCGAGACCTTGACGCTCTCGGAATTGCCAAGGTCAACGGACAGTACGCGGTCATACCCGGCGAACGGGACGACATTACAGCGCTGTCTGGCATCGATGATGTTATCCTTGATATCGAAACAGCAGGACCTAACCTCACCGTCGTGAAAACATTGCCCGGCGGTGCGCAAAGAGTCGGTCATGCACTGGACACGATATCGTGGCCGGAGGTCGTCGGCACCGTGGCCGGCGACGACACAATTTTTATTGCTACCGATTCCAGTAGCTCACAAGACGTCCTTATCAAACGCTTCAGCAGACGTCTATCCCGATAAATCAGATGAAAAATCCAATTGTGCTGGCCTTCTCCGGAGGGCTGGATACGTCGTATTGCATCCCCTGGCTCAAGGAAAAATTTGAGCGAGACGTAGTGACGGTCTCCGTCGACACCGGTGGCTTTTCGCCATCCGATCTACTCGAGTTAGAAACAAAGGCCCTGGCGTTGGGAGCAAGCAAGCACATTACTGTCGATGCCCGACAAGAACTATTCGATCAGGTTTTGCAATATCTCATTTTCGGTAACGTAAGAAAGGGAGAACTGTACCCGTTGTCCGTGGGCGCAGAGCGCGGAGTACAGGCCGCAGCCGTCGGCAACGTCGCTGCCACCCTCAAGTCAGACACTATCGCGCATGGATGCACTGCGGCCGGTAACGACCAGGTGCGCTTCGAAATCGCCCTGAGAACTCTCTTCCCCGAAACCCGGATCGTCGCTCCAGTTCGTGACTACCCGGTAACGCGGGGAGCACAGGTTTCCTATCTCCAGGAAAGACACTTCGATATCCCAAGTCATGGAGCCGCTTATTCAATAAACAGCGGCCTGTGGGGCACCACCATCGGCGGTTCGGAAACGCTGAATTCCCTTAAATCGATTCCGGAAAATGTTTGGCCCCTCTCTCATGGCGCCCTCGAAAATCCAAAACCGGATCGCAACCTGACAATCAGTTTCGAAGAAGGAATCCCTACCGCAGTCGATGGAGTCACGCTAAACCCGGTAGACATTATTCTTGAACTGGAATCTATAGGCTCCGCCTACGCTATCGGTAGAGGCGTCCATCTGGGAGATACTATTCTTGGCATAAAAGGGCGCGTCGCATTCGAAGCGCCGGCAGCAGAACTCCTGCTAACCAGCCACCTCGAGCTTGAAAAGCTCGTGCTATCAGGTAAGCAACTCCAGTATAAAAGTATTCTTGCCAATCTCTACGGCGACCTCGTACACAGCGGAAACCATCTCGACCCCGTATGTCGCGACATAGAGTCATTCTTTAAATCCTCGCAGGCTACTGTTTCAGGACATGTCTTTCTCAGACTTGGCCCCGGCCATTTCTTCGTAAACGGATGCGATTCGCCATTCTCGCTGATGAACATATCAGGTTCGCATTACGGCGAATCCACCAAAGACTGGTCAGCTTCCGACGCAGCAGGATTCTGCAAAATATCTTCAGTAGCAAGTTCACTACAGCACCTTGCAAGATCAAAAAACTCTAACACCGTGGTGACCTCGTGAAAAGTGTTAAAATTGATAAAATTGCTTCCGTTGTGGCAGATTGCAATCTGTCTACCGACGTTCGAGTAATCTCAGACATTCCTTGCGTCGAAGGAGCCGTCATCGCTGTCAAAGTCCTGACCGACAAGACTACCTACAACCACATCGAGCTCCCATCGGGACGAATGGCCGAGGTCAAAAGCGGAGACGTCATCGTCGGTGCAATCGGACACAGAAAAGCGCTGTTCGGGTATTCGGGACACATCCCTGAAGCACTCTCGCCGGGCGACGACATTAATATTCTGAACCTCGGCGGAGTGATGGGGATATGCGACAGCGTAAACGGAAACTTCGGACAACCGTTTCGCTGCGAGGTCTTGGGCGCCGTCCTAAACTTTCCAATTGTCGGCGAGAGAATCGGAGTCCCTGCCGTAGTCGGTAAACTTAAAATGCTTTCAATCGAAGAACTCGCGCCGTCCCCTCCGCCAGTCATCGCCATTGCTGGAACATGCATGAATTCGGGGAAGACAACGGTGGCGGCTTCTATCATAAAGTATCTGACTCGCTCCGGACTCGATGTTGCAGCGTGTAAATCGACGGGAGTCTCGCTTCGACGGGACGTTTATATGATGGCAGATGCAGGCGCTACGTCGACTGCTTCATTCACTGATTTCGGTGTCATTACTACAACCGAGAAATGTGGTCCTGATGTAGCACGCAATTTGATTTCTCATCTAGCATCCCGAAATCCCGATGTAATCGTGATGGAACTCGGTGATGGCCTTCTGGGTGCCTACGGTGTCGAGGCGATACTTCTTGATGACTATATCCAGGACAACCTCGCTGGTCTGTTGTTGGCCGCTAACGATCCCGTTGGATCCTGGGGCGCCGTCAAGCTCCTGAGAGAACATTTCGGTCTCGAACCGACTGCCGTCACCGGGCCGGCTACCGACAATGCTGTCGGCACGACACTCATAGAAGAACTTCTTAATGTCCCCGCATGGAATGTCAGAGATAATGGGGACGAGCTGGGAGCGCTCGTCGTCAGTCAATTGTCAAATGCTAGTATTCGGATACAGGCTACTTCTGAGGCAACTTTATGACCTCGGTCCCGGCATATATTTTAGGCGGTAGTGGATTTGCTGCCGGGGAATTGCTGCGCCTGTTGTACAGCCATACGGGTATTCATGTCGCCGGTATCGTGTCGGCATCTTCTGCCAACAAAACAGTAGCTGAAATACATCCCCACCTGGCACCGGCCTACCCTGACACAACTACCACATCCTGGGACGCCATTCAAGTCGACGCCTCCGGCCAGCAACCCATCGCAATTTTCAGCGCGCTGCCTCATGGATTGTCCGGCGGGAAGCTGATGCAAGTGATTGAGATGTTTCCTGAACCGGAACGGCTGAAAGTGGTCGATCTATCAGCAGATTTTCGCTATCCGACGGTCGAACTCTTCGAGTCTGTCTACTCCGTAGATCATCCGGCGCCGGGAGCGGTATCGCAGTTCACATGTGACCTTCCCGAGCTTTCAAATGGCGTCACATCTACGCGGATAGCCCACCCCGGGTGCTTCACAACTTCAGTAGTCCTGGGTACAACACCGCTGATATCCATGGGTATTCACCATCACGTCCGAGTGTCGGCAGTGACAGGGAGTACCGGTTCGGGACGAGAGCCGACGCCGACGACGCACCATCCGGTCCGTGCGAACAATACATTCGCTTACAAACCCCTCGTTCATAGACACACGAAAGAGATGGAACTACTCATTTCTAAAGCTACTGGTACCGATGTCACGGTCTCCTTTGCACCGCAATCCGGTGCCTTTGCTCGGGGTATCTATGCAACAATATTTGCGGACAATACGGGTGGTTACTCACAAGCAAATCTGCTGGACGCTTTTACAGATTACTACAAAACGGCGCCATTCATTACCGTTTCCGAGATGCCTCCGAGATTGAAAGACGTTGTTGGAACCAATCGCTGTCATTTGTCAGTTGCCGCTGACGACGATACGATTGTTGTTTTTTCTGCGATCGACAATTTGATAAAAGGTGCCAGCGGTGGAGCGATACAATGGATGAACAGGATGCTTGGTTACGATGAAAAAATGGGATTGGACAATCCCGGACTAGGATGGTTATGACACAACAGAATGTGGTTCTAGAGAAACCGCCCAACAGACTGCTTCCTGTCTATGGTACGCTACCGTTTGAACCGGCAAGCGGCGACGGTCTGTACCTCACGGACACTACCGGTCGAAAGTACCTGGATTTCTACGGTGGTCACGCTGTAGCCCTGCTCGGCTACAACCATCCCACTCTCGTCGACGTAATTTCTCGACAGGCACAAGAGTTGTTTTTTCAGAGTAATATCGTCGACTTGAGCGTCCGCGATCGCGCGGCACAGAAACTGCTCTCCTTCAGTGACTCTGATCTGGCCCAGGTCTTCTTTGTAAACTCGGGGGCAGAGGCCAACGAAAATGCCCTCAAGCTCGCGTTCAAAAAAACAGGCAGGTCGAAAGTCGTTGCTCTTAATGGAGGCTTTCATGGAAGAACTGCAGGGGCAGCAGGTGTGACATCGCATGCAGAGTCCTGGTATGGCTTCCCACGTCGTCCCTTCGACGTTGAATTTGTCGAGCCTGAAGATCTTGAGGCACTCTCGCGAGCTGTCGGTTCAGACACAGCAGCCATCATTCTCGAACCTGTTCTGGGTATGGCCGGGGCAGTTGCCCTGTCAAGAACATACCTGGAGACCGCTCGCGAAGTTGCCAACGAGTCGGGTGCAGTCCTGATCTTCGATGAAATTCAAACCGGGATGGGGAGAACCGGATATCCCTTCGCCGCAAATAGAGTTGACGTCATGCCGGATTTATTGACCGTGGCGAAGGGCCTGGCCGGGGGATTTCCCGCTTCAGCAGTGCTCGCTCGAGAAGAATTTGCTGACGTGGTGGGTAAAGGTGATCTCGGAACAACATTCGGTGGCGGACCTATTGCAGCGGCGCTCATTCTTGCCGTAATCGAAACGATTGAAGACTCCGACCTGCTGGAAAATGTAAGAGCCGGGTCCAGACTGATTAGTAACACATGCGTAGCTGGACCGGTAGAGTCAATCGTCGGCGCCGGTTATCTACTTGGATTACGCACTGGTCCGCCTGCTCGAGCTGTACAGGCGAAATTGCTCGAAGCAGGTATCGTCACGGGATTAAGCAGAGATCCAAACATTGTGAGGCTACTTCCACCGCTTACTCTGGGTGAAAATGAAATACATACGCTGAGAAATGTCCTTTCTGAGATGGAGATATGAGGAGACTAATAACCCTTGACTACCTCACCAAATCTGAGGCTGACAGCATCATCAACCTGGCAGCCGTCCTACGAGAGGACACGCCTCCGGATGCACTCAAGAACCGCGTCCTTGGACTGCTCTTCTTTAATGCTTCTATCCGGACGCTCGCATCATTCCAATCAGCGATGGCCCGGATGGGCGGTAGTTCATTTGTAATAACACCGGGAAAAGGAAGCTGGGAGCTTGAGTGGAGGGATGGAATTACGATGAACGGATCTGCCGCCGAACATGTCCGTGAAGCCGTGCCAGCCCTTTGCGCGTATGCCGATGCTCTCGGCGTCCGCATCTTTGGCGGTCCGGAAAATATCTCACCGGACTTCAGTGACCTGGCATTCAGCGCTATTGACAAGGCCTGCCCTAAGCCGCTGATCAACCTGGAGTCTGCGGTAGCCCACCCCTGTCAGGCCCTCGCCGACTGGCGGACGCTCGACGATAACCTTATTCCCTCCGATGGAAAGTTTGTTTTATCCTGGGCGTCACATCCCAAACACCTGCCGTTGGCAGTTCCAGCATCAGCAGCAGGCATGGCAGCCAAACGCGGGATGGATGTCGTAGTTCTACGGCCTGAGTCGCGAGCACTTCCCGAGGCACTTGCACAAAAAGTAGCTGCAACGGCAGCAAAATCTGGTGGAAGTTTTAGTGAGACGTCTGATCAGGATGCTGCGCTCGAAAATGCCCACGTCGTGTATGCGAAATCATGGGGCCCGGCCAGTAATGAAAGTCAAGATCATGAGGTAGAAGGTGGTAACTGGACGATTAACTCCAGCTGGTTTAAACACTCGCAACCGGAGTGCAAGTTCATGCATTGCCTTCCTGTGCGACGCGAAGTAGTGGTCACGGCCGACGTTCTCGACTCTGCCCGGTCGATTGTGCAGGAGCAAGCAGCGAACAGGTTGTATGCACAAATGGCTGTGCTATATAAAATGCTTGCTGGTCAATCCGAAGGGAGTAATTCGAATCATGAACGAGGGCGGTTGGCTCCTAAACACGAGATGTCACTATGATGGATAAGATGAGCGTCGTCAAGGCCCTGCAAACAGCGGCTCCCTTTATTGAAATGTTTAAGGACGCAACGTTTGTTGTTAAATTGGGAGGCGCAGCCATACGCGATCGGACAACCCTCGAATCAATTATGTCGCAGGTTCGAATGTTACAGCTTCTCGGCATTCGACTTGTTGTCGTGCACGGTGGAGGAGAGCAGGTGACGCGTCTGTCCGATCGGCTGGGAATATCGACGACAATGGTTGCGGGCCGTCGAGTAACCGACGAAAGTGCGCTCGAAGCCGTCACCATGATCTTGAATGGGACGATAAACACAAACATTATTTCGGCAGGCAGAAAAGCGGGCATTGATGCTATCGGTGTCAGCGGAATATCTTCATCCATCGTTACAGCACGCAGACGACCTCCTGTTGAAATGTCAATTGAGGAGAAACCTACGGTAGTAGACTTCGGTCACGTCGGGGACATAGTCGAAGTAGACGTCAGCACTCTGAAAAACTTACTCGATAGCGGTAGGATACCCGTACTGTCGCCGCTATCGGCCGATAGTGATGGCAATGTTTTAAACGTCAATGCCGACACTGTAGCGGCAGCAATTGCAATCGGCTTGAAGGCAGAAAAGTTGATCTATGTATCGACTCCCAGAGGGCTAATGTCTTCGCTGGGAGACGCCATGTCTCTTATCTCACTCATTGATGTTCAAGAACTGAACGATCGGATATCCGGCGGTGCCATTTCTGACGGGATGTTACCCAAGGTCGCGTCTGCAATCGAAGCTCTTGAACAAGGCGTCGATCGTGCTCACTTTATTTCGTTTACGGTCGAAGACAGCCTGCTGCTGGAAGTTCTTACCAGCGAGGGTTGCGGCACCATGATTGTCAACAACAAAACCAGCGCCAAAGCGACCGTGAGCGACTCATGACCAGCGCCGAATCCATCGAATTGTTAATCGATCTTGCTTCCACACCGTCGGTGTCCGGTAGCGAGGATGCCATCGCGGGTAAGCTCGAGGCCTGGATGGGAAGTCGAAGCTGGAATGTCGAACGCGTAGGTAACAGCGTCCTCGCCGTTCACGGGCCTGGACCCTATCTGTTGCTGAACTCTCATCTCGATACTGTACCCGAGTGCGATGGCTGGACTCGCAACCCGTATGACGTATGTATTGTCGAAGACAAGATATTCGGCCTCGGGACCAATGACGCCAAGGGTTCAGTTGCTTGTCTGCTTAGTGCATTCGATTTCCATGTAAAGCAATCATCACCAGTATCCCTCATCGTCGCAATTGTGGAGGGAGAAGAAACCTCCGGAGTGGGGATGACTAATGTGCTCGATCACCTGGCATCCACAGGATGTGAACTTCTGGCTGGCGTAGTCGGCGAACCGACATCGCTGGATGTCGCCGTCGCGCAGAAAGGACTGCTCATCTTCGAGTTGAGAGCTTCGGGGACACCCTGTCATGCAGCGCGAGCTGCTGAGAACAATGCTGTCAATCCAATCGAGGTACTCGCGAGAGA
This sequence comes from uncultured Rhodothermales bacterium, assembly GCA_965367755.1. Lineage (GTDB taxonomy): Bacteria > Bacteroidota > Rhodothermia > Rhodothermales > JABDKH01 > JABDKO01. Next base: position 45,971 of record CBDUKH010000015.1, read on the forward strand.
TGTGAGTCGAGTATCGGAACTGTCGTGGGAGACAGTGGACTCTTTTCTCGGGCCGATATCGATTCAGCCAACAATGGTAAATGCAGGTACAGCAAAGAATCAGATTCCGGGCGTCGCGACGGTCGCGTACGATGTGCGAACGACAAACGCTTACACGCACGACGAAATACTTGAAAGGATTGCAGAAACGGTTGAAAGTGATGTAGTCGTACACAGTAGCCGTCTCAGGCCCAGCGGGACTGCTGAGAGCGAACGCATTGTATTAGCTGCCAGGAGTGCACGACCGTCATCTGCCTTGTTCGGATCCGCGACAATGTCTGATATGGTTTTTTTACAGAACATTCCTGCGATCAAAGTTGGACCCGGGGTGAGCACGAGATCCCATACACCCGATGAGTATATCCGGGTATCAGAGGTGACAGCAGGTGCTGCATTTTATCGTGAACTAATTACATCTTTTCATTCCGACGAGAAAGAAAAAATCGTCGCGCATCAACAAGGTTGAGTTTCAATGAGCAGACTCTGGGACAAGGGAGGCGAAACTGACGCCCTGATACTTCGCTTTACAGTAGGAGATGACCATATTCACGACAACCGGCTTGTCGCGTCGGACATCAAAGCTTCCTCGGCACATGTGAGCATGTTGGAAAATCAGGGCTTGATTGACTCATTGGATCTTGAACTGATTCTTGATGGCCTTGCACAGGTCGGGCAATCACACGCGAAGGGAGAGTGGGTCATCTCGGTAGATGAGGAAGATGCTCACACGGCGATCGAGAACAGGCTCACGGATCTGATCGGTCCGGCCGGTAAAAAGGTTCATCTTGCACGATCTCGCAACGACCAGGTCCTGGCGGCACTCAGATTATACATGCGCGAAGAGGTCGACGCGATTGCGGCGTCAGCGAGTGCAGTAGTGGATGCGCTAAGTGTCCTGGCGAGTGAACAGGGAGATATCATAATTCCCGGATATACACACACTCAGCAAGCCATGCCGAGTTCGGTAAAGATGTGGGCGGACGGGTTTGCCAGCGAGTTGAAGGATGACATCGACGGACTGAATCGATCAAGAGCGCG
>CBDUKH010000016.1:0-46996 GCA_965367755.1 uncultured Rhodothermales bacterium
CCTGCGCGGGAATGACGGTATTTTTACGAAATGATTTTCATCCCTCTTCCCTCATTCCTCTCCCCTACCTCTCCCTGATCAACAACACATTGCTCACCGGCCGCTCTCCGGTATCGTCCGACGGTGTATTGATCAACTCGCCACCCACCACCATCGTTGTCGACCCTCCTCCGTCAAAATTGATGGCGTACTCGCACCCCCACTGACTGAACATGTTCGCCAACTGAATCAGATCCATGCCGACCGAGGATTCACTGCGACCGTCAACAACAACCAGGAACAGCCGCTCCTCATCCACATCATAGCCGATCGCTGTCCTTGGATGCAGATCCGTAACGAACTTCGCAAAAATACCTTCCTCCTCAGCAAATCGAACCGGGTCAACGACAGTTTCTCCATCAATCGAATCAATCAGCCGAGGGATGCCACCAACAACACCTGTTACGGGTGACGACAAATTCTTGAGTACCGCGGAAAGTCGGTAGCTTCCAGCATCCTGACCGGCAAATATGGCTACACTTTCGCGGGGCAAAGCAACGACAATCTCAGTACTGCCTACAGGTTGACCAGTCCGTGCTTCACCAACATAAGATAACTCGATAGTCTGGTTCGGAAGCCATGTCGTCGTCGGTGTTGAGAAGCGCACATGTGCAAGCTGTGCTGACACCGAAGAATCTACTTTACCCAGATAGGTATACACGCGAGGGGTAGAATCTGCTTCAGCGAGATTGATGTCGCTCAACTCAATAACGGATTGATCTGGCAGCTGCAGACTCAACGAGAACTCCGGGAGACCGAAATACAAATGCCCGGTCGAGTCGAACGCAACAACAGAACGTGTCTTACCCGTTCGTTCACCAGTACCTCGCCAGGGCCCCCGCCAGATAATCCCGTCGTCAACAAACATTCCGACCGGTGCTCCATCAGCATGCCAGAAGTCTGCATTGATGGCGACCAATGGTTTTTCACCACTCTGATCAAGCCTGTTAAAAATCGCAGACGATGTTTCGAATCCGTAGAGACTATCGTTCGATGTCTCCAGATCGACCGCAAGATTGTCGGTGGTGAGGTCGGCGACGACAACGTAGATATTCTGCTTCAAGGAGTCGCTTCGCATCGTGTAATGCGTTAGGCCAGCGGCAATCTCGGAAGATTCGACGACGTAGGAGTCGTCGGGAGGAGTGAGCTTTTTATCTTCAGAAGATGTGCACGCCATCAGCGAGATGGCAGCGAATACACAAACAATGAATTTTGTGCTACCGTGCATGTCGTTTTGCGTGGAAGAATTGCTGGGACGTGTCTCAACCTAATATAGCGGTCTGACTCGCAATGAGGACTAAGGGATCAGGACAACACCGAAAGCCCGAGGCGGACTGCCATTCCCGGGAAGAAAGATACTTCGCTGACGCTCAGTATGACAAAAAAGGAGTCGCGAGTCACGAGTCAAGTATGACCAACAATAACTGATAGCCGTCGTCAACCAATAACCGATAACCAATAACTGATAACTGCGAGGCCAAAGGCCGGCGCAAACCTCTCCCATCTTCCCCTCTTCCCAATAACAAATAACCAGTAACCAATAACCAGTAACCAATAACCGATAACCAATAACTGATAACTGCGAGGCCAAAGGCCGAGCCTACTTCTTCCCTCTTACCCTCTTCCCAATAACCAATAACCAATAACCAATAACCGCGAAGCCAACGGCCGAGCCTACCACTTCCCCTCTTACCCTCTTCCCAATATCCAATAACCAACAACGCGAGGCCAAAGGCCGAGCTACTGCCAAGCCAACCCAACTGCCCGATTCCGAACACAACCTGTTCTGAAACGAACGCCCTCCTGTTCACACAACACCCGAACCAGCGAATTGGAGCTCATAACCAATGCTAAAAATTGGAATACATCTTGAATAGCATATTTTTGAATTACTGTCCCGACCCTGGAATCCCGGCTATAAATAGCAGACCATATAATGCTCAGAAACTCCTTTCGTCTTGCTTTTCGGACTCTGCGCAAGCATAAGAGCTATACCGTGATCAACATTTTCGGGTTGGCGGTTAGCATGTCAATCTGCCTTCTCATAATTCTGTTTATTCACGATCAAAAAAGCTACGACCAATTTCATCTGAAAAAGGATCGTATCGTCAGAATTACGACTGATCGTGTGGACGGCTCGGACGTTTCAAAACTTGCAGCCACCCCTGCACCACTTGCCCGTGCGCTCCTGTCCGAAGGAACTGGAATCGAAAACGCGACACGACTCGGCCAGATTCGAACTAATGCCATTCATGATGGCGCCAGCCTCAGCGTTACTGGCTTATATGCGGACCCGTCATTTTTCTCGCTCTTCGATTTCCCCGTTCAGGGAGGATCTCCGGAAACTGTTCTCTCGGCGCCTTACCAGATGGTTCTTAATGAGCAAACAGCCGTGAAATTTTTTGGTGACGCCAACCCTGTCGGTCGCGTGATTACACTGGAAGGGATCGGAGATGTAACAGTTTCAGGCATCGTCGTTTCGGGTCGCGGGAAATCACATCTGCGGTTCGACATGCTCGTATCGTTTGCAACCGTAGCGACCACGAACCTGGCTGACGAACTCTACGATTGGACAAACTTTCACCACTACGCAACATACCTGTTACTGACGGGCAAGAATGCAAGACCTTCCTTGCGAACACAGTTAGACAATATTGCCTCCAGCCAGTACGGCCCGGGGTCGCATCGTTTCGAGATACAGAATCTAACGGATATCACCCTGGGCGAGTTATATAACAATGAGATTTCAAGCTTCAGTCTGCCCGGTTTCGTCGTGTACTTCCTGGGCGCTTTGGGTTTTGTTGTACTGATCGCAGCGGGATTTAACTACGTGAGTCTGACCATTGCTCGCTCGCTCCAACGGGCCAGGGAGGTTGGTGTCCGCAAGGCTATTGGCGCACGCAGAAGTCAAATTGTTTTCCAGTTGCTGACAGAATCCTTGTTGGTGTCCCTGCTCTCTCTTGTTATCGCGTACGTTCTGGTTTCGTGGTTGCTGTCAGGGTTCAACAGTCTCAGTATTCATGCCTTTATTGACGCGCGAATCGATCGGACGGCACTGCTCAGCTGGCAACTGTTTTTACTCTTCTTGTCATTCTCGGCAATCGTCGGCCTTGTTGCAGGAATATATCCAGCTCTCTATCTATCGTCCTTTCAAACGGTGGGAGCACTCAAAGGAAGTGCCGCTAACGGTTTTTCCGGACTTCCCCTACGCAGGATTCTGATCGTATCCCAGTTTACTTTTTCAATAGCGTTCGTTATCACAGCAGTGTTGCTCTACAATCAGTTCAAGTTTATGGTCAATGGAGATTACGGTTTCTCCACTGCAGACATAATCAATGTTGAGTTGCAGGGAATATCCTATGATATTTTTCGTGCCGAGATGCTACAAAATCCCGGTGTCATACAAGTCGCCGCTACGTCGACGCTACCTGCCTCTGGATCGACGTCCGGTATCAGACTGATCACCTCCGCAGCAGACACACTCGATGGTCATGGCGTTAGCATAGATCCGCATTTTTTAGAAACTCTGGATCTCAGCCTGGTCGCCGGGCGAAATTTTTCATCGGACTTCGCGACGGATTCGTCACAGGCGTTTATTGTCAACGAAACTGCTGTCGCCGCCCTGGGGTCGGGACGCTTCGAATCCGTCATTGGTACTGCAGTTGAGATAGAACCGTATGGCTCCGGACATATCGTCGGAGTTGTAGACGACTACCAGTACGACACCATGGATAGTCCAATCGGCTTGCTCGCTTTGCGCTACGAGCCGTCTCAATTTCGATTTGCCAGTATTCGGGTACAGTCCGGTGCAACGGAAAATGTTGAGAATGCCATTGAGAGAACCTGGCAGAAGCTGGATCCAGTCCACCCTGTTAGTTATGCCTCGTTTAGCGGTCAGCTCAGGGACAACCCGCTCAACAAACTTTTCAATGACCTTCTCCGAATCATAGGCTTGATCACGGTTGTCACGCTGGTGATAGCGGCTCTCGGTTTACTGAGCATGACTGCATTCAACGTCGAAAGGCGAACGAAGGAAATCGGTATTCGAAAAGTTCTGGGAGCAACCGTATCCAATCTGACCTGGCTACTTTCGCGAGAGTTTGTAGCCTTGATGGGAATCGCCGCCATTTTGGCTGTTCCGCTGGGATATTTCCCAAACAATTTGTGGCTCGAATCTTTCGCCAATCGCGTGGACTTCGGCGTAAATATTTTCGCGACCAGCTTTTTATTCTTGCTGGTACTGGCCCTATTAACAGTTGGATCACAGGCACTCAAGGGGGCCCTTTCGAATCCCGTACAATCGTTGCGTTACGAGTAGGAGTTTTAGATATCAGTTTCTGGTATGAGATATGAGTTATCGGATGTGAGCGTTGCGGCGTATGTAGGAAGATGGTAAGTGGTTAGTCATCCATCTGAATTGAGATCGTGATCCGTGATATGTCATTTGTGAAATACGATTAGTACGATCATGACTTATGACTATTAACCAACGACTTGTGACTACGTCCACATCCCTGGCCATCGTTGAGCCAAACACTTATGATACAGAGCTATTTCAAAATCGCAATCCGAAATCTCCGGAAGAACCCTGGATATACGTCGATTAACATTATCGGTCTGGCAACCGGCCTTGCAGCGTGCCTGCTTATCGCCGTCTATGTCCAGGACGAATTGTCGTATGACAATTTCCACGCCAACGCGGACCGCACATACCGGGTCCTTAGAGAATTTGACATCCCGGATTTGCATACGACGATCGAAACTACACCTTCGGCGCTGGCTCCAGCAATAGTTCAGGGTGTCCCCGGTATTGAGGCAGCGGTGCGCGTGAGCAGGGAGAGTCCGGTGGTCGCACGTGGTTCGCATAAGTATGTAGAAACATCGTTCATCGCGGCCGACTCAAATTTCTTTGATGTTTTCACGTTCCCAATCGTTAGTGGGCGCAGTGCCTTGAACAGGCCGGGCACCGTTACTATTTCGGAAGCTGTAGTAGAAAAATACTTCCCCGGTGAAGATCCGATAGGTCAATTCCTGCTCGTCGGTGATACCGAATTGGAGGTTACGGGAATCACACAGAACGTCCCGCTGAATTCACACCTTCGCTTCGATTTCGTCACATCACTCGACGCGGCGGACGATGACTGGGGCCGCAACAATATGTGGACTTACGTGATGCTATTTCCGGGACAGAATAAAGATGACATCACGGCGACTACTACCGAGCTCATACGTTTGAGCACCGACCCAAACGGGGTACGCACGGGCAGTGACTTCATCCCGCACCTGCAGGAACTTCGGAAAATACATCTGGGTCAAGGGGTTAGCGTGGACATCGGTTCGGAGGGCAACATATTTTATGTTTATCTCTTCATCGGCCTCGCTTTTTTCATCATCCTGCTCGCCTGTATTAATTTTGTCAATCTGTCTACCGCACGCTCCGTTCAACGGTCCCGAGAGGTCGGAATGCGCAAGACGTTGGGAGGAAGTCGATCGCAACTTACTGCGCAGTTTCTCGGCGAATCCCTGCTCACAACAGTTGCGGGATTCGGTATTGCTTTATTACTGTGCCGCATGGCCCTGCCGTTGTTGAACGATATCGCTGTCAAATCCCTCTCGTTTGATGTTTTCTTTACCACAAAAAACATTCTAATTTTTACCAGCCTTATTGTAGTGGTCGGACTTGTAGCTGGTGCCTACCCGGCCATGGTGCTGAGCAGATTCAATCCCATCACGGCGTTGAAAGGACGAGAACATACAGGAGGCAGTAGCGGCCTCCGCAGTGGACTCGTCGTGTTCCAGTTCGCGACCTCTGTCGCGCTTCTTGTTGGAACTGGAGTCGTTCAAAACCAGCTGCAGTACATGAAGAGCACTGGACTCGGATTTAATTCTGACAATATTGCAATCATCGAGGGTGCGGGTTTTCTTGGAAATCAACGAGAAGCATTCGAACAACAAATTGCTTCACTTCCAGGAGTTGATAATGTCTCAGCTTCTTTTTCGGTGCCCGGAACGTTCTACATTAATTCGATGTGGCAACCCGCAGCAGAGGACGGACAGTCCGCCGGTGATGCGCAGAATCTGGACTACACCTTTATCGACTTTGATTTTATTGAATCTCTTGAAATTGAGATGGTGGCGGGCCGGAGTATCTCCCAATCCTTTGCTTCGGATTCGATGGCCGTCGTACTCAACGAGACTGCCGTAAGCGAATTCGGCTGGAGTCCAGAGGAGGCCGTTGGAAAAAGAATATCTCAAGGTCGCTCTGAGTACACTATAGTAGGCGTCGCCAGGGACTTTCATTTCAGATCCCTTCGATCGAGTATCTACTCACTTGCCATGTTTGGTCCTCGCAGACCCCCGAGATACATTGTCGCCCGGCTTTCACCCGGCGCAATGCCAACAACCATTTTATCTCTAGAAAATATCTGGGCCCAATTTTCTGAACTTCCCTTCGAATATTCATTCCTGGCCGACGACCTGGGAGCGCAATATGCGTCCGAAGACAGACTGGCAAAAGTTTTCGGAATCTTCGCCGGGCTGGCCGTCCTCATAGGATGCATGGGGCTATTCGGCCTCTCGTCTTACATGACATTACGCCGTACAAAAGAAATAGGTGTCCGCAAGATCCTCGGCGCTTCTGTAGGTGGTCTCATCGGATTGTTGTCGAAAGATTATCTCAAACTCGTCATCATCGCATTTGTGGTTGCCGCACCCCTGGCATACCTGGGTATGAATTGGTGGCTGGAGACGTTCGCATATCGAGTGTCTGTGGACGCTCAAACGATCGCGGCTGCTGGAATCCTGGCGGTGACAATCGCCCTCGTGACAGTTAGCTTTCAAGCCGTCCGAACAGCGAGGTCGAATCCAGTCGACAGTTTACGATATGAGTAGGGAAAGAGAAGGAGTTATGAGCTAGTGGTTGTGAAATATGAGTTATTGGTAATGAGTGTTGTAGTGTGTCGAAAGATGGTTAGCGGTTAGTAGTTATTAGTCGATCTGATGCGTGATTAGTGATACGTGACTCGGGATGCGTGATTCGTGATGCGTGATGCGTGAACTGCAATTCGCTCGGTCATGACTCAAACATTCGCCACCCCCATCCTCTTCCCCTCTTCCCCTCTTACCAATACCAATAACCAATAACCAATAACCAATAACCAATAACCAATAACCAATAACCGCGAGGCCAAAGGCCGAGCCAACCTCCTACCTCAACCCCCCGGCATCCCTGTCCCTCGGCGACAACTCGGGCTCTATTCCTTCCGGCCACTTGATCCCGACGGTGGGGTCATCCCATCTCAAATATTGAGCACCTTCGGGATAATAAATGTCCGTACACTTGTAGTAGACCAGCGCAGTGTCGCTCAGGACCATATAGCCGTGTGCGCACCCTTCCGGAACGTATATCTGAAGCGCGTTCTCTTGCGACAGGGTGACAGCACACCACTTTCCATACGTCGCTGATTCCTTGCGCACGTCGACGACTGCATCAAACACTTCACCCTGCATCACCGACACAAGCTTCCCCTGGGGATGTGGATCCTGATAATGCATTCCTCGCAATACTCCTCGCGTCGAGAAGGAAAGGTTATCCTGTACGAACTCCACACCCAGTTCCTCGTGCACACCCGGGCCGTTGTAGAGCTCCTGGAAATACCCTCGCTCATCGTGGTACGGTTTCAGACGAAACACACGCACACCTTCGATCCGACTTCCTGATATGAGACCTCTATTCTCCACGGCGAATCATCTGCTCCAAATAAACTCCATATTCCCCGCCCTTCAGCTCGCGAGCCAGCGACAACACCTGTTCATCACCTATCCAACGAGACCTCCACGCGATTTCTTCGAGACATGCTATCTTCAAGCCCTGCCTGTCTTCAATCGTTCTGACAAAAGCACTGGCCTGTGCCAGTGACGCATGCGTGCCGGTGTCCAGCCAGGCGACGCCACGTCCCAATGTTTCAACCATCAACTTGCCGCGTCTCAAGTACTCGTTATTGACGTCGGTGATTTCGTATTCGCCACGCGCCGATTTCTGGAGCCCGGATGCAATGTCAACCGAGTCGCTATCGTAAAAATACAATCCTGTGACTGCGTAGTTGGATGCCGGGTTCTCAGGTTTCTCCTCGATACTCGTAGCTGTCCCGCTTTTATCGAAAGACACAACTCCGTAGCGTTCCGGATCTTTAACATAGTACCCGAAAACAGTCGCTCCCTCTGACCGCGCACTCACGGACTTCAACGTCGCCTGCAGTCCGTGCCCGAAGAAAATGTTATCTCCAAGAATCAGGCATACACTTTCTCCCCCGATAAATCCCTTCCCTAACGTTAGCGCCTGTGCAATACCTTCGGGCTCCACCTGCTCTTGATACGAAATTGAAATACCCCACTGGCTACCGTCGCCGAGCAATGCCTCGAATCGAGGCAGATCCGTCGGAGTGCTAATCACAAGGACGTGGCGTATGCCAGATAGCATCAATACCGAAAGCGGATAATAGATCATCGGCTTGTCGTAGACGGGCAGCAGCTGCTTGGACATCGCCTTGGTCAACGGATACAGACGGGTACCTGAACCTCCCGCCAGAATGATTCCTTTTCTCACGCTCTGGGTTTTCTGGTTATTGAACTGCTATTTAGATGTGCCTGATGCCACTGAGAGCACGTGCTCACACCAGGCCCTGTTGGCAATATACCAATCTACCGTGTGACGCATGCCCGACTCAAACGATTCCGAAGGCTCCCACCCTAGTTCATTCGAGATTTTTGTAGCGTCAATTGCATAACGCCAGTCATGTCCGGGTCGATCCGGCACAAATTCAATAAGATCTTCGTGATGTTTGTCCGGATAGATTTCGTCCAGCCATCGACAGATTGTCCTGACGACGTCGATGTTCTTGCGCTCCGAATTGCCGCCAATGTTGTACGTCTCACCGGGTCGACCATGCTTTATCACTTCGACGAGTGCTGCTACATGATCACCAACGTAGAGCCAGTCACGAACATTTTCTCCTTTTCCATACACAGGGATTTTCCTTCCTTCGAGTGCACGAAGGATGACAACGGGAATAAGTTTTTCGGGATATTGATAGGGGCCGTAATTGTTGGAGCAATTTGTGACCAGGGTTGGCAATCCATACGTCCGATGCCATGCACGTACCAGATGATCCGATGCAGCCTTGCTCGCCGAGTACGGAGAGCTTGGATCGTACGGTGTTGTCTCTTCGAACTTGCCCTCGTCTCCCAGCTCACCATAGACTTCATCCGTCGAAACGTGCAGAAATCGAAAATCCTTGCGTTGTGTTACAGCGAGTCCACGCCAGTAGTTCAGCGCCGCCTCGAGAAGCACGTAGGTGCCTACAATATTGGTCTGGATAAAATCAGCCGGCCCTCCGATCGATCTGTCTACATGCGACTCAGCCGCAAGGTGAAAAACACCATCGGGTTTGTACGCTGTGAAGATGCGTTCCATCTCAGCGGCATCGGCTATATCTGCCCGTTCAAAAACGAATCGGTCATGGCTGGATATCTCATCGAGTGTAGTCAGGCTCCCAGCGTATGTCAGCTTGTCGACGACCACAACTCGGGCATCCGTCTCCCGAATCAGGTATCGTGCCAGACACGAGCCAATGAAACCCGCGGCGCCGGTGATGAGGTATGTTTCAGACTTCGGGGGCAAGGGATATTCGAGTATGCTGATGACGCTGGGAACGCCATCGTCAATTGTTAATTGTTACTGGTTATTTGTTAACACAAAAGGTAGGCAATGCCAATCATTCTTTCATGAAAATAGAAACCGCAATGCTGATCAGTTATTTCTTTTGTGGTTATCTGTTTATGTGGGATGGACACATTGGAAATATCGCATCTTGAAATTTACAGTCTTGCAGTCGAATACGGACAGGAAATATGGGATAACGTTGCTACGTGGCATTACTTTGAACAGAAAACTATTGGTCTTCAGCTGGCTCGTTCTGCAGATTCGGTAAGTGCGAATATGGCCGAAGGCATTGGTCGCTATCACTATAAGGACAGGCTAAGATTCTTCTACTTTAGCCGTGGTTCACTCTATGAAAGCAGAGATTGGCTGGGAAAAAGCATTCATCGTCGAATTATCTCTCCAGACATAGGTGCGACTCTACAACGTGACTCCTCTATCTTGACAATAAAACTTAATGCCTATATCAAATCGATTCGCAAAATAAGCGACAACCAATAACCATTAACCATTAACCATTAACCAATAACCAATCTTCCCACAAAAAAGAAAACGACGACCAGGATTCACCTGATCGCCGTTTGCCTTTAAGTTAAACCAATCACCTACCCCAAATACCCTTCCTTCTTAAGGTAGTCGATGACTTCGTTGGCACAGTCTTCGACCGGGCGTCCCGTTGTCTTAAGGTTGATTTCAGCATTCTTCGGCTCCTCATAAGGATCGTCAATTCCTGTAAATCCTTTGATAAGTCCTGCTCGCGCTTTCGCGTACAAACCTTTCACGTCACGTCGCTCGCATTCTTCAAGCGGTGTCGCTACAAACACTTCGATGTATCCACCGAACTGTTCGATCTGATCGCGGTTGATTTTTCGGTCAGCCTCGTAAGGTGCGATCGGAGCACAGATGGCGATGCCGCGGTGCTTCGTAATCTCACTCGCTACGTAACCGATCCGCTGTACGTTCGTCGCACGATCTTCGGCAGAAAATCCAAGTCCCTTCGTCAGGTGGGTCCGAACTACGTCTCCATCGAGAAGCGTTACCGGGCGACCACCCATCTCAAGCAACTTCACCATAACAGCGTTCGCAACTGTCGACTTGCCTGAACCGGAAAGTCCGGTAAAGAATACTGTCACACCTTGCCCATTTTTCGGAGGATGTGACTTGCGGAGTTCTTTCACAACTTCGGTATATGAGAACCAGTTTGGAATCTCTTCACCGGTCGCCAGGCGACGACGCAGTTCTGTACCAGAAATACTGAGCGTCTTTTCACCTTCCTTAACTTCGTCGATCGGCTTATAGCCATCGATGTCCGGGGCATATACCATGAGCTTGAATGGAACGACGCCCATTCCCAACTCATCGGCATGCTTAAGGATAAGGTCCTGTGCATCATAGGGACCGTAGAACGGATTGCCAGCACTATCACTGCCTGGACCTGCATGGTCACGACCGATCACGATATGTGTACAACCACAGTTCTTTCTGATGATGGCATGCCATACTGCTTCACGCGGTCCGCCCATTCGCATCGCGAGTGGAAGCAGGCTGAGTTCTGCACGACCCTTCGGGTAGTGATCCATCAGCTTGCGATAGCAGCGGACTCGAGTGTAGTAATCGATGTCGCCAGGCTTCGTCATGCCTACAACCGGATGGATGAGCAGGTGCCCTCCAATCTCTTCCGCAGCACGGTCAGTTAGCTCTTTATGAGCACGGTGCATCGGGTTGCGAGTCTGGAAAGCGACGATCTTGGTCCATCCTTCTTTCTCAAACTGAGCGCGAAGTTCTTTCGGCGTCTGCCGCAGATCTTCAAAGTCATAATATTTTGGCAGTGAGACTCCGTCCAGCTTGCCGCCGATGTAATGACTTCCAGCCTGATTTTTCAGGTAGTCTACGGCCGGGTGTTCAGTATTCGTTGTACCGAAAACGCCTTTGGCTTCGACATCTTTGTCTGCTTTCCAGATGCTATCTACAGTGATGATGGCGAGGAGCAAACCGGTCTGGTCGCGAAGCGCTATCCTGTCTCCCTCACTGAACCCTTTGGCAGTGTCCTCGTCGACGTCGAGCGTAATCGGCATTGGCCAGATTGTACCGTCGGTCAGGCGCATATTTGCGACAACAGAGTCATAGTCGTCTTTTGAAAGGAAACCCTCGAGAGGAGAAAACCCACCGTTGAGTAGCAACTCTATATCGCAGAGTTGACGTGGAGTTAAAGTGATTGAGGGTAAATCAAGCGCTTCTTTTCGAAGAGCTTCGGCATCTGCGCCGGTTGCGATCAGGTCGCAAAGTTTACCACCATGTGGTTCGATCAGCGTTGCTGTATCCATGTTATACTTAGAATTGAGATTGTCGTTTAAATAATTTACTTATGTCCAGATGGTGCCCCCTCTGCTCAGATCCGCCTATGGCGCCGATCACACACAATATAGTGCGGGTATCGGCCCAGTCTGTGTAACCTGAGTTAAGAGGTGTAGAATCCACCTAATTTTTATCCGTTTCCCTATAAATAGGCCGAGTGAACCACAAAGACGGCAATGGCCATAACGATGAGGCTCACCGGAAAACCGGCCTTTAGATAGTCTCTGTAGCGATAGCTTCCTGAAGACATGACCATCAGGTTGGTCTGATAACCGATTGGTGTCATAAAGCTGGCGGCTGCACCTACGGCAACGATCAGGGCAAGTGCCCGAGCGTCAATACCGAGTTCTGCCGCAATAGCCATGGCAACGGGAAACATCAGAACTGCCGCCGCCTTGTGTGTAATCAACTCTGTCATCATGTTCGTCGCGGCGTAGAGTACCACGAGGACGCCTATCGTTCCCAGGCTGCTCGTCAGCGTAATCAGGCCGTGAGCCGTCACATCTGCCAACCCTGTAACATCGATTGCTTTCCCGAACCCGAGTGCAGCGGCGATGACAATGAGTACCGACACATCGATACTGCTTTTCGCCTCGCTGAACCGTACACACCGAAGCACAATCATCCCGAGGGCCGCCGAAAATGTCGCTGTCACCACAGCCATCATTCCCGTCGCCATCAGTCCAACCATGGCGATCAGAATCAGGATAGCAAAGGGTGCTCGCTTCGAGCGTGGCCGAACCGTAGCTGACGTGCGCGGCGCTACGAGATAGAACTCGTCTCGACTGGCATTCCATCGACGATCAAATCCCTCAAGCGACTCGATTACCAGCAGATCCCCGGCTTTGATAGGAACACGACCAAGCGGACCCAACGATTGTTCATTCCTGCGAAGAATCCCAAGAACTACGCCTCCATACTTCTCTCGAAAATTTGTTTGCTTTAATGTCTTTCCAACCAGCGACGAGCTTTCCGCGACAACAGCTTCATAGAGTGGTAACGCCTGATCGTCACGATGTTCGTACGACTCGACAACCGTTTCCAGTCCCGGCTTCTGCAGAAGCTCTTCAAGGATTTCGACGTTACCAGAAAACGTCAGAACATCATCCGACTCGAAGTACAGGTTAGGTGTCACCTGAAGGATTCTCTCACCGCGACGCACATGGACCAGATACGCATCCTTCAAGTCTCTCAGTCCGGCGGCGTCGACAGTCTTACCGATTAACGTCGATGTGGCAGACACTCGAACTTCGAACAACACATCTTGCAGTCCGGCCACAAAATCTTCCTGCCCGGCTCCTCTGTCAGGTAGCAAGCGGTGTCCTCCGAAGGCAAAGAAAAAGGTCACCGCAAGAATGGCCGGGATTCCAATGAGTGATAGATCAAACATGCCCATCGCACCCAATCCCTCAGCCTCCATCAAACCGGACACAACAATGTTAGTTGATGTACCGATCAGAGTGGTAATTCCACCGAGGATAGCTGCGTACGACAAAGGTATGAGCAGCTTCGAGGCCGGAATGTTACGCTTCTTCGCAAATCGCTGGATTCTCGGCAATAGCATTGCCACGATAGGCGTGTTGTTGAGAAATGCAGACATGAAAGAGGTCGGCATCATCAACTTTGGCAACATCACCGTCAACTTGGACGACTTGCTGAAGAAAACCCGGTCGAGAAATGTGAGAGCGTTCGTTCGCTCCAGGCCAGCTGCTACAACAAACAGCGATGCAACGGCAAGGACTGCGGAATTAGAGAAACCAGCGAACGCCTGCTCAGGTGTGATTATCCCAACAATGAGAACAGCACCCACAGCACCCAGAAGAATTAAATCCGGACGCGCAATGTCTCGTACTAGAGCAAAGACGACTGAGATCAATACTGCTAGCGTAAACCACGCCGTCCAATCAAGTGACTCTGGCATGCGCTAGATCAACTCCATAGTTGCGTCCCGGACAGGCATCGATCTAATCATCAACAAGTGTCGACTCCATCTCACGGCGGAAATATTCCATCGTCCGTCGAAGGCCTTCATAGCGCTCGACTTCAGGCTCCCAGCCAAGAATCGCTCTTGCCTTGCTGATATCAGGTTTACGTACCTGCGGGTCATCTTTAGGAAGTTCTTTGTGGACGACCTTGCTACCCGAACCTACCAGTTCAACGACTTCTCTCGCAAACTCACCGATGGTCGTTTCGTCAGGATTTCCGATGTTGACGGGTTCCATTTCAGTACTCATCAACAAACGCCAGACTCCCTCAATCAGGTCATCTATATACTGGAACGATCGAGTCTGCTTGCCATCTCCGTAAACGGTTATGTCGTCGCCGCGCAGGGCTTGATTGATAAAGTTTGAAACGACACGCCCATCGTTCGCTCGCATCCTTGGGCCGTATGTATTGAAGATACGGACAATCCGGGTGTCTACGCCATGGTAGCGATTGTACGCCATGGTTATGGCCTCTGCGAATCGCTTGGCTTCGTCGTATACACCCCGAAAACCTATCGGATTAACGTTGCCCCAGTATTTTTCATTCTGGGGATGCTCAAGTGGATCGCCATATACTTCGCTTGTGCTGGCTAACAGAATACGTGCCTGCTTGGCTTTCGCAAGGCCTAGTGCCTTGTGCGTACCCATTGCTCCAACCTTGAGCGTCTGGATTGGCAACTCGAGGTAGTCGATGGGCGATGCCGGGCTGGCGAAATGAAGAATGTAATCGAGCGGTCCTTCGACGTACGTATAGTTAGTGACGTCATGCTCAATAAGCGTAAAATGTGGATTCCCTATCAGGTGCGCGACGTTGTCCGGTCGGCCCGTAATGAAGTTATCCATGCAGATAACATCATGTCCTTCATCGATAAATCGGTCGCAAAGATGCGACCCGATGAATCCAGCTCCGCCTGTTATTAGTGTCTTTGGCCTCGCCATCTATGCTTTACCGTTGGTGTGAAATTCAGCTGACTTCGTTTCAACCCGCGACGGTCGACCCACGCTATAGTATTCGAAACCAAGTTCGGCCATTGTCTCGGGGTCGTACAGGTTTCGGCCGTCAAATATCACTGGCTCGTTCAGAAGCGACATTACCTTTTCGAAATTCGGTTGGCGAAACTCATGCCATTCGGTACATATGGCGAGTGCATCGGCGCCTTCGATAGCCGTGTAGTCTCGATCAGCATAAGTAATCGAATCTCCTAAAACAGCACGTGTAGTTTCAATCGCTTCAGGGTCGAACGCAACGACTTCCGCGCCGGCCTTCAACAAATCACGAATGACGACGTGTGCCGGAGCTTCGCGAACATCGTCAGTGTTTGGTTTGAACGCAAGACCCCACACGGCAATCTTCTTACCTTTCAACGAACCGCCGAATCGTTTGATAATCCGTTCTGCCAAAACGTGTCGTTGCCGGTCGTTTACATCCAGCACCGACCGGAGAATCTTGAACTCATATCCATTTTCGGAAGCAGTACGTTCAAGTGCCTGAACATCTTTCGGAAAGCATGAGCCTCCAAATCCGATACCGGGATACAAGAATCGTTTGCCAATCCGGCTGTCGAGACCAACTCCTCGTCTAATCTGATCGACGTTAGCACCTACCAGTTCACAGATGTTGGCGATTTCGTTCATGAACGTAATCTTCGTCGCCAGGAATGAATTGGCTGCGTACTTTGTCATCTCCGAGGAACGTTCGTCCATGATGAGTATCGGGTTGCCCTGCATTACGAATGGCTTGTACAGCTTGGTCATAACCTCTGCTGCGCGTTCACTGCCCGTTCCGATAACAACTCGTTCCGGCTTCATGAAGTCATCTACCGCGACGCCTTCCCTCAGAAATTCCGGATTTGATACGACGTCGAAATGCGTTCCCGCTGTGAGTCCGTGCTTTTTAAGCTGCGCCGTGACCCTGTCCGCTGTGCCGACTGGAACCGTGCTCTTGTTGACGACAACTTTATAGTCAGTGTCGGGATTGTCCTTGATAATCTGGCCGATGTCGCCAGCTACTCCCAGCACATACGACAGGTCAGCTGAGCCATCCTCTCCCGGAGGGGTCGGGAGTGCCAGGAAGAGCACATCGCTGCCAAGTACAGCGTCTTCGAGGTTCGTCGTAAAACTGAGACGATTTTCTCTCAGATTGCGATTAAAATAAACCTCAAGGCCGGGTTCGAAGATGGTAAGTTTTCCCGACGCTAGTTGGTCAACCTTATTCTTATCGATATCGACGCAAATGACGTCGTTCCCCATTTCAGCAAAACATGTACCTGACACGAGACCGACGTACCCTGTACCAATTATGGCAACTTTCATTCGTTAGAACTGCTTGATTAGTCACAAAAAACGTTTAGCGATCGGGCATAACAATGGCTAGCTATCCGATCGCAAAGTGATAAAATGGTCGCCAGATGGACAGGGCGACGAAAAATGGCATGTGTTCAATAACCTTGCCAGTCTCATAAAGAGCCCTTCTAGAGCCATTCGACGGCGACCAGTTACACATTTACCATTGAGGGTTCAAAATGATGCAGTCAGATCGAACCGACAAATTGATGCTCATGGCGACGAAATCCTTTCGACCGCCAGAGCCACCGAGGCCACTGCTGCTACTATCGGAAAGGCATCCCTCCAGCTAAAACGCTGGCGGATCGTTGACTCGACCGTCAGGACATCTCCTTGCTGCAATTCGGGATCCGCGGTGAGCACGGTCACGTCATTCTCCATAATCGTCTCGACGACGACCTGGCCGGCTTCACCCCGCGAAAGAGTAGCAACGATGGTTCGCTGATTCCGTCTGGGTCGCTCCCTGATATCAGGGCCTCCGGCCAGCGAAAACAAGGTATTCAGCTTGGTACCTTTAGGAATCTCGTACAGGCCAGGAAAACGCACGGTGCCCCAGACATTCACGATAATTGTTACGTCTCCACTTTCGGCAAAGTTATAGTAGGCGGCGACGCTGGATCTCGAGCGAGTCTGGTCGATAGATTGAGCGTTCGCGGCAATACTGATTGTACCCGCAAGAAGTATACATGCGGCGATCCTGTGTAGCATATTCTTTAGAAGAAGTATAGTGGGTTAGTAAACGGCGGAAGTTTTCTGCTGCGAGGCCAGCTACGACGATACTGGCGTCTCGCCATAGTACTCTGAATAGCCATATCCGTAGCCATAGCCATAACCTGATCCATAGCCATAACCGGATCCGCTGGAGGCATCGAATCTGTTCAGAACCACACCAGCTATATGCGCACCGACATCTTTCAACATCTGAGTACTGGTGTCCAGTGCATGCCAGTTGGTGCGGTTAGCTGCGCAGACCATTATCGTCGAATCACATTGACGCGCAATAACCAGAGCGTCGGTGACTGCGAGCGTTGGCGGTGAATCGACCACGATGATATCAAACTCCTGTCGGATACGAGACAGGAAGTCAGCCATCTTTTTCGACTCGAGGACCTCGGCAGGGTTCGGAATCGATCTCCCCGCTGGAATTACATAGAGATCATCGATCTCGGTTGAAAACGAATCCATTCCGGCAGGTAATGCATCGAACAACAGATCAACAAGGCCCGGCTCGCGCGCAACTCCTAACATCCGGTGGCCACTGGCCCGACGCAAGTCTGTGTCAAGATACAATGTCTTCCGACCAGACTGCGCAAGCGCAACGGCAAGGTTCACACTCGTTACCGTTTTACCTTCTCCTGGCTCCGCGCTTGTTACAACGACGGTTCGGATAACACGATCAGGGTCACTGAACTGCAAGTTCGTTCGCAGTCGGCGATATCCCTCAGCAATCGGCGACAAAGGATTCAGAAGTGTGATGACACTTGTATCGTACGACGTGCCATTGAGCGAAATCCTTTTCTGACCATCGAAATCGTTCTTGATAACTTTCTCGAGGTTCGGTATAGCACCAATCATGTTCAGTCCGAGCTTCCGAATATCGTCTGGCTTGCGAACTTTGTTATCGAGTGCATTTCTGACAAAAGCGGTTCCGATACCGAGGACAAGTCCGACGATTGCTCCGAGAATCAGGTTCAGCGGAATGTTGGGACGGACTGGTTCATTTGGTGTCGTCGCACGGTCGATAATCTCGACATAACCCAGCTCAGATTGCTCGGCAATTTTTGCTTCCTGCAACTTCTCGATCAACGTGATATAAAGTTGCTCCTGAGTAGTTACAGTACGACTCAGACTGTTCAGAATAATCTCCTGGTTGGGCAGCTTTTTGAGCTCACCCTCGAACGACCTCAAATTGTCACCAACGATATCCAGGCGCGCCTCAAGTCCTTTAGCTTCGATTTCCTTCTCGGTGATCTTCGAACGCACCTGCCGGAGATTTTCCAGTTTGCTGCCTGTGATATCCGACGTATTGGTAAGTCCAGCGCTTTCCATGGCATCTGCCACGAGTTGGTCGGCCAGTGTGTTCATTTCAGCCCGGTACGAAGCAATCTGACTATTCAATCGAACCATGTCCGCATCCTGCTCAGGATTCTCGCGGAGGCCGGGGTTCTTTGAAATTTTCTCTTCCCGCTCGAGCGTCAACTCAGCGATACGAGCTCCCAGGCCATCAATAACTACGTTATCACTTGATGACACCTGTCTGGCCAGCCCTGGTTGAATGCGCTCGATCTCACTCTCGAGAGCAACTATTTCAGCCTTGGCCATTCCAAGCTGTAATTGAGATTGATATTGCTCGCGCTGTAGTTCAGAAATTTGTGACAGCAGTTGCCGCGCTTCCTCGTCGGGAGCAACCACGCTTTCTTCGTTAAGGAACGTCCTTAGCTTGTTCTCAGCGGACTGCAACTCACTATAAAATGTGCCGGTGACTTCATCCAAAAACTCGCGTGATGCGGTCATTCGAGCACGACTCGATGCCAGGTTGTATTCCAGATATTTTTCTGAATACAGGTTGGCGATGAGGGCCGCTTCATGTGGATTTGTGCTGGCCGCGACAACCTCGATAAAGTCAACGTCCTGACTTACCGGACGTACCGTTACGTAGCGGTTACTCAGGCGTTTGACTATGCCGTTAATTGATGGGCGCTCACCTTCGTCTGTTTCTTTCAGAATCGAAAGTTCTCCTTCAATAGCGGGCCCATGATCCAGGTCGTTGGCAACCTTCAACGCGATTGTTCGAGACTTCAGAATTTCAATCTCGTTCAACACATTCCGAAAACCTGTCTCCATGCCGAACAAGTCTCCAAGCTGAGGAGATGACTGATCTGTATTCACCTGGAGCAGAGACTTCGCCTCGTATTCCGGAGCTTTCGTGAATGTATAAATTGCCGTCAGCAAAATGACTGTAGCGAAACAAGCCATTATTATCCACTTACCCTTGAGTAAAATCTCAAGCAGATCGTGTAGAGACATTTCGTCGTCTTCAAAGACCGGTTCGTTCTTGGAGTGACCGTTAGAACCGTTCGTATACTTCAGCTGACTTGGATAGTCCTGAAACACAGTTTTTTCCTTCATGATAAAAAGCTAAATGCGCCCTACCCGATCCTTGGACGGCAAACAATTCGCCTAATTCGCGGTGATGGGAAAATTATTCAGTTTTACTGGCTTTGTAGCCTACTTTCCCTACCGTTGCAAACGGTGATCCTAAACGCGCGAATTGGCTGAACAAACGACGACACCGCTTAAAATAACCAATATATATAGCATAGTACCGTCCGATACAATGAATTAACTAGGCATTACAGCCCTGGCAGGGCCGCAGCCGCCGTCCCTGCGTAACTTTATGGTAATTGGATTATTACATACAATTACTTCTTCTATTCATGAATCAGAATTTGTTCTGCAGCTGTGAAGTTAATCCCCCTATCAAAGCCTTCTATTACCGACCGTGAGAGAGATCGCGTTAGTGATGTATTGACTTCCGGACGGCTCGCTCTCGGGCCCCAACTGGAAGAATTTGAAGCACGTATGGCAAATGTGACAGGGACAAAGCACGCTGTTGCCGTTAACAGCGGAACTGCCGCACTCCACCTCATCCTCAAGGCAGCCGGCATCCGGAAGGACGACGAAGTGGTTACGACTCCATTCAGCTTTGTTGCCTCCTCGAACGTAATCCTGTACTGCGACGCTCGCCCCGTTTTTTGCGACATCGACGAAAAAACGTTCAATATCGCTCCAGAAGGAATCGAGTCTTCAATTACCGGTCGAACGTCGGCAATCCTCGGTGTCGATGTTTTTGGCCTCCCGGCCGACTGGCGGGCAATCGAGCGCCTGGCCGACGAAAACGACCTGCTTGTTATTGACGACGCGTGCGAAGCTCTGGGTGCCAGCCTGAACGATCAGCCGGTAGGAAGTTTTGGCCTCGCCTCGGCCTTCGGATTCTATCCGAATAAGCAAGTCACTACGGGCGAGGGCGGATGCGTTACGACCAACTCGGAAACTCTCGCAGACACGATCCGATCTTTGCGAAACCACGGCCGTGCATCCTCGGAAATCATGAACCACGTTCGACTCGGTTATAACTACCGCCTCGACGAACTCTCGGCGGCAGTCGGCAACGCACAACTCGAAAGACTGGATGAGATGCTAGAGCAGCGCAGGCGTGCAGCAAGATTTTACTCCGAGCTGCTGTCCGGTTACTCTGACGATATTATTGTCCCGGAAGAATCTTCACTCGGCGTACGCAGCTGGTTCGTTTATGTAATCCAGCTCTCAAAAAATTACAGCGCTCACGACCGGGATATCGTCATGGACCAGTTGCGAAAATCCGGTATCCAATGTGCGCCCTATTTCCCGTGCATACATCTCCAACCTTTCTATGTCGAGTCGTTCGGCTACCGAAGAGGGATGTTTCCGGTAGCAGAATCAGTATCCGATCGCAGCATTGCTTTACCATTCTTTGTCGATATCTCGCAGGGAGAAATCGAACGCGTTGTTCAGGGATTGGCAACAGCTCTTGCGGCGGTCAAGGCATTCAGCCTTCCAACATCATCAGCGACGTAGTCCCGGCTCAATGGTTTACAGATTCATCAAGCGAGCAGGTGACCTTTTCGCAGCGATCGTACTTCTTACTCTGGGGCTCCCATTCCTGGCTGGCATCATCCTGTTGATACTCCTGATCGACGGGGCACCGGTGTTTTTTCGACAAAAACGCGCCGGGTTTCAGGGCAATGAGGTCAATGTCTTAAAACTCAGAACACTGAAGGTTGACAACGACCCGCTCAACCCGTCGGAACACCTTACCCGCCTCGGCGGCTTTCTGCGACGCTTCGGCATCGACGAGCTTCCTCAGGTGTATAATATTCTCAAGAATGAAATGTCGTTTGTCGGTCCCCGGCCCATCCTGTTGACGGAAGCCGAGAACTATAATTCAGTACAGCGCCGACGCCTCGATGTGCTACCCGGAATTACCGGGTGGGCTCAGGTAAATGGACGTAACAACCTGGGCTGGCAAGAGCGCGTTGATCTGGATCTCTGGTACGTGGATCATGCCAGCCTCGGCCTCGACATTAAGATCCTCTTCCTGACTCCATTTGCGGTCGCAGATGGCAAATCAGTCTACGGTCCGGGAAACCTGGATCCTACAGCCGCCGATTTCAGCAGCGCCAACGACACTGTGAGCGGAAAGAAATAAATGCATATCCTCTGCGTCTATCAGCATTATGCAAATTTCGACTGCGCAAACAGCGGCCGGGTTTTTACATTTCTGCAACACCTGACCAAACGTCACAAGGTTTCTCTCATCTCCGGAGACCACTGGGAAAGCCAGCGTGTCACTAACATATATCCGTGGGTGCCGGAAAATGTAGAATGGATTCCCGTCCCCGTTCCCTATTCAAACAGTATGTCGAGTTTGCAACGGCTTCAGGCATACACCAGGTTTCCCATCGGTGCAATCATGGCTGGACGAAAAACCAGCCCTGATGTCGTCTATGGGATCTCAACGCCACTTACTACTGGCTGGGCTGCTCGGAAGCTGGCACGACACCATGGGGTCCCCTGGGTTTTCGAGATCAGAGATCTCTGGCCCGAATTTCCGGTACAAATGGGCGCGGTCAGGAACCGATTCGTCCGACGTCAACTGTATGGTCTGGAAGAAAGTCTTTACCGGGACGCCGACCATATAGTTACCGTGTCTCCCGACATGACGGATCACGTTCGTGCACACGACATTGACTCGTCCAGAATAACAACGCTTCTGCAAGGGACCAACATCGACCTCGCTGATGAGGCGATACGCTCACCCACGCCCGACGAATTTTCCTTCGGGGGACGTAAGGTAATTCTTTACGCGGGCACGTTCGGACGAGCCAATGCTATCCTTTCTGTCCTAAAGGCCGCCCGGGCTCTTTCGGACCGGACGGACATAGTGTTCGTATTTACGGGTGACGGTTTTCACAGGACCGACATTGAACAGGCCGCTTCTGAATACGATAACGTGGTTTTAATCCCTCCCGTGCCCCGACATCACATCATGAAACTATTCCGGTCCGCTACACTCTCTCTAGTTCCGTTTAGTAACTTGCCGGTTCTTGCCACCAATTCGCCGGCGAAGTTTTTCGACAGTCTGGCCGTTGGAACGCCGGTGCTGGTGACGAACCCCGGTTGGACGAAGAAATTTATTGAAGACCACCGTTGCGGATACTATGCACCCGTCGATGCCACCGATTTAATTGTTGATTCCATTTTGACTGCCGCAAATTCGTCCGATAAGAATAGTATTATGGCACAGAACAGTATGAACATTGCCCGTGAGCTTTTCGACCGTGACCACCTTGCCCAACAACTGGAGAATATTTTCCTGGACGTTACGGGGGTATGATTCTCTTCCTGCCGGAACAAAACACTGGAAATACTGATTTGTCCACGGTGTGCCGTTACTTTAGCCGTTTCATCAAAAGCATGATTTTGTCATGACGGATTCCCGCTTCCGTTTGGGCCCGGCCTCTTTGTTTCTTCTGGTAGCAGATGTCGTGATTCTGTATCTCGCATTTGTGGCTGCACTAAAAATCCGCCTCGGAAACTGGGTCATCTGGCCAGACGAGCTCGGACTCGTGCCGGCACTTATTATCACTGTGCTAACCTATCTGACTGCTCTGGGGATATCGGGCATTTACCGACATCGACCCGACACTATGCACCTGGAGGCGTTCATGAAGTCGGGCGGGGCCATGTTACTAGCCTGGCCCATTTCTCTCACGCTGACTTATCTGGTCGTTCCTACACAGATCCCTGCGCGAAGTGTTACCGCAGCTCTCTGTGTTTTCTCAATAGTAGGAGTGCTCGGCCTGCGCGCTGTGTTTCGGTTCTTCTACGAACACAACCACTCCCCCGAACCGGTACGTGCTACTCCAGCCATCGATCGTATTTCGTTCAATGATATTCTGCCCCGTACGCCGATCACCATCGACGAAAGCGAGATCAAAGATTACCTCTCTGGTCGGACAGTACTCGTTACCGGTGCAGGCGGATCGATAGGCGGCGAGCTATGCAAGCGACTCTTGAAACTCCAGCCATTCCGATTGATACTCGTAGACGTCAGTGAGTACAATCTTTATCAACTGGAAAACAATCTCCGCAAGCAACTCTTTTCCGGAGAACTGGAGTTTCGAATCGGCGACGTCCGCGACGAAGATATCATGGGGACAATCTTCTCGGCGTTCCGCCCGGACATTGTCTTTCATGCTGCTGCATACAAACACGTCCCGCTGCTTGAGCGGCATCCGGTAGAGGCGTTCAGAAATAACACGTTGTCGACCGTCAGCCTGGTTAGACTCTGTGAAGCGTATGATGCTGAACAGTTCGTATTGATTTCAACAGACAAAGCTGTAGATCCAAGTAGCGTGCTGGGTGCCACAAAGCGACTGGCAGAGTGGTATGTACGCAGCGTAGATGCCTCGATGAAGTGCAAGACGGTGCGCTTCGGAAATGTTCTGGGCAGTCACGGCAGCGTCATCCCGTACTTTGCCGACCAGATAGCAAACGGTGGTCCGGTTACGGTCACCCACAAAGACATGCGGCGGTTCTTCATGACTGCGGATGAGGCATGCTCTCTGATTCTCCAGACACTCATGTTGGATTCCGCACCTGTATTCACACTGGATATGGGTGACCCCGTAAAAATCGAGGATCTCGCCAACCGGCTTATTTCAATACTTAACGATTCGAGCAGATCGATTGAGATTGCCTATTCAGGGATCCGCCCGGGCGAAAAACTTAACGAAAGCCTCTGGTCGGAGGATGAGACGCCGTTGCCAACCAAACATCCTGAGATTCTGGGCTTGACCAGTTCAGCGCCCTTCAGTCGCTCAGAGCTTGACACCTATTTCTCGCATCTGGCAACGCTCTACGGACACAACAAATCAGCTGAGCTTCGCCGTGCCCTCTTCGAGAACAAGCTGACGATAGTTCATAACTGACAGCGCACGCACCCTGTCAGTTAAGCATCGTCCGTAAAATCCGATTTAGTCAGGGTGGGACGACCCCTATTTAACGGGCAACAAAGATATAAACCGGAGCATATTACTCGCTCACTAGTACACCCCACGACTGCACCCACGGGCTTGTCCGCAAGCCGCACCTGCAACACGAAGTACACTTGATGCGACTCTTCTGCACCTCCCTGGCCTGTATTTTCATCGTTGGCGCGTTTGCCGACACCACAGCAGCCCAAACGTTCGATCCATCCTGGTACGATGCTTCGTCTACGTACGTCAAGATCGGCGTAGTTACGGACGGCGTCTACGAGGTAACGGGTTCTGAACTAACTGCGGCAGGGGTTGCCATCTCAACCATCGATCCTGCAAACCTTCAACTCTTCGACCGCGGGGAAGAGGTACCCATACGAGTAAACGCATCGGGAGCCTCCCTGCAATCAGGCGATTCGTTTACGTTTCCCGGACAGCGAAACACGGGAGAAGATGAGCTCTGGCTCTTCGACAACGATGCCAGTCGACGAAATAGTAGCTACCACAGTCTATTTACTGATACAACCTACTACTGGCTTCGATGGGACAACGGTGCGGGCCTGCGCTATTCTCCAGCACCTGTGGGCGGAACATCGACAGCTACCATCAGCCGCGTATCGCGGACCGCACGGGTAGAAAACGAATCCGTCTATTTTCCGGGCAATGGCTCAAGCGCCGGCAATCCGATCTACAGTAAGGGCGAGGGGTACTATCATCAGTCCATTCGACATAATACCAGTCAGAATATCCTGACCGTCAACCGTGTCATCCCGCTGCCCGGTTCGACCGGACTTATTTCGGACTCAGTTCATGTCTCTATTCTTCTTGCGTCGGAAACGGTCTCGCGACATATCGTTACCCTCAGCGTGCGAACCAGCGGCGGCACGTACGTGGAACTCAGTACTGCAGACTGGATCGGTGTCGACTCCCGAACATTGACAGCCACACTTGCACAGTCTGCCCTGGCTAATCCGGGAGAAGTTGACCTTCAACTGACCTCTTTCAACGACTTCGGCTCGGCAACCCCTAATAATCTTTTTATCGACTGGTTCAACGTCGACTACGATTCTTCGATTCAACCGGACAACGGATATCAGCATTTCGAAGTGAGCGGAACAGGCGAAACCGACCTGGTCATGAACGGCCTCTCTTCCTCCGGCATCCTTTATGACACTACGTCAGAGGAATTTTATGCTGTCAATTCCGTTGCCGGAAATGCGACAGTTACCGTGAACCTGCAGGGCACCCATCGCTTTGTTTACGTAGATGACAATGCTAATAAATCGTCAGTAGATATCCATCTTGATCAGTCATCTGACCTGGCGTCATCCGCTAACGCAGCCGATTACGTCGTCGTCGCAACGGCATCAACGATTGCCTCGGCACAGAATCTGGTTCAGTACCGTGCTTCTTCTGCCGGAGGCGGATACTCAACAATGCTGGTGTTGATCGACGACATCTTTGACCAGTTTGACTACGGTCGGCCGACGCCCGTAGCTATCCGAAGATTTGTCCGCAGCTCTCAGGGTTGGGCGAATCCCGCTCAGTTCATGACGATCTGGGGCGACGCGCTCTACCCGCTGAAATCACGGCCCAGAAATGAGTGGGAGATACCGTCGTTCGGCCACACGGCATCTGATGGCTGGTACGCCATGCAAAATGCCAGTCTCACAGACTATTCTGAAAGCATTGCCATCGGTCGACTTCCTATTCGAAACAACGAGCAGGGCAACATCTTCGTTGACAAGGTCACTGACTACGAGTCGGGAACGCTCGACCTCTGGCAAAAGAATGCGATGTATCTGGTGGGCGGTGTTACCGACTCGGAACGATTCCGTCTCCAGTCGAGCGCGCTATTGTGGAGCGCCGAGGCTGCGGCCAGGCCGGTACATATGGATACACTCCACTTTTTCAAAACATCGTCGAATGTCCTCGATCCTACTTTCAAGGACTCGCTACAGGCTGCCTTCGTAGATGGTTCTTCCTGGCTGACTTACTTCGGACACTCCGCAACCCAGACCTGGGAAATTGTAACTGATCCTCCGGCTGAATACAATAACGCCGGGCGACTGCCTATCGTGTTGTCTCTCGGGTGCTTTACTGGTGACTTTGCTACGGGAGATGGCTCAGGAACAGACATCCTTTCGTTCAGTGAACAATTGGTCATCCAGTCGCAGAACGGATCGATTGCCCACTGGGGTGCGTCCGCGAGCGGCACCATCAGTGCCTCTGCACGGCTCGGCGACGAAGTGCATCAGAGCGTGTTCAGTGATACCCTGCGCGTACTTGGCGAAGCATTTCGCGTTGCCAAGAGTAGAGTCAACGATCAGCTAAGTGACCCTAACACGGTAAAACATCTTCTGCAGTATGGATTGATCGGCGACCCCGCAACTCGAATCGCTCTTCCCGATCGGCCTGAACTTCGATTACGCCAATCACAACTTCTAGTTACTCCGCTCGCGCCGACACCGTCCGACCTCGAAGTTAATGTAGCAATCGATTTGCAGAATGTCGGGCTGGCAGTAGATTCGCTCGACGTAACGGTACGACATGTGAATCCGGACGGAACAGACGCGAAAATATTATCGCATCGCACGCCGCCATTTCGAATTCGCACGACGGAAAACTTCAAGTTGCAGTTGTTGGACACGTCGATAGGCGAGAACCAGATCGTTGTGACAGTCGACCCGGCAAATGAATACGAGGAAGTCGACGAGCTGAATAATATCGCTACGCAGAATTTCACCGTTTTCTCGTCGGGGTTAGCCATCGTCGAGCCATATGACTTTGCCCTCTTTCCCACTACCGATGTTTCACTGAAAGTCTCCGTCGCCACCACGTCCAATGACGAGATCCCGGTGCTATTCGAACTTGATACGGACAGCCAATTCCAATCCGGTACAAAGCAAACGTTTAGTGTCACAACTACCGGAGGAGCGGCCGAATGGACTCCTGCCGGGCTCGTCGATGCTCAAACATACTTCTGGCGAGCCCGCGTCGACGATCCCAGTCAATCAGATGTTTGGAATAATGGATCGTTCACGATTCGCACAGATCTGAATCGCACCGGCTGGTACCAGTCGGGACAACAGTTTGAGTCGACATCCACGGATGACCTTGTCAACTGGGAAGATTCAATCTGGGTACACAACACATACAGCCTTGACGTCTCGGCATCGTCAGAACGCGGAAGCGGACTCGATAAGGGCCAGTTTGTCGTTGGAAGCGAGATCTATGAACGACTGGGGCTTGGTTTCGGACTGCTCATCATGGACGCTACGGAAGGCGCTGTAAAAGCGTCGGGCTCGATGCCAACATATGCAAACTCCTTTGAAGATCCAGTACTGGCTTTCCAGGAACTGGATTCTTTAGCAGGCCTGATTACAACGGGAGATTATTACTTCATCAGAACGCGCCACCTTGGCAATTCGTCTGGGGAGACGACAATCCCGGACAGTATAAAAGCGATTTTCCAGGACCTGGGCAGCACGGCCATTGATACGCTTACCTATCAAGATCTGTGGATCGCAAAAGGACGCCTTGGTTTCCCTGAAGAATTTGAGGAATTCGTTGATCCGGCAGGTGGCACAAACGAGATAACGATTCCGTTTACGGCTACCTTCACCTTCCAGGAAGGTTTGGTCGATTCGCGCCGCGTAGGTCCGGCACGCACGTGGCAGTTAGCCAGTTATGAGCAGGAGCTTCCAAATCCGAATGCTTCGATTCGCTTCGAAGTGCTTACCGACGATCTGTCAACGGTCATCCAATCAGTAACGAACCCGACTGAAATAGATTTGTCGGCAATCGACGCGAAATCGAATCCGTTCCTCCGACTGAGAGCCACAATCACTGACAGTTCGCATCTCGCCACGCCTCAGCTGTTGAGTTGGCACGTAGCGTTTGAACCCATTGCGGATCTTGCTATTGACCCGACTTCTTTCGTCCTGTCATCTGATTCGCTGCTGGTAGGGGAGCCGTTGGACGTGGCATTCCGGGCTCGGAATTTATCAAATATCAGTGCGGACTCTATGATTGTCGACGTGTATATCGTCGACACTGGAAATGAATCCATGCTGGTCGCTTCGGATACGCTGGTTGCCTTCTCTGGCTCACAGGATTTTTCCTATACCTTCGACACGAATGACTTGATAGGAGACAACACGGTACGGGTTGACGTCCGACAACCAGGGTTGGCAGAACCTGTGCGCATCAATAACATAGCCGTGCGCACGTTTGTCGTCTTGTCCGATGCGACGCCACCCGAATTTACCGTACGGGTAGATGGTGACCCACTTCCCCACGATCCCAACCCTGTGATCAACCTACAGGACCCGGCGCTCGCGTTCGTGTCGTTAAACCCAACCATAGAAATAGAAATTGTTGACAACAACCAATTTATTTCGCTGTTGAATGATTCGTCGATCGTGCAAGTCACGCTGGATGATGAACGAATCCCGTACAGTGATCTCGTTTTCAGCGACACTACTCGAAGTGCAGATCCGACCAGACTGTTTGTTTCATACGTGCCTGATCTGAGCGGCAGCGACAGCACACATACACTTCAGGTTGAAGTTGAGGATGGGTCCGGGAATGAAGCTGTCGGCAGTCCTTATCAGACGCACTTTCGAACGCAGAATGCGCTCGAGGTGGAATCTGTATATCCGTATCCAAATCCGATGTCGACGTTCACAAACTTCGCCTTCCAGGTCCGAGGTGCAACTGCTGACGATATTGACCGAATGCGACTGCGGATATTTACAATCAACGGAGCTCTCGTCCGTGAGTTTAATCTTACAGAAGATCCCTCGGCTCTCGCCTCGGGCGCCTTGCGCGTAGGGTGGAACAAGCTTCGGTGGGATGGTACCGATCAGGATGGCGACCGCGTGGCCACGGGCGTATATCTGTATAAGGTCTACCTCGAAAGTGGCGATGGAGAAGTCAACCTTAGCAAAGGCTCGGACGTGGAAAAGGTCGTCGTTATTCGATAATTCCCTGCCGCGATAGTCCTTGACTATCCCTGCTTGCGTGTTGCGTCCACGGATGCATAAACAGATAGTAGCCTCTCCTCCATCTCCCTCCAGTGAAATCGTGGTGCCGCAGCAAGGGCGCTCGTGGAAAGCGCCTGATAATTCTCTGCTTGCGAACTAAGCCTCACAAGCCCCTGCCAAACCTCATCCTCACTAACCGGATTGCACACTGCTCCACACTCGTGCTGGCTAACAAATTCTCGCCAGATCGGAAAGTCCGAGCACAGGAACGGTACCCCCGACGCCATATATTCGTAAAACTTCGTCGGAATGGACCCCACATAATTTCCGTGGGGACGCAAAAGCACGAGGCCAACATGTGCGGAATTCCGAATCTCCGAGATCTTTTCCGGAGCGAGGAACTCATCCCAACCATGCAGCGAGATCATGTCACTCAACCCCATTTCGGCAATAAATTTTTCGGCGGACTCTCGCTCTTCGCGGCTGTGACAAATTCCTGCCAATGAAAAATGCCACGGTCGACCCTCGCGCTCAGCGCGATCGGCAACCGCAAGTATTGTATCCAGACCGCGCAATCGAGACTGCACCCCGGTGTACACTACGTTAAACGTTTCATCTTCTCCGGGAAGACTTCTAGCCCTACCCCGAACCTCTTCCTGATGATAGTTAAGCACTACCGTTGCCGGCACGGATTCGGGAACGATAGTTTGATAACTCTCCTCTGCAAGGACTACGTGGTCCAACCAACGAAACGCACTCTTCTCGACATATCGAATTACGCGACCGCGCCAACCTCCTTTCGCGAGATAGTTTTCGTGCATGTCGTACACGACGCTACATCCCTTGCGGTGTAGCAGATATGCCGCGGGCAAGAGTTCCGGGTCGTGAAGATGCACTACGTCGGGCTGGAGTTCCGCAGCCGCCTTATACACCCGAATCATTTTCCGTAGTCGGCTGCCGTCGGTTCCGACACCTACCAATGTCCACGAGCCTTTGTCTCCACGTTCTTCCGTGCAGGCTATCAGGAACGCATCATATCCTGCCGCACCGACCGTCGGCATCATCTTCGACGAAATACGCGGGTCTCTCCAGTGGTGGACAGAAGTCAGGTGGACTATCCTCATAACTGACTTCCGCGTGAAAATGGTAGCAGGACTTGCAATAAGTCTTGCAAGGACGTTCGATCTATCAGATACAAGACACCCAGATATATTCCAACACCGGCAAGGGAGGCTACCGCGGCACCAAGAAGAAAACTATCCTCTGCTACTACAAGCATGCGCAGGGAATAGGCAACGCCCCCGGCCACTAACGATGCTCCAAAACCGGTGAGCATCGTTGAGACAATTTCAAGCAATGAAACGTCTAGCCACTTATTGGCGACCACCTGAGCTACTACCGCCAGTAGGCCGAACGATAACGTCGTGCCGACAGCTATTCCGATTGTCCCGAACTGTAACCCGGCTGCCAGCAGCCCGAGCAAAACAACGAGTAGTCCTGCATTGATCTTTAGATCCACGGACGGTCTCCCTCGTGCCTGGAATAAACCGGCAGCAAACGGATGAACAACCTTGGCGAATGCTACGGGAACCAGAATTCGAACGATCGGAACAATCGCATCCCATTGAGATCCGTAAAGAATCCTGACAAGATCGGGTGCCAGTAGTATGGTGAAAACGCATATCGGTATGCCGACGAGGCAGACCGTATGATACGCGTGGAGATAGGACCCCTTTACCGCATAACCTCGCTCATGCGCTCGAGCAAGGACCGGAAATGCCAGCTGGTTGGTGACCTCTTGCAGATACATCACGGGTTTGGAGACGAGTCCCATCGCCTGACGAAAGAAGCCGAGCGCTTCCGTACCAACGCCCCATCCCACCACGATGCTGGGAGCATGAAACCATAGATATCCGATTACTTCGCTGCCTGATGCGGGAATACCGAACCGGAAAACGTTGTTCGTCAAGCCTGACAGCGGGCGCATCGGCAACCTGATTCCCACAATTCCTATGGCAACAATGGATGCGAAGGCGGCCTGCACAAGATAAAAGGTTGCAAGGGCGTATGGCCCATAGCCGTTGACACCCATCCAAACGGCGGCGATACCGCCTGGAATCAACCCGCTGATTTCTATCGCTGCGAGCGCTCCAAAGCGTAACTCTCGACGGAGATATACCCGCTGGATGGAGGCTGCCGCACGCAAGATGAACGTCAAACTCAAGACGCGTATCAGACCTACTGCATCCGGTTCGTTGAATAGCGTCGATACCGGAACGGCAACACCGATCATGATACAGCTGAATAAAAAACCAAATCCCAGGAGCAGCGCATAGCCCTGCCGCCCTTCTTCTACCGTAAGGTCAGGTCGTTGAATCAGCGCTGACTCGATACGAAACCCTTCGATGTAGATCAGAAACTGCAGCGAAAGAAAAGCAATTCCATACACACCGTAGTCTTCCGGGGTGAGCACTCGCGCAAGTACAACCGTGAAGCCGATGGTGAGAATCTGATAGGCAAACCGCCCGGCGACTACTGCGCGAACAGCACTGACTGCCTTTTTCCCGATACCTCCGTCAGGAACGGGTGCATCTTGGTCACCGGGAAGTTGTTGCTTTGATTCTGACATCAAGCTATAACGAGGGCAGTATTATCCAAGTATATCACGGAGACACTCGACCACTATGTCTTGATGTTGCTCCGTTACTCCAGGATGTAAAGGCAGGCTGACAGCACGCTTATAGTAGTCTGCCGTTGTGTCCAGGCCATCCATAGAATAACCCAAACGACGATAGTATGGATGTAGCGGCACGGGGATATAGTGCAATTGCACCCCGATGTTACGGCTCCGCAGTTCTTCAAAAACACGATCTCGAACCGTCGATGCAGCCTCCTGAATCCGGACAACGTACAGGTGCCAGGCGTGAGACCCCCGTTGATCATCTTGCGGGAGGTCCAGCGGCAAACCATCCAACATCGTCCGATATCTGGTTGCCAGTCTCCGCCTCGCTGCGTTGTAGCTGGCAAGTTTTGCGAGTTGCGAAAGGCCAAGTGCTGCGTGAAGTTCACTGAGCTTATAGTTAAAGCCTAGTGACTGCTGCTCGTAGTACCAGCCGGCCGGTGCAGGATTTTCGAGAAGATCCGGAGCCCTCGTCATCCCGTGTGCGCGAAACCCATCCAGTGCCGATTTCTTCCCGGGAATCATTCCGGTTACAATGCCGCCTTCACCGGAGGTAATATTTTTGACAGGATTAAAACTAAACGCCGTCAGATCCGCAATCGAACCGACTGGCAACGAGTTATACGTTGCTCCGGCAGAGTGAGCAGCATCGGCTAGCAGAAGCAACTTGTTATCCGTTGCGATGGCTCTAAGGGAGTCGTAATCGCATGTTCGGCCGGCAAAATCGACAGCGAGAATTGCTTTTGTCTTGTCCGATATCAACGCGCGCACGTGGTTGGGATCGACGCAGCATGTTGCACTGTCAATGTCCGCAAATACCGGAGTACCGCCGAGATGCAAAACAGCATTTGAAGTACTGGCAAATGTGAGCGCCGGGACTATAACCTCATCCCCTTCACCAATCCCGGCGGCGAAACACATCCCGTGAATTGCTGAGCTCCCAGTCGAAAACGCAGTAGCATATCTCGAATTTGTAAGTTTTTTCCAGGCGTTCTCGAGCTGGATCTGAATATCGCCCTGAGAGATAATGGTGCCATTGAGAACGTCAACGACGGCCTCGATATCATCTCTGTCGAGAGTCGGTCGACTGTACGGTAGGTATTCGCCAAGCCGCGGGCTATCTGGCTTACTCATTCCGTGCGAAGTTTAAATCGCGGGTGCGCCTGTACAATCTGCCTGACCGCTTCGTCAATATCGACTTTGATTTGAAAGTCTATCCACTCCTCAAGCTTGGTCGTATCTGGAATTCGCAGATTCACATCTTCAAAGTGAGTACCGTACGCTGTTTCGTATGGTATGTATTCGATGGAGCTACTCGAACCTACTGTCCTCACGACAAGTTCTGCAAGATCGCGAACACTTATGGGGGCACTTCCCCCAACATTGAATACTTCCCCGGCGGTGTCGTCCCTGCGCATCAATTCAATAATGGCACCGATGGCATCATCAATATATGTAAAGCATCTTCGCTGTTCTCCGTCGCCGTAAATCGTGATGCATTCATCGGCGATGGCCTGCTCAACAAACCTCGGAACGACAGGACCGTGGCGGCCGGTCTGACGCGGACCGATTACATTGAAGAGTCTTACAATAACATTGTGCAACCCCTCTTCGTGATGCTTGGCCAGCGTCAGGAACTCTTCCACGGATTTTATTCCTGCATACGACCAGCGGTGTACTTCTGTCGACCCGTAGACTCGGTCCGCATGTTCGGTTAGTCCGTCAACTTTGTCGCCATAAAAGTCTAACGCTTTTCCATAAATCTCCGACGTCGAGGTCAGCAGAAACCGGGGCTTGTAGTGGGTAACGAGATCCAGAATGGTGTCGATCGATCGAAGGTTGTTCAGTATCGTCTGACTCGATGTCTGTGCAGCCAGCTTGACGCCAACGTACGATGCGAGGTGATATAACTCGTCGCAGTGCGCAACCAGAGGCGCCATCAATGATCGGTTGGCAACATCCAGATTGACAAAGCGAAATCGCGGATTAGTCGACGCCTCGGCAAGATTGCCGGAGTGGCCCGTGGAAAGATTATCGACGGCCGTCACATGGCATCCTGTCGCCAGAAGCGCATCCACAAGATGCGAGCCGATAAACCCTGCACCACCCGTTACAATACAATTTAATCCCTGCGTGTCTTTCATCGGCCGGTCATGGTTTAGCTTTGGTCGCGTTACGGTGAAGGTCACTCACGAGGTCGGCGATTTGCCGCGCTGTTCCGGTGAGACTCGCATGCTCCTTCACCCACTTATTATTCAATGATACCATCTTCTCTTTTATCGACCCCATACGCGCGACTATAGACAAAATGGACTCGGCAAGCTCTTTTTCATCATGTCCAGATACAAAATAGCCATTTACATTTTCATTCAGAAAAGAGTGATTACTGGGTATATCGCTAACCACCGGAATTGCGCCTGCATACATTGCCTCCAGCAACCCTTCCGAGATACCATCTGTCGACGGGATTGAGACAACAACGTCTGTTGCCAGCCACAGCGAGGCCATTTCCGTGCGCGTCAGAAATCGATCTACGACAAGGCAGCGATTGTGGGACTGGAGAGTGTCCAACTTTGCCTGGAGTTCGGGAGATCTCTCGTGCCCGAGTGTCAGGACGACACCGAAGAGAGAGTCGTCGCTGTCGAGGAATCTCTTGAACGCACCCAGAACTACGTCGGGCCGGTAAACGTCAGCGATCCCGCGGCCGGCAGTCACTATTGTGGCAGATGCGGGAATCCCAAAGTCCTGGTGGAAGCTTGTCTTTCCGCGGAGCTCATCGATTTCGTCGGTGTCAATTCCCCAACGCACTGACACAACTTTGGAGGCGTTGGCCGGGTAATTTTCGCGGACGTAATCGGCGAGAGCGGGACCATCCGTCGTGATGCAATCGGCGGAATCAAGGACGTGACGCACCTGCGGTCCGAAGACAAATTTCTTCCATCCCGAAACTGGATAGGTAGATACGTCGAAGGTCCAGGTTTGCACGATTGTCGGTCGAAACCCGGTACGAATTCCTGCGAGGCCATAATGCGTGGCATAGGATGCATAGAGCACGTCTATGCCGTGCGCTTCCAGGAGATTTTTTACCTGTTTAGAGACGAGCCAGAAGTCGAGGATGGATAGGCGGCCGCGAATTTTTGCGGCAGGTGGTGCAAGGACGACGACGTCGACGCCGGGGAGCGTTTCGGGTGGTTCTCTAAAGGTAAACAGCGTCACGTTCAGGTTTGCCGCGGCCAGGGCAGGAAGCCACCTCTGGACGTGATAACTCTGCCCATCTCCCAGAAATCCCAAATGAATCATTCGGTGCCCACTTCTTCACTTCATTAGTTTCGGTTGAAGTAAGAAGATAACAGATGTTGTTTACTATGCGAACCCGTATCATATCGCTGTAAGTATGCGCGCATGATTAATGTGATAATAGGTACGTAAATGACATATGCTGTGATCATGGCTGGTGGAGTTGGGAGTCGATTCTGGCCGGCAAGCCGAAAGGCACACCCA
Organism: uncultured Rhodothermales bacterium; assembly: GCA_965367755.1. Taxonomy (GTDB): domain Bacteria; phylum Bacteroidota; class Rhodothermia; order Rhodothermales; family JABDKH01; genus JABDKO01. The sequence continues at coordinate 35,691 of CBDUKH010000016.1, forward strand.
AAGCAGTTCTTGAATGTTTTCGGGCAGGCCACCCTTATCCAAAATACCGTTGCCAGACTGGATGGCGTCGTCGAGTCGAAGAACATTTTTGTCGTTACAAACTCCCGGTACGCCGACGAAACACGGGAACAGCTCCCCAGCATTCCCGCAGAGAATATACTCAGCGAACCGCTGAGCCGGAATACCGCCCCGTGCATTGCTTTCGCTGCCGCGCATCTTCAAAATATTGACAGCGACGCGACAATGATTGTCCTCCCTGCTGATCATGTTATAAAGAACGTCAGACAGTTTCAGGAAGTCCTGCGCACCGCAATCGAAGCTGCGCAGAATCCCGGATCTCTCGTTACCATCGGAATTCATCCAACGCATCCTGCTACTGGCTATGGATACGTGCAATTTGACGGAAATTATAATCCTGACATTTCGAAAGCATACCCGGTCAAAACGTTTGCTGAGAAACCAGATACGGAAACGGCCGAACGCTTCCTTGATTCCGGCGACTTCCTCTGGAACTCCGGTATGTTCATTTGGAAGGCAGAGTCAATTATGTCCGATATGGCCAAGCACCTTCCCAAGGTCTACAACGTATTTGACGGCATAGATACTACAGACACCGAACAGGTAAGCGAAGCATTCGAGAAGAGCCCAAGCATCTCTATCGATTACGGTGTGATGGAGAATGCTACACATGTCTACGTGGTGCCTGGCTCATTCGGCTGGAGTGATGTCGGTGACTGGCGGGCGGTCTATGACGAAAGCGAGCAGGACGATCAGGGAAATGCTGTCAAAGGCCTTGTGTTATTGAAAGATAGCAGCCGCTGCCTTGTCCATGCGGGCGATAAACTCTACGCTCTTGTCGGTATGCACGATACCATCGTTGTCGAATCCGATGATGCCGTACTCATATGCAATCGAGAAAGTGCTCAGAAGGTCAAGAATGTGGTAGACTACCTGAATGCCCATCAACTGGAAGACTTCGTCTAGCCACCTGTCCGGCAACTCCTTAACTGTTTATTAACACGAGCGGGTGAATCCTAAGACACATTGTGACGTAAGGGTCGAAAAATGACCAGCCAGTCACAATCTGACAATGGATTCAATTCTAACACGTAAAGAAAGAGAACGGGAGGCACGTCGCGATGCTATTCTTGTAGCCGCCCGTTCAGTGATATCCGAAAAGGGCTTCGCCAGAGCAACTCTGGAGGAAATAGCCACCAAGGCAGAATTTGGGAAGGGAACGCTTTACAATTATTTCGAAGGTGGCAAGGAGGAGATCCTGTTTACCATCATCGACGAGATGTATAGCGATGTCCAGGTGTTGATCTCCAAATTGCTAGAGTCGGAGACATCCAAAACCGCCGAAGCCCGAGACGTCCTCCGGCAGCTTATCCTCGAACTCCTGAGATATTACTCAGATCGACGCGACACTTTCATCATTCTCGTCAAAGAAGTCCAGCGACTGCTCATAGATGAGGATGCGAAGGCTGGCTACTTTCTCGATCAACGCAACAAGCTGATTGATACAATGGTCGGGCCGCTGCAAAAGTTTATTGATGAGGGCCACGTTAAACCCCTGCCGGCCCGAGCAGTCGCGAACATGATACTGGGTAACATCCATGGGTGTCAGATGCACACGTTCCTCGAGAAATCGGAAGACACCTCGACGTCGTGTTCTCCGGAAGCAAATGCTGAGTTCTTATCCACCATGCTACTCGACGGACTGCTAGCCAGCGATTTACAAGAGCCTATCAAATGATCAAACTATTGATGCGACACCTTCTGTTTCAAAGCGTTGCAGTACTCCTGTGCCTTTCTCCGGTCTTAGGACAATCATCGTCCCAATCCGACAGTCAGCCTGTATCCTTAACCCTGGAAGAGACAGTACAAATCGCTCTTGCCAATGGTTACGCGGTGCGTACAGCTCGACTGGATCTTGTCGAGACCAACGCACTAATCCGAGAAGGTTGGGGACAACTTATGCCGCAAGTGGATGTCTCGTCCTCCTACACGAGAAATATTCGAAGTGCCGATCCATTTTCTGGTAGCTCGGCAGGTGGTCTGTTTCAGTCCCTCGGTTTCTTAAACTGGTTGGCATTCAACGAGCAGGCCCGGACGGACGACAATACGTCGACGACTCCCATTTCTCTGGCTGAGTTTCTTCGCCGTCAGGCTGAAGGACTCGAAGCAGCAGGCGTTCAGACGAATACTTCTGACAACCTGTTTGCTGTCCCGAACCAATTTGTCTCCGGAGTCAGTGTCTCCCAGAAAATATTTGACATATCGGCCATCACGGGAGCTGCCGGTGCCTCCAAATATCTTCGCCAATTGACTGAAGCTGGCCTCGAACGCGAGGAACAGCTAATTGTCGACCAAACCCGGAAAGCGTACTATGCGGCTCTCCTGGCTGCGGAACAGGCGCGCGTAGTTTCACAATCTGTCGCAAGAACGCAGAAGACTGTTAACGAGACGGCAATACGAGTAGAGCAGGGTACAGCACCAAAATTTCAACGACTCACGGCTGAGGTAGAGTTGGCGAACCTTAACACTCTACTCATTCAATCTCAAAACACTGCCCAACGCGCGCTAGATCAGGTTAAGCTCGTAGCGGGAATTCCGATGTCGCAGCCGATTCGGCTTGCTGGATCGCTTGATGCGGACAACCTGGATGACTTTATTACTGTCGACGTTGCGGAGGCTGTCGCCAAAGCGCTGGCAGCGCGACCGGACGTTGAACAAGCACGTCTTGGTATCGAGCTCGAAAACATTCAGCTGAAAGTGGCCCGGGGCGAATATTATCCGAAGATAAATGCGGTTGCCAATTTCAACTACATCGGCAATATTCCGGACAACCGGACAACGACTTTTTCCGACCCCGACGATCCATTTTCATTTACCGTCCAGGACAATGGATTCTTCTCTGATTCCTACTGGGATTTCTCCGCAAGTGCTGGCCTTTCGCTGAGCTGGAATATCTTCAATGGGTTCCAGACTCGGAGCAGAGTGAAGCAGCGTCGGGCTGCGCGACAACGTGCCGCGGTCTTCGAGGAACAACTCACCGAGTCGGTGACTCTCGAAGTGCAATCAGCATTGCGTGATATGAATACGGCCCGGTTAAGAATACTTAGCCAGGAACAGAATCTTTCCAATGCTGAACTGAACTACTCCTACGCTGAAGCCCGACTCCGCGAAGGTGTAGCCAGCCCGCTTGACGAACGCGAAGCATCCGAGCTGCTCGACCAGAGCCGGCTCAACTACTACCAGGCAGTTCACGATTACCTGGCTGCCCAGTCCACTTTCAAAACGGTCCTCGGCACAACGGTCGAGACGAAAACAATGTTGAACACTGATGGCACCAATTAGAACCGCCGCCTCTATCAAACAATCGACCATGCACAAAATGAAAGCGCCCCTCCTGCTAGCCGTTGTCCTTATCTTGGCCGCGTGCTCTGGATCTGACGACCCCGCACAGGAAAACGAACAGGCGACTGCGTCATCGACGAAAACCAGCCAGGCGATCCGCGTTCAAACCAAACTAGTCGCCAGCGAGCCATTCGAAGAAATTATCGAACTGACAGGGACTGTCGAGGCTCTTGATGACGCCGTTCTATCCGCTCGTACATCAGGAACTGTGGTAAGTCTGGTTCCGCTTGGGAAATCCATTTCGGCTGGATACCTCGCCGCCCGACTTGACGCCGGCTTATCCGACGCTGGACTACTACAGGCGCAAGCACAGCTCGAATCAGCCGAGGCAAACTATCTCCTTGCGGAAGACGTATTCAAACGACAAGAACCACTGTACAGTGATTCAATCATCAGCGCACTGGAGTTCGAGCAGGTTCGGACTCAGTTGAATCAGGCCCGAGCACAGCTGAATCAGGCGAAGGGCATGGTCGCGCAGGCAGAAGAGCAACTGGCCTATAGTACAGTAGTCGCTCCGTTCAGTGGCACGATCGAAGAACACTTCGTCGAAAAAGGCGAACAGGTTTCGCCAGGGACTCCGATGGTAAGAATCGTCAACAGCCGGCGATTGAAAATTGCAGCTGGTGTTCCGGAACGATTTGCTGGTGACATCGAACTTGGCTCGAAGGCACGCGTCTCGTTCTCCTCCTACGGAATGACGCCGATCGATGCCACCGTAAGCTTTGTCGGAAAAGCAATTCGCTCTGACAGCCGAACGTTCCCCATCGAAATTGAAATAGCGAACACGGATGGAAAGCTCAAGCCTGAAATGATTGCAAATGTACACCTGGTACGCAATCATTTTGACGAAGCCATCGTCGTTCCGCAGAGCGCAATTGTCCGGGATGAGACGGGCGTGAGTGTTTTTATCGTAGATCGTTCTGGTGCTAATCCAGTGGCTGCGAAACGAGATATCGTATCAGGTCCTTCTTTCGGCGGAAAAGTAGTCATTGAATCCGGTCTTGACATCAATGATGAATTGATCGTGGCCGGGATGAACGACGTTTCGCCAGGCGACATGGTGCAGCCGACAAACGAATCTCAAACGATAGCCCAGGACGCCAAGTAGCTTCGCTCCGAAAAGGGCATAGCCCGAATGACTGAGAAATAAATGAAACTTACGAACACGGCAATCAACTATCGGACCAGCGTCCTCGTGTTGACTATCATATTGGTTATTGCGGGACTGGGAACGTATTTGACGATTCCAAAGGAATCCTTCCCGTCGATTGAGATCCCCAACATAGTAGTCACGACCGTTTATCCGGGTGCATCTCCCGACGATATCGAATCACTCTTGACACATACTATTGAACAGGAGATTCAAAGCGTCAACGGCATAAAAGAAATCCGATCGACCTCAACTGAGGGAGTTTCCACCATTATCGTCGAATTTGATCCAGATGTATCGATCGATGATGCCTTGCAGAAGATCCGAGATCGTGTTGACATTGCAAAACCAGACCTGCCGTCTGATGCGGAAGAGCCGATCATTTCCGAAATTGATTTTGCCGATTTCCCGGTGCTAGTTGTCAACCTCGCCGCTGATTATTCTCTGGCACGCCTCAAAGAAGTCGCGGACGATTTGACGGACGAGATTGAAGCCATACCATCAGTTCTGGAAGTCGATATCATCGGCGCTCTCGAAAGAGAAGTACAGGTCAATGTCGATCGTGCTGCACTTCAAGGTTACAATCTTACATTCACCGATCTCGTCGAGACCATTCGGAACGAAAACTCGAATTTACCCGGTGGCTCCGTCGATGTAGATCGACTAAACTACCTGGTACGCGTCGATGGTGAGTTCGATGATCCTTCGGAGATCAATGATCTGGTAATTGATGCCCCAAACGGAAATCCGATCTATGTTCGGGACGTGGCCGACGTTGTCTTCGGATTTAAGGAACGAACTACATATGCTCGCCTCCAGGTACTTCAAATAGAGGAGGAAGATGGAAGTTTGACCAAGATGTCGGACGCCGACGCCACGCCAAAGCCCGTTATCAGCCTCAACGTCAAGAAGAGATCTGGCGAAAATATTCTGGACACTGCGGCACAAGTCGGCGCAGTCCTCGATGCCTTCCCACTCCCCACTGGAACACAGGTCGTTATTACGGGAGATCAGAGTGAGGGCGTGCGGACGATGGTCAAAGATCTCGAAAACAATATTATTAGTGGCCTCATCTTTGTTGTCGCCGTCCTACTATTCTTTCTCGGAGTAAGGAATGCCGTCCTTGTGGGCATCGCTATTCCGCTGTCCATGTTTATCTCGTTCATTGTTCTCCAGATTATGGGGCAGACGCTGAACTTCGTAATCCTGTTCAGTCTCATTATTGCCCTCGGCATGCTCGTCGACAACGCCATCGTTATTGTCGAGAATATCTTCCGATTCAGAGAAGAAGGATATCCTCGATTCGAGGCAGCGAAACTTGCGACAGCCGAAGTTGCTGGTCCAGTCATTGCTTCGACGGCGACAACTGTGGCAGCTTTTGCTCCCATGTTATTCTGGCCGGGAATCATGGGAGAGTTCATGAGCTACCTTCCATTGACGTTGATCATAACACTGTCATCGTCATTGTTCGTAGCGCTAATCATCAACCCGGTCATCACCGGCTTCTTTATCCGACTTGATTCGGAGAAGAAAGAGGAAAAGCCACCAATTGTGCGACGTGCTACATTTATCGGCGTCGCGTTGATGGCGCTAATCGTGGGACTCGCTAATTATAAGTCACTAATCGTTCTTGTTGCCCTTACCATCTTCTTTGTACTTGCTCACACGTATTTCTTTAAGCCAATTGGTGACAGGTTTATTAATAATGGCCTTCCAAAGTTAATAACTCGCTATCGATCTTTCCTGCGCTGGATGCTGAGCAGGGATTATAGCGTGAAGCGCGCTATGCTCAGAAATACTTTTGCGCTGGGCTCTTTTACAGCCGGGTTTCTGTTTCTCATTATCGCGGGAGTTATCGGTGCCACTTTTGGACAATCGTCATCTTTGGTCATTCTCCTTCCAGCAATCGTCTTCTTCGCAGTGGGAATCATCGGCATCATCGTACACTCGCTCGAAGTGATTTTCCTCGGTCGTAAAGCAAGTGTTAAGCTCGGGTTGATCTTCGGGGGAGTTATTCTGGCTATGCTCGGGTTAATGGCTCTCGGGTCCAGAACGCTGGATGCTGGCACTGTCATCAACCTCCTCGTCCTGCCAGCCCTTATCGTTGTCATCGGCCTCCTCGGCTCGGTACTTGGCCGCAAACCTCATCTAATTCTGACCGACAACAGAGCCAAGCTACTCAATACCGCTCTCGGCGGATTGATAGCGATCGGCGTGATGTTTGGATTCGCATATCCAGGAACGGAACTGTTCCCGGACACTGATCCCAACATGATCCAGGTGGCCATAGAAGGTGATCTCGGTACGACCCTCGACGAAAGCAACCGTATTGCACTGATCGCGCAGGATCGATTAAACAGTTTGCTGCGAGACGATCAGAATGCTGAGGCTTCAATGAAGAACATGCAAACCGGCGTCGGTGTTGGAGGGGACATCCTTTTCGGAGGCGGTGCTGGAAGCCCTGAACGATCAAGCATTACCCTGAACCTGGTCGACTATGCTGACAGGCCGGAATCCAGTAAGGACGTGATGACGCGAATCAGGGAACAGCTCTCGGGAATTCCCGGAACGACTCTCGAGTTCACAAAAGATAACCCGGGCCCGCCGGTCGGAGCACCCGTCAATATTGAAATCACCGGAGACGATTTCGACGAAATCGTTTCGATAACTCGGGACGTCCGGACTCTTTTGGAAAACGCTGCCAACAGCGAAGAGATACCCGGCCTTGTTGACATCAACGACAACCTGAATACGGGTCGACCGGAGATGAAGGTAAAAATCAACCGGGAGAATGCTGCAAGAGCTGGGCTAAGCACCGGAGAAATTGCATCGACGATCCGGGCCGCTATCAACGGTATCGAAGCCTCTACATTCAGGGATGGCGACGAAGAATATGACATTACTGTTCGCCTTTCAGAAAAAGACCGAGGGAGCCTCGAAAGCCTCCGCAATTTGACGGTCTTGTACGAGGGCAATCAGATACCTGTTGTATCCGTAGCCGATTTCGAAGTTGGCAGCGGCCTTGGATCGATTACTCGACTCGATCTAAAACGAGTGGCGACCGTAACGGGCGACGTTTCACCTGGATTCAATAGTCAGGAAGTTCTCGGTCACGTGCAGCAATATCTGACCGACTATGAAAACTCAATGCCGGTAGGATACTCACTTTCATATACGGGAGAGAGCGAAGAGCAAGAGGAAGCATTCGGGTTCCTGACGAACGTCTTCATGATAGCTATCGGGCTAATCTTTATGATCATGGTTGCGCAGTTCAACCGGATCAGCCTCCCGTTCATCATCATGGTTGCCGTCGGCCTGAGTCTGATAGGCGTCTTGCTTGGCCTGATACTTACACGCACGCCGTTTGGACTGATGACGTTTATCGGTGTGATCAGCCTGGCTGGAATAGTCGTTAATAACAATATTGTTCTTGTTGATTATATCATGCAGCTTCGCGAGCGCGGTATGAGTAAGCTTGATGCCATTATCGAAGGGGGAGCTACCAGGTTGCGCCCTGTACTTCTGACGGCGTTGACGACGGTCATCGGGTTAATCCCATTGACGCTGGGACTGGGAGTAGATTTCGTAGGTCTTATCGCCGATATGCGTCCAGATTTCCAGTTTGGGTCGGAGAATACACAGTTCTGGGGGCCGATGGGAACAGCGATTATCAGTGGACTGACATTTGCTACGTTCCTGACACTCGTTATCGTCCCGGTAATGTACTCGGTCTTTGATTCGCTGTCAGGCCGGATCGGTCGCGCCACAAGCACGGCGGCACCGGGTGGGCCAACGACGGGTGTTGCGGTTGCCGACTCGGCTGCTTCTTATTCTCCGGGCAATGGAGCAAGGACCGAACCTAAACCTGAGATTCGCATTCCCGATTGAATCTTTTAATATCGGTTCGTAGTCTTTAGTAATCGGTAGTCGGCAACTTAAAAAGTCGGCTACCGATTTTCTTTTCAAGGGATGGCAACGAAACGCCGAGTATGAAAGATATATCAGAGTACGCTGACGCCCACCTGCGCATATTTCCTCGTCCTTCACCTCCGGCCCCGGATTCAATATCTTCCGTTCATCTGATTGGTATTTGTGGAACCGGAATGGGTTCACTGGCTGGTCTGCTCAGTGACGCTGGTTACAATGTGCAAGGCTCCGATGCCGCCGCGTATCCTCCGATGAGTACCCGCCTGCGTGACATGAATATTCTTGTGTTCGAAGGATACCATTCGGTTCATCTTAACCCCACTCCGGATCTGGTAGTTGTCGGGAACGCCTGCACTCCAACGCATGCTGAAGCTGCATTCGCCCGCGACAATGACTTCGTCCAGTTGTCACTTCCGGAGGCGGTCAAACATTTTTTTCTGAACGGGAAGAAATCCGTAGTAGTCGCTGGCACTCACGGAAAGACTACCACAACCGGGCTCGTTGTACATGCGTTCTCAAGGCTTGGCATGGATCCTGGATATCTTGTCGGCGGCGTTCTCAGAGATCGAAACAGCAGCTACTCCATTGGCGGTGGGAAATACTTCGTCATCGAAGGAGACGAATACGACAGTGCCTACTTTGACAAACGTCCCAAGTTCATGCACTACCAACCCCATGTCGGCATCATCACTTCTCTCGAGTATGACCATGTAGATATTTACGATGACTTCGAAGATTATGTATCGGCATTTAGAAGCTTCGCTTCGATCGTAGACCCGGAGGGCGTCCTCATTCTCAACGGCGACGATCCAGCGATTCGAGAACTCGCATCTCATACAACAGCTAGTGTGATGACTTATGGATTGACGGAAGATGTTGACACGAGAGCGACGAATGTCAGAGCCGAAGCAGATGTGCAGCACTTTGATTTAATCATTGACGGGGCCGTTGCCTCGACTGTTACACTACCGATGAACGGCAGACATAATGTCTCCAATACCCTCGCGGCGATTAGTGCTGCCCTGGCATGTGGAGCTTCACCAGAAGATGTCAGTCGAACATTCGCAACGTTCGAAGGACTCAAGAGGCGGCAAGAGATTGTGCTGAACGAAAACGGAGTTACCGTCATCGATGACTTCGCCCATCATCCAACGGCGGTCGAGGAAACTCTAAGAGCTATTCGCCAGCGATACCCTGACAACAGAGTTATCGGTGTTTTCGAACCAAGGTCGAACTCTTCCAGGCGAAAGGTCTTTGAAAACCCATATATAGATGCATTTTCTGTTGCTGATCAGGTGATTATTTCTTCGCCACCATTCCGTCACAATGACAACCAGGATGACTTCATGGACATAACGAACGTCGTCAATAAAATATGTGACCGTGGAATACCCGCAGTGGCATTTGAAGATTTCGAAGATCTTTTCCACCATCTGTCGAGTAGTATTGTCGCAGGTGACGTTATCCTTATAATGAGCAACGGCGGTTTCAATGGAATCCACCAGAAACTGTCAGAATACATTCAAAGTGAGATGCCGGTAATCGGCAGTTCTAAATAATCAATCGATCAATGAAAGCTACGTTTGCAGCACTACTCGCAATTGCAACCATCGGCATCAACACGGGCTGCGGTCAGGAGGATCATATGAATACAGAAGGTGACAGCCACGCACAACAATTGGCTCAGGAGTCAATCATAGTTGATGGCCACATCGATGTCCCCTACCGCATGACTCGAGTCATGTTTGAAGATGTCTCCGAGCGAACTGTCGGAGGTGATTTCGATTATCCGCGTGCAAAGCAGGGTGGACTTAACGCCCCGTTTATGTCGATTTATATCCCGTCTACCTATCAGGAGACTGGAGGCGCTCGAGCCTATGCTGACTCTCTAATCGATTACGTTGAATCGTTAGCAGCTGATCATCCTGACAAATTTGCGGTAGCAACTTCCGTCGATGATGTCCGCCAGCAATTTGCAAAAGGATTGGTTTCGTTACCTATGGGCATCGAGAATGGCGCAGCCTTTGAAGATGACCTCGCGTTGGTAGAGCACTTTGCAAATCGGGGAGTCCGGTACACGACTCTCACGCATGGCAAAGATAACTTGATTTGTGATTCGTCTTACGACACGACGAACACATGGAACGGTCTCAGCCCGTTCGGAGAACAGGTCGTTCAGGAAATGAATCGCCTTGGGATCATGATCGATATATCTCATGTGACGGATAGCACCGCGTTTGATGTTCTCAAACTGACGCAGGTGCCGGTGATTGCTTCCCACTCTTCTGTTCGTACCTACACTCCGGGATGGGAGAGGAATATGAGCGATGATGTGATCAAGGCGCTTGCTGACAACGGTGGCGTCATCATGATCACGTTCGGGTCGAGCTTTTTGAGCAACGACTATCGACAATCATCAGACGAAATCAGCTCGGGAATCTATGAGTACCTAGACCAGAACGGGATGGATCGCCGCAACGGTGAGGGTTTTGAATACTTCGAACGCGAACGGAAAAACAATCTGATTGGTTCGGTCGATGATGTAGTCAAACACATTCAACATGTCGTTGACCTGGTCGGTGTTGACCACGTTGGTTTGGGATCCGATTTTGATGGCGTGTTTGCGGTACCTGAAGGGTTGAAAGACGTAGCCGACTACCCCGTTCTGGTAGGAAAACTTATCGACGCGGGCTATTCGGATGGTGACATCAAGAAAATCCTCGGAGAGAACCTGCTGCGTGTCTGGAGCGCCGTAGAAAAGCACGCTGCTATGTAAGAGGTTACTACGCGTGGCTCTGCCACCTGCCCA
>CBDUKH010000017.1:0-46826 GCA_965367755.1 uncultured Rhodothermales bacterium
CAAAAACCTCAGAACCCTGCTCGGGATTTCGCCCGCGTTGTGCATTGAACATACTGCTCATCCTGAGCGAAACGTCACCCGCTATGTCCATGGTTTGTCCAGCAGTCGAGACACTGACTGCCTTGTCGGTTGCACTGATAAAATAGTCTCGCCCGTCAATTCTGGAGGTCCATTCCATTGTGGCTGCCTTGTCCAGAATTTCAGCATTTGCCCGTTCCTGTTTGGGTGTTGCAGGCTTAGGCGAAATAGTCGCCATAAAGCGTCCAATGTCTTCCGGACTCATAACGAGTTCCCGGACTACACCGTCCGCGTCGGCGAGTTGAAGTACCATATTTGGACCACGCAATTGCATTTCCCCGGTGACAACCAGGTCGTCGTCAGGGCTATTGCTAAAATCCGCAATATCCACGAATGGTGAAAGCACAATCAAAAGCGTAGTAATCAGAAGTGGCAGACGGGCCGTGACACTTTTCATGCGAGAGTCCTTTAGATGAAATGCTTAGAGAACAACGGTGAAAGTCCGTTTGTGAAGTATCGGCAAAAACACCAACCAAGCAAATAATAGGAAAATGAACCTATTAAGCAAGTGCCTTTCGTACTACTAAATCAAGGATTTGATGCCATTGTGAATAGAATGATTCAGCCCTACCAATAAATAGCGGCGGACTTTCTGCCATGGGCTGGAGCCCAACAAATGAGTCCCTACTCACCTAACCTGTGATTCTGCTATGAAAAACACCCCTTTAACATCTTTCGCCGCTTTGACAGTTCTCTCTGTCATCGTCCTAACGGGACTAATTGTTAAGCCGGCGGATATATTTTCACCGGTACCTGAAGGACAGACGACAACTGTGTTTAGCCTCGACCATAGTCCGATTGGATCATCGACTTTGGATCTTGATTCTGGTTCACTGGTGGTATCGCCGACAAATAGTCTCGCGCCTTCAGGTGTTCGTGTCCATGCGGGTTCGGCATCGGCGATGAATCTTGAGTTTGATCCAATCCACCTGGATCAGGGTGGAGTTTTGACAGCGTCGCTCATCAACCACGCGGCGGAGCCACTGATCAGTGTTGTTCACAATCAGCTTGAGAAAGGTACCGAGATCATGTTGGCCATCGAGGGCCTGGCGCCTCTTTTGAAGGATCCAGTCATTTCGGTCTTTACATACAAAGATGACGTCCAAACAGCTTCGTTTGACGTTCCTGCAGCAAAATTGTCTTCAATAGGGACAGTCTACGCTGACGACGATGACGAATGGACAAAAACATATCATTACATATGCGATGAATTTGGTTGCAGTTTGGCGGTCGATCCGGACGATACGTTTATAGCGTTTGTCGATGACCCGTCGACCCTCGTTCCATTTCAGTACCTCGGTTTCAAGTTTGAACTCAAGGATGGAATAGATGAGTCGACGTTGGTCGAGTCTATGCAGCTTGCAGGCATTTTAATGGAGCCAATCCGAATTAATTCTGAAAATACCGTTCCACTTAGCTTTGACTAACGGTCGCAAGTTGTTATAGTTAGTGTTTGAGGGTGCTTTTGACGATGAAGAAACGACTATACAACAATGCCCGACCTGATAAGAGTTGTTATTGCTGATGATCACCAGCTCGTGCGTGACGGAGTCAGGGCGGCACTCGATGGTGCCGATGGCATCAAAATTGTCGGTGAAGCCCCCAATGGTAAAGTCGCCCTCGAGCTGGTTGATTCTCTTCAACCGGATATCCTGGTAGTGGATATAGAAATGCCGATCATGAGCGGCGTCGAAGTGGCGCGATCGCTAAGCAGTCAGAAATCTCCTGTTTTTGTCCTGGCCCTCAGCGCGTTCGATGACCGGGAGTACGTCTACGGGATGCTCGACAGTGGCGCTAGCGGGTATCTGATGAAAGCGGAGGCTGACTCAACCACTCTTGTTGATGCTATTCGGAGCATCATCGCAACGGGCGGTGAATTCTGGATCAGCCCGAACTTTGCGGAAAAGCTTGTCCGAATCCATCTCGACGAACGACGCGCCAAGGTAAGTTTCGACTCGTTGACAATACGCGAGCAAGAAATCTTGAGACTGGTGGCGGTCGGGAAAGACAATCCTGAAGTTGGAGCAGACCTTTTCATATCTGCACACACTGTAAAGAATCATATCGAACACATTAAGTCAAAAATCGGCGTTCGATCTCGTGCCGAGCTTATCGCATGGGCATGGAGAAACAAATACGTTACTCCTGAAGAGGCATAGTCGTCAGACGTTCAGACGATTGACGTAATCCACTTGTTCGCCCAGCTCCAGGTACCTCTTGAAAATTCGAAGGTACATCGCCCAGCAGTATGACGTGGACCTGAAGTGGCTTGACGTGTCGGGCCATCCAGAGTGGTAAAACGAGACACCTGTCCCCTCTTTGATGTCTTCCAGCAGGAAACCCACGCGGGTTCCAAGCCAGGCGTCTACAGCGTCTACCAACTCAAGCTCAAACATCTCATCTATACTAAACCTGGAAACACGGGCTCTCCACTCGTATCCGGGACCGAAGTCAAGGATATACACTCCGCCGAGCTCGGGTGCACCGATAGTTGACGACGTCCACCATTTTGACATCGATTCTGGTGACACAATATGTCGAAAAACTACTGATCGAATTTCCGAGACAGGAAAACTGTGATAGATATCCGCCATTATGTAACCTCGAGTCGCAGCGCTTCGTAACTATTTAACATGAACATACGAAGCGCCGAAATACTCTTCGACCGCTCGAACTTAAACTCCTTAACTCCATGGACTCCGAACAAGACCTACTAGCATTAAGAGACGAGATCAGAACTTTAAAGAATCGAGTCGAAAAACTTGAATCGACCTATGCAGTGGCACCACGACTACCGCAGACAGGACTCATTGCCGATAGTTTTTTGCGAAGATCGTTTACGGTGTGGGGACACAGCTTCGTCGCGTCGATGATCATCATGATTCCGTTCTACATCATCATGGGAATGCTACTGTTCATCGGTTTCTTCGCGGCATCCCTCTAGGGTATTTGCTCGTCGAGTAGAAAGTTTTTGGTTGAATACCTGCAGCGAGCTATCCAGCAAATCCGTGAGCCTAGTTCCTAGACATTTTCCTAGTCTTTTTCCTAGGAAGTTTCTAGCATTTCCTTATTAACACTTCGGAGTGATTTGTCATTAACTTGATATCGGGGCGGAGGTTGGTGGCCCCGAGCGTCAAAACGATTGTGCTCAACCGCAACCCGGGCGTCAGAACGACACTCAACCTGAGCGTCAAAAACCGCTTAGACATCCGCCTCAACCCAACGTCAAAGCGACTCGATACCGAGCTAACAGCACGGTGTCTACAATTCGAAACATCACGCAACTTTTCTAACAAGCGTGGTCCCTGGGCGAGGGTCGTCTCTCTCCTCAGTCCTGCTAGGACAGCTTCATAACAACCATGGTGAGATCGTCGCTCAGCGCAGTCGCCGACCCTGTAAAATCAATAACGTCATTGTGTATGGCGTCCAGAATCTCTTTTGCCGTGCATCCCCTGACTCCCTCCAGGACATGCAGCAGTCGCTCCTCCCCGTACTCTTCTTCTTCCGGACTCATTGCCTCGGTAACCCCGTCGGTAAACATTACAACAATGTCACCAGCCGTCACCGTAGACGTTCCGAGCTCATACTGAGAGCCACTCATCACTCCCAAAAGTAGACCACCCTTTTCGAGTTCCTCGACCTGGCCATCTTTGCCCCGGACGAGATAGGGCGGGTTGTGTCCCGCATTAACATAGTTGAGTTCGCGAGTCGAGCGAGTGTAGATACAGTGGAAGTACGTGATAAATTTGTCGAAGTCCGTATTTCCCGAAATCACCCTGTTTATGTGAGCCGTGGCTTCTTCTAGCGTGATCTCCATCGGAACCAGCACATGTAGAGCAGCCTGCAGGTTTGACATCAACAACGATGCAGGCATTCCCTTTCCAGTCACATCCCCGATAGCGATTAACAACCTGTCTGCAGACAGTACGACAATATCGATGTAGTCTCCGGCGACATGCCTGCTCGGAAGGGCAAGCATGGCAATGTCAACTCCCTCGAACGTCGGCATTACCTTGGGCTGGAGATTCTCTTGTATCTGCCGCGCCAATCGCATTTCCTCTTCCAGCCGCTCTTTTTCTATCTGTTCTTCAATCAGGAAGGAATTCTGAACAGCAACGAGTGCGAGATTGCCGAGTGCATAAATGAATTCGATGTCGTCTTTCGAGTAAGGCTGCTTCGACAACCTCGAACCCAGTAGCAGTGCACCCGTGGTTGCTCCCTGCTGAACAAATGGCACCAACAATTCAATCCCCGTCCCTTCTAACCAAGGCGTGTCGGCGGCGCGAAAGCCGGTTACACCAGTACCCGACTCGAGGTTACATAACTTCTCAACTAGTTCGTCTGTCACGAGTGACTCCGGAAACCCGGCACAGGATACTACATGAAGCAGCTTACTCTCTTCTCCAGGCTCCGCACGACTCACCATAAAAATGTGCTTGCTAGCCATCATCTGACCCATCAGGGCGAGAGAAAGCAGACGCGCATGGCGAGCCCGCTCGACAGTAGAGTTAAACTCTTTCGATAAATCGAATAGCGTGTTGACCTGCTGAATCTTCGAATCAAGATTGCGATTTGCGGTCCGCAATTCGTCTACAACCAGGGTGTTGTGGACGGCAGACGACGTCATGTTGACGAGAGACTTGACGAATTCGATTTCGAGGGAGTCAAATGCTACTCCGGTCGCCTTTTTGCCGAATCCAATCAGCCCGATCTGTCTGCCACTGAACTGAATGGGCGCGGCAAGTTCAATACCGGCGAGGTGAATCGCGTCAGGTACATTGTCTCCCACGAGAACCTGGTCGGCTTTCTTATCGAGCGTAAACGACTTGCAACTTTCGAGTACATCTTTGCAGCCTTTGTGAGCTGCAATTGAATACTCGTTGGTTTCCTTATCGAACAGCCAGACAGCACCCCGGGTTACGAGCAACTTACTCATTCCAGTTAGCAGCAGATTGTTCAAAACGAACTCGCGGTCCAGCGAGCTGCTCAAGAACTGACTCGTATCGTAAAGAGCGCGTAAGTCGAAACGCTGTAGTTGTTGAGCGGCTTTTTCTTTTTGCATCAATCCCCGTCTAAATGGATAACCTCGGCGCCGGACAAGGTACCATCCCTAACCGTTAAACGCACGCATGTTTTGACCTGATGCAAACCATGCCTGCCAGCAGCACCTGGATTGATAAATAACGGGCGGCCATGCCTGGGGAGTCTTTCAATTTGGAGGATGTGGCTATGGCCGCAAATGAACACGTCTGGTCTTGCTTCAGCAATATGGAATCTTGCAGTCTCATTGAGTCTTCCCGGCTTCCCGGCAATGTGCATCATCAGAAATTTTATCCCATCCAACTCAATCGACTCATATTCTTTCGTCTCCCTTCGGATGGGCGTTCCATCGATATTGCCCCAGACTGCGGTCACGGGAGCCAGTGCGCGCAAATGATCTATAACCTTGAGATCTCCAATATCACCGGCGTGGAAGATATGGTCGACCGAAGCGAATGCCGTATCGAGCTCGGGGTGATAGTATCCGTGCGTATCCGAGACTATGCCGATAACCATACTTGCGGCTACCGGATCATAAGGCGTACGCCAACTTGCAGACGTGACCGGGGCCAACTATCGTCGCGTGGAGCCCACTGCTTGACTGGGAGTCCTAGGAATGGCGAAAACTCATAGCTGGGTCTGGCGAACTTCATCCCTGAACGAAACCAAATGATACCACCTCTTGTCACCTTGACGGCACCTCCACTTATTTCGTCTTCATCACCGCCGGTCTCCGCTTCGAGGGGCGTCGCGTCTATGAGTTCGTAGGAACCCGCCTGCCCTAGCGCCGAAAAGAATATGCTGCTGCCGGCAGGATCAAAGAGTGCACTGTAGCGCAACATCCCGTTCAACTCCCAGCCCAGGGCTCGCGTAAATGCAACGCCAAATTCCTGGACCGAGGCCGCCCCCTCCGTGGTCGGGGCGAGTTCAACGAGCTGCTCAAAACCGATTCGCACTCGCCTCATCCCGATAGCATAGTCCGACGTCAGCTCTGGTGAAAGTACTTCGGTATAGAGAAACGCAACATCTACCTGGGGGAAACCTGAGCGGCCATCAGAAGCAGGATCCACCGCAAGCCGGAAGGCATAGTCGGACGTCTCAACCGTTCGATAGTATTGAACAGTGACCCAGCTTAGCGAAAGTGAACGACCGGCAATTCCTCCTGAGGCGTCCACCACGACGCCGAGGTCCAGCGAAGTTGTGAGTTGGTAGTCGAGGCGCAGGTTGAATCCGAACGGATCGACAACAGGTGTAGACAGGGCGTCTGACTGTATTGCTCCGGCCGGTCTATACGCTACCTCGCCGGTTACAGCGTATCGGTCGTAGAATTGCCGTCTGGCTGTTTCGCTTCGGTAGAAGGATTCGTAAGTCCGAAACGGCCGCTGTGCCTCGACGGGATCCGGGAATGCGACAAACGAAATGATGGCAATCCAGACGAACCATACTTTACCGTCACGAATGCGTTCGTTTTGGTGCAGTAAATTAACCCTGGGTAACATAGTATTATTCCCAAAGGCCAGGCCTTCGACTTGGGGATGTCTGGAATATCGTACTAAATTAGATAGTAATCGTTTCCCCGGGCGCCATCACGCGTGGTGAAAAGCCCGCGTTTCGCACATCTGCTGCCCATTGATCCACATCAATTTCTATATACGGAAATGTATTGTAATGAACTGGAATCGTCAATGCCGGATTTAGCAACTTGATTGCCCTGAGTGATTCCTCCGGACCCATGGTGTAGCAATCCCCAACGGGAAGGAATGCAGCATCGATCTTAAAGGTCTCTGCGAGCCAGGCCATCTCCGTGAACGGACTCGTATCGCCACTCAGGTAGATAGTCTTTCCGTCGACTTCGAGCATGAATCCATTCGGGTTACCACCATACGTCCCATCCGGAAAGGACGACGAATGACGTGCGTATGTCATAGTCGCACGACCGAACGGGAATTTCCACGACCCTCCAGTGTTCATCGCAAACGTATTATCATATCCGTGCTTGCTTTGCACATAGGTGGTAATTTCATAGTTGGCAATAATCTGCGCGCCTGTGCGCAATGCAATGCTTGACGTATCTCCCCAATGATCTCCATGCGCGTGCGTGAGAAGAATATAGTCGGGTGCCAGTTCATCCGCGGTCACTACGCCGGTCGCCAGTTCATTTCCTGAAATAAACGGATCAACGAGGATTGTGAGTCCCCCGGCTTCGATCTGTAATGCCGAGTGCCCAAAGTATGTGACGTTCATCGGTATTCAGGTTGAGATCCGAAATATCAGCTCGACTTTCTGGCAACTTTGTATAGCCAGGACGAGAAGAGAATAAACCCGGCAACACCGAGTACGTTGGCGACCATTTCAAAACCTTCAGGTGCAAGATTCAGCACATCGGTGCTCTGGAATGCTGCGAAAGGAATGGCTAGCAGAATACCTACAAGTGCCTCACCAGTAATAAGTCCGGATGAGAACAAGAGGCCCCGTCGTGATGCCTTGGCCACATCCTCTTTGGAGCCACCGCGTTTTAGAATAGTCTTTTCTGCTGCGTAGGCAATGACGCCACCCACGAATATCGGAACGGTCAATTCGAGAGGGAGGTAGATGCCGACGGCAACGGCGAGCACGGGCATCCTGAAATCGGAGCCTCTTTTCTCCAGCACCTTGTCAGCGATGATTATCGCGACAGCAATCAGGGCACCTATCCAGATCATTGCCCACGGCAGATTTCGATTGAAAACACCGTCCGCAACAGAACTCATGAGTGTCGCCTGAGGCGCCTTCAGTGCCTCAGAGGGATCCATCCCAGCTCGCGGAAACACATCACCAAGACCGTATGCTGAAAACAATAGGGACAGAACCGGTGCGATTGCCACTGCCGCTGCGGCAACACCGATGATCTGCATTATCTGTTGTTTATACGGTGTCGCCCCAACGATCTGCCCGGCCTTCAAGTCCTGCATGTTATCGCCAGCGATGGCGGCCGCACAACACACCACGCCACCGACAAGTATTGCAGTCGCGGCAGCAGCCGTAGCTTTCACACTGTCGACCGCGAAATCAATCTGCGAGCCCAGGAGAAGAAGCAGGATCAAAGAAATCGAAAGCACTGTGGCGATCGTTACGCCAGAAATCGGATTGTTGGACGATCCGACGAGTCCAGCCATGTAGCCGGCGACCGATGAAAAAAGAAATCCTGCGATAAGCGCGAATACGACTCCAAAAATCAATGTACCTACGTAGAGACCGGTGGTGATTCCGAGTACGGGCTGATCGATGACAAAAATAAATATCACCAGAATCGGAATCGCCAATGCGATGGTGCCAATCATAACGTAGTTGATCGGCATATCGTTTTCTGTCCGAAGGACGTTTACTTCACCGCCTGCGCGGCTGGCCTTCAGAGCTGCCATCGACGAGGCTATCCCATCACGCAACGGCTTCATAAGCGACAGCAGCGCCCAGATTCCTCCAGTTGCCATCGCGCCGACGCCCATGTAACGAATCCGTTTGCTCCATACCTGCTCGGCAAGTTCATACCCGGAGACGTCGCCAACGAGTTCTCTAAGTGCTACCGGGTCAGTCATTGCTGTATAGATCGGTATCCCGAACAGCCACGAAATCAGTCCACCGGCGAAGACGAGTACGGCAATATTCAGCCCAACGATATACCCGACTGCGAGAAGTGCCACACCCAGCTCAGATCCAAAACCAAAAACTGATTTTCCAGCCGTAAAAGCACCACTTGCCTTTCCAGCGACGAGCTTGAAACCAGACTGGCATAATTTCAGAAATGCACCCGAAAGGCCGGCGATAGCAATGAGTTTTGCTCCTTCACCGCCTTCGGTTCCAGCCTTCAGGACTTCACCGGTTGCGACTCCCTCCGGAAACTGCAGCTTCGCCTCAATAATCAATGCCCTGCGCAATGGAATCGTAAACAGGACACCAAGGATACCACCAGTCAGGGCAATAGCCATGGTCGGCAGAAATTCAAAGTCCTGCCAGTAGTGAAGCATAATCAAAGCAGGTAACGTAAAGATTACTCCCGCCGCCAGCGACTCTCCCGCAGAAGCCGCCGTCTGTACGATATTGTTCTCAAGAATATTCGATTCCCTGAACATCCTTAGAATCGCCATCGAAATAACAGCAGCCGGTATCGAAGCCGAAACTGTGAGTCCCACCTTCAGCCCGAGATAAGCATTCGCTCCAGCCAGGATTGCCGACAGCAATATTCCCAGAACCACTGCCTTGAAGGTGATTTCCGGGAGCGACGTCGAGGCCGGAATGAATGGCGCTAACTCGGGGGATTTCTCGTCTGAGCTATTGGCTTGCATATGTACGGTAAGGAGTTGCTAAGGAATGTCTTGACTCACCTGGTGCCTAAATGGCCGATCGAGGCGGAATTCCACTCTTTCGATTGGAGAACCAATAATAACCGGAAAAGAGTCCGTAAATCAAGTCTTTCCGAACTTACTTGGCGACGGTGATCTTTCTCGACTGCACGAGTTCACCCATCTCCAATCGGACAAAGTAGATTCCGCTTGGTAAATCAGAGGCATTGAATTCCGCTTCATGTCTCCCGGCAGGCTGCACCTCATTCACAAGAACAGCAACGGCCTGACCCGCGACGTCCCAAACAGTCAAGCGCACCGGCGATTGGTCCGGCACCTCGTACGAAATCCGAGTTGTCAAACTGAATGGATTCGGGAAATTTGTCAGGTGCACTTCCGGGATCAACAAAGACTCGCCGAGACCTACCTTGAGAACGCGAGACGTCCGACTGGATGAGTCGTTAAACTGCTGCCGAATCCGGAAGTACGCAACACCTCCTTTTACATCGTAACTCGTATGCCGAAATTGTTGAACACTTCCGTTACCATCAACGGGGATTATTTCGGCCTCGGAGAATGTGATCCCGTCCGAAGATTCCTCGACAACAAATTCCTGCACGTCGACGGTTGCGCCGGTCCAACTAAGAGACACATCCCTTCCCTCCGCCTTAACCTGTATGTCTTCGATCGGCCTCGAAAATGTCAACGTAGATGAAACCAGGTCGATACCTTCGGCTTTGTCAGAAGACTCGAAGCCTTCCGAAATCACTACGTCTTGAGACTCGATGCTCGACCGGTATCTGGCCTGCTCTACTTCGTCGATACTGCGAACAATTCTCCACACGCGAACCTCATCCATCTGTCCTTTGAACAGTCCATGATCCGATGTTTCAGAACCGGTACGACCTCCAAGAGCGACAGCCCCCGTCCTTACCGAAAGATTCTGCGTAAGACGTAACGAATCTACCCGGTTGCCATCTACCATCATGGTCATAAGGCGTTTAGCCGGATCGTTGGTAATCGCAAGATGATGCCATTGCCCGTCCGCAATCGGTTGTTGGCTGGCCATCGATTCATGCAGGCCCGGCTCTCCGGTATAGAAGACAGGACGACCTGCTGGTTCAATTACAATTTCGGCAGGGTAAGCATTCTGTTCTGAGCCATCCCAGGTACTGAATACAACATTGTCTACATCCGTGGTGCGAATCCACAACTCAATGGTAAAAGGGGTTTGGATGTCGATCTCTCTGTCCGACCCCATTGAAATCGGTCGGCTAAAACGGCCTCCGAAATTGCCAACCAGATTTGCCGAGTCGTACAGGACGACACGCGAACTCATCGTGCCTTGAACTATTTGCGTCGTGTCGTTTTTACGCTGTACTCGCGGAGGAACAACCGGTTGAAGTTTGAAGGAGTGCAGGCCGGCGCTGCTACCTGTGCGGACTGTAATTACGATGTTACACTTGCCGCGGATTACTTCTGCCGCAGTGACGGTAACTTGCTGCCTTCGGGCACCAGTTGTTTCAGTCGTGAGCGCAGGAGCTTTGGTCTGGCAGGTAAATACCGCTTCTTCAACAGCCGAAGAGCCTTCCACGTCAAGAACCAGACCTTGCAGGTACGTCTCGCCCTCCCAGTCAACAAAAATATTTGCCCGTGAACCAACCTCTACTTCGCCGGGGATGCGGAGTGGGGACAACTGCGCATAGGCATTTACCGACAGCAGAGAGATAATTCCCACTGAGATAAATATGAAGCCGGAAATAAACTTCCGGAGATACGTTATTTGGCGTTTTTCCTGCACAGTGTTGTCTGTGGGCCTGTTTAAGGTATCGGCCGCACGGACAAATCGATTCAATGTCTGCAAATATTGTCAATCGCTCAGGACGAAATCGAAGATACCCTCAAGGTTATTCGCTGTCAATTGAAACCAGAGTAGGACAGGTGTGTGTATATTCCTTATCGCCCTAATCAACATCATTTGTTGCATTTATTAATTTTATGGCCCGCAATCTACGCGTAGGAATATTGACAGGAGGTGGAGACTGCCCGGGTCTCAACGCCGTCATCAGAGCAGTTGGGAAAAGCCTCATCTTGCAACACAATGCACAGGTGATCGGGATCGAGAATGGATTTGAAGGACTCGTCAAACGACAGGTTCGAAGCCTCGACTACAAAGATGTGAGCGGTATTCTCACAAGAGGTGGCACCATCCTTGGTACAAGCAATAAATGTGATCCTTTTAAATATCATGAAGCTGGTGGAGCGGATGTTTCCGCCAACTTAATCAGCAACTACAACAGCATCGGACTAGACGCGCTCGTTGCCATCGGTGGCGACGGGACACTTACAATTGCTCATCGACTCGCCGAGAAAGGTATCAATGTTGTCGGTGTTCCGAAAACAATTGACAATGACCTTATGGCAACCGAACGTACGTTTGGATTTGATACAGCCGTATCCATTGCTACTGAAGCGATCGATCGTCTGCACACGACTGCTCAGAGTCATCAGCGAGTCATGATCATTGAGACCATGGGGCGTTACGCGGGTTGGATAGCGCTGTATGCCGGAACAGCCGGAGGGGCTGATGTAATACTGATCCCGGAAATCCCGTACGATGTTGACGAGGTAATTCGCGTTTGCACCAATCGCGAACAAGGCGGTCAGCACTTTACGATAATCTGCATTGCGGAAGGAGCTTATCAGGCTGGAGGCGAAATGGTGGCTAAATCTATTGTAACCAACTCGCCCGATCCAATTCGTCTAGGAGGGATTGCAAACCACCTGGCCGAACAGTTACGAAGTGAGTTGAGGAGTGAGATACGCACGTCTATTCTCGGCCACATCCAGCGCGGTGGAACGCCGACGTCGTACGATCGAAATCTGGCGACCGCATTCGGTGCGTATGCTGCGACCATGGTTGCACGGGGTGACTTCGGAAAGATGGTAGCTCTGCAAAACAATTCGCTGTGCGCCGTGCCGCTCGAACAAGTAGCAGGTAAAAACAAACTGGTGCCGCTCGATTCACCCATGATTGCCGCCGCCCTCGCCGTTGGGACGTCCTTCGGTGCCGCTGACATTCACGCCATACTAGGCGAATCGGTTCACGCTGGTTCGATTACTTAACCCATGAAAGTATTTCTCACTGGTGCTACTGGATTTGTAGGTCAATCCGTTGTCGACAAACTCGTCACCGGTGGACACGATGTTCGATGCCTGGTTCGCAAAGATGGTGATGCCGCGTTGCTGCCAGACAATGTTGAAACGCTTGTCGGAGATGTCCTCAAACCCGACTCGTTCGCAGATGGACTGAAGGACATCGATGCCGTAATTCACCTGGTCGGCATTATCGACGAAAAGAAGTCTGCCGGAATTACCTTCGAGCGGCTTCACGTCGATGCTACGCGCAACGTGTCCGAAGCCGCGGCCAATGAAGGTGTCCGCCATTTTATCCTGATGAGTGCCAATGGTGCAAAGGAGGATGGCGTTTCCAGATATCAAACAACTAAATGGGACGCCGAACAGATCGTCAAAGATACCGGCTTCGAGGCGTGGACAATTTTCAGGCCATCGTTTATGTTCGGTGACCCGGGTCCCGACAATCCTGAATTTATTACGAGGCTAGCCACCACGCTCATTGAACCGTTTCCAATCCTCCCGGTTTTTGGAGACGGACTCTACAAGCTCCAACCGATTGCCGTAGATGAAGTCGCCTCAGCTTTTGAGAAGGCACTGACAACTACTGCCGCGGAGAATCGGTCGTATGTCGCTGTCGGCAAAGAGTCGTACACTTACAACCAGGTTCTGGATATTATCACGGAGGCGTGCGGACTACCACTCAAGAAGAAAATCCATCAACCAATATTTCTCGCTCGTCCTCTCGTACACACGGTAGGTAGATTGGGCCTTCTTCCTATATCTCCTGATCAATTCGAGATGCTCCTTGAAGGAAACACAGGTAACCCTACTGCCTTCTACCACGATTTCAATCTGCAACCTACGCCATTTAATCAGGATAGTCTGGCCTACGTCCAGAAGTATATTTGACCGCCGACCAATCTGCCTTACCCAGACACTTCCCCAATTCAGCATCAGTTTTGAAGCCAGATACCAAGTACATCGCGATTGCCGGTAATATCGGAGCCGGTAAAAGTTCTCTTACAAGACTTCTTAGCGACTACTTCGGATGGGCGTCTTTCTTCGAACGTGTCGACGACAATCCATACCTCGGCGATTTCTACGAAGACATGACTCGATGGTCATTCAACCTCCAGGTATTTTTCCTTTCGAGCAGGTTCAGCCACCAACGAACCATTGAAAACCTTGGCCGATCAGTAGTGCAGGATCGATCCATCTACGAGGATGCAGAAATTTTTGCTCGCAATCTGCATGAAATGGGTCACATGTCTGAACGTGACTATAAAAACTACTGTGACCTCTTCGAGATTATGACGTCATACTTGAAGCCACCCGACCTGCTGGTATATCTGCGCGCTTCTCTTCCGACCCTCGTCGGTCATATTCAGGATCGAGGACGCGACTTTGAGTCGAGTATCAGGATTGAATACCTCGAAAAACTGAATGCTCTGTACGAGGATTGGATTAAAAGATACAAACTCGGACCTGTCGTAATTATCGAAGCAGACGAGTTCGACTTTGTTAACGACGACGGTGACCGACACGAAGTCATTTCACAGATAGAAAGTCGACTGTTCGGACTATTTCCTGAAGTCCCGACGCCGTGAACAAGCTAGCCTCACCGATCATACTTCTGTTCGCGATTGTCGCTCTTTTCGCTTCGTATGCTGGAAGCGCTACAGCACAGGTTGTCGATTCGCTAGCGGTCACATCGGATTCACTTGTCGTTGTACCGGATTCGATTTCCGTAGACTCTCTCTTGATTGATCCGGTGCCACCGCGACGGCCGGCGAGACGAGTAGCTCGCATTGCACCGGTCCCACGTATTTTATCGGTGCAGTCGACCGGCATCTCCCCGCCGTCCGCGATTGAGCTGGAGATCGTTGATCAAGTGTCCCATTTACATGGTTCATTTCTATATGATTTGTCGACACCTGGTTGGCCGTCGCTGTGGACGATTCGAGGGCGCCCCCCACTTGGTACCAGCATCACGTGGAATGGAATTGTTTTTGACGAGTTGTTTACGGGAAGACCAGCATTCGAGCTGCTTCCACGGGGACTCATCGATACGGTATCAGTAGGCACAGGAATCCGGACTGCGCCGACGATCGCTTTCGCAACGCGTGGGTTTGAGAAGGCAGTCCCGGTGACAGAGTTGTCGTATCGAACAAGCAATAAGGGGATGCAATATGTTTATGCTTCTCACTATCAGCAGAGAGTGCGCAATGTGTTCAGTCGCCCGTCGCGGGTTGGGATTCGGTTAGGATATATGGGCCAGAAGGCCGACGGGGAATATCCAAGTAGTCAACTCGAGCGCGTGCGTGGAGTGTACGGTGTATTAAGTGTTCAGCGCGGGGCAGTTGGATTGGAGATTTCGGACCTCGCGAACCGGAGACGGGTTGGAGCACATAGTGGCGTCGTACCTGCCGTTCCCGGCGACCCTGACTCGATCTACAACCGGTTCGGCGCCCTGGTGAACGACCACGGCGCAGAGCGAAGAACGCTTCGAAACGATTTAACCACAAGGCTCTCATATTCTCCAGATTCTTCTTCGTTGGAAAGTGTTCAACTTACTACAGGTTGGACGCAGCAGTCTTTCCGATACCGCGGTGGCGGTGATACTCTCTTCGTGAAGTCTCAGAGGCTCTCAAGTCAGCTTGACTTCGGCTTTGATCTCGCCGATGTGACGTTCGGGATACACTCAAGGATATCGAAAGAATCGATCATCGATGATGGTATCGTCGCGGAAGGTGATCGTGTTGATCTTAACCGGCTTTCGGTCTGGTTATCTTCCTCCTATGATGGTACGGGACAGGTGTCAGGTTTGCTTGGAGTAAATAGAGTACTTGGCACATCGTCGTTGGAAGCTTCTGCATCCGCCATGTATCCACTGGGAGCGTTCCAGTTCGAGGCGAATGCCTCGCGTGCAATTCCTGACATGCCCTTGATCACAGCCACGGGATTCGGGGATGCCGTGATCGTTCAGGGGGGCGCTCGGTCCGGTTATCTTTCTGAATTCGTAGGTCACCTGCGGTATCTGCCTTCGACTTCGTCAATTAGTCTCAGCGGATTTGCCAACATCGCCGAGAATGCAAGGGACTGGTTTAGTACCTCCAATAGTGACTCTATCGTGTTTCGCCCGGTCGGCTCAACGCTGACGACTACTGGTATGGTAATAGCGCTCGGCTTTCGGGACAGAGCCAATCGAGGGTTCTACATAGATACGAACACTACTTTGTTAGCGACGGCCAGCACGACGATTGGTGGCTTCGTTTCGCCTTTGGCCGCAAGACCCTCCTGGTATGGCGATACGCGAACTGGATTCCGGTATTTGCTGTTTTCGGATGATCTCGACGCTGACATTGCATTGCGAGCTAGATACTGGCCGGACTACGCTGGTCGAACATTGCACACACAAACCGGATTGCTGGCGGTACCGCTAACGGCCGGGAAAACGATTTCGTCGTCAGCAGTGCTCGACTTTATTTTCGAAGGAGGAATTCGAGGGGCAACCGTTCTATTAGCGTATGAAAACCTGCTGTCCGGTACGGAAATTGTCATAGGTAATCAGCTTGTTCCGGGATATCCGTTGGCGCAAAGAAGGCTCCGATTTGGCATATACTGGCCAATATTGAATTGAGTGCAGCCTTCTGCCAGTTCACCCGTAGAAACCACGATTAGCATGAACCATACTGTCGCAAGTTGATGAACGAATGGAAGTCTAGTCAGCATTTGTCTGATTACGAACGCCAGGCTCTAACAGAGATACATCAGTGGAAGAATCCGCCGGAGACGATGTACACCAAGGCCATGGGTGTTGTTGGAAAGACGATGGACAACCTTACCGACGCTGCCCGAGCGATTCCGGGAGTCGACTGGACAATCGACAATGTGATTGCCGGTCTGCTCAACCTTGTGAATGAAATTACGCATGACTGGATTTCAACCCCGGCGATCTACAAACAGTTTGAAAAACGGGGTCATACGGTGCTGCGACCTGGTGATGTATTCCGTCTCGACCTGGAACACGTGGACGGCCTTGTGTCAGGCCTTCCGAACAAGTTTACGACAATTGCTGGTATCGAGGGTGCTGCGACGGGATATGCCGGGGCGGCAGGTATCTTGCCCGACATCGTCGCGCTTACCACACTAAATCTTCGAGCAGCTGGCGAGTACGCAACCTACTATGGGTTTGACACAACGTCAGAATACGAGCGACTGTATGCCATCAACATCTTGACAGCTGCATCGTCCTACAGTGACATCAACAAAGACCTGGCCTTTCGACCGGCCGTGCGGGTGACCAAATCTCTTGCTGGTCGTCAGGGGTTTGAAGCGGTTGGCCAGTTGGCCGTCACACGATCGATTAAGAAAGCCGTGGAAAAGCTGGGATTGAATTTGACCAAAGCCAAGCTTGCACAGCTGGTACCGGCGACCGGTGCCGTGGTTGGAGGCTCTTTCAACATTATGTATTCAAAGACCGTCTGCACCGCTGCGCACATGCTCTACCGGGAACGATTCTTAATGGAGCGCCATGGTGGCACTCGAGCCCTCCCGGAAGGAGTTACGAACCAGGAATAAGCTTTCTAAATTTTGCCACGAAGAACGCATCCATCATGGAGTCGGGAAGTACTCTTCTGGAGTGGACAGTTTGAAACTCTTTCCCCTCCCATCCGGCCAGCGGTTTGGTAAAGTTTGGACAGTCCAGAGTCAACGGCTGCTCTCTCAGTGATTCGGGAAACTTGCTTAGCACCCAGCTGACGACGGACTCGTTTTCTTCGGGAGCGAAACTGCACGTTGAATAAACAAGGATGCCGCCCTCGCGAAGTGAACCGACTGCAGATTTCATGAGTCGCAGCTGCTTCTTCCGCATCTCACGAATTTTGCGAAGACTCCAGTAGCGCGTCGTTTCTGAGTCATCTGTTCGAAATCGTCCTTCCGAAGAACACGGCGCGTCGAGCAACACACGATCAAAGTAATCGGGTCTGTGACGGGAGACCGCGGCACCATCCTTCAAGATTGGCCTGACCACCGTGACTCCAAGTCTTTCCAGGTTTGCTTTCATCTTGAAGTAGCGACTTCGTACAGATTCGACGGCAGCAAGGTAGCCGTCGTTATTCATCAGCGCGGCGATCTGCGAAGTCTTGCTCCCGGGTGCTGCAGTCAGGTCAAGCACATTTTCACCGGGCTGGGGGTCGAGCTCAACGACTGGAATCATGCTGGAAAGATTCTGGATATAGATGTGACCGCTCGTGGCAGGCTCTGATTCGAGCAATTTTTTACGAAGCACGTGCTCTACGCTGAAGGCCCCGGGAAGCCAGTTGCATTCTGCAGGCACTATGGAATTGGCCTGTAGATTGGACAAAACAGCAGCCCGGTTCGATAACAGCGTGTTCACGCGAAACGTCGTTACCTTCTGCCCGTTGAACGAGGATAGGACAGAGGGCAATGCGGCGTCTCCGACGATATCACGCAACCGTCGGACGAAGTCTTCCGGTAAGTTATTCATATACCTGCCGTTACAAGCGTTGCCGGAAAATTCGCACGATGGAAATGGCCGGTATCTTGACAACATGTGGACAAAGTCGAAAAAGCGACATTCCGGTAACTGAAATGCGTATTTCGTGAAGTTTGTAGAGACTCTTTAGCGCTTAAGAAGTTGCGTATTTAGAGCGATATAACTACCATAAGCATCTCGCTTCGAGTAGGTGGTGTGCCGTATTTGAACCTTAACATTTTTATTCGATTGGTGGGTTATGAGTAATCGCCGGGGCGATGATGCCATTAGGTGTTCGTTTTGTGGAAGAACGGCACATGAAGTTACTTCCATGGTTGCGGGACCTGATGTCTATATCTGTGACCGTTGTATCAATGATGCTGCTGGTATCGTTCGAAGCGATCTTGCTTCGTACCAGAACAGCATTGGCGGTCCAGCTGCGCCCGGACGTCGCGCAGCCGGCAGACAGAACAGGCTAACCCCCCACGAAATCAAGGACTCTCTTGACGAGTATGTCATTGGTCAGGATCGAGCCAAGAAAGCGCTCTCTGTCGCTGTCTACAATCACTACAAACGAATTGACGCCGCCGAGTATCTACATGATTTTGAAGATGTCGAACTTGAAAAATCGAACATCCTCCTGATCGGACCAACGGGAACGGGAAAGACGCTACTGGCCAAGACGCTTGCACGAATTCTCGACGTGCCTTTTTCAATATCTGACGCCACTGCTTTGACGGAAGCTGGTTATGTCGGAGAAGATGTCGAAAGCATTCTTGCCCACCTTCTGCACGCAGCGGACTTTAACGTGGAGCGCGCTGAGCGCGGCATCATTTATATTGATGAGATTGACAAAATTGCTCGCAAGAGTGACAACGCGTCTATCACGAGGGACGTATCAGGTGAAGGTGTTCAGCAGGCACTTTTGAAGATCCTTGAAGGGACGGTAGCAGGTGTCCCGCCGAAAGGCGGCCGGAAGCATCCGGAGCAGAGCCTGATCAACATTAACACGAGCAACATCCTGTTCATCTGTGGTGGTGCTTTTGACGGTCTGCAAGACCTTATCGCTCATAGAATGTCCACAAACTCCATTGGCTTCATGGCGATGGGGAATACCAAATTTGACAAGCGAGATCCGCAGATCTTTACGCATGTCGAACCGGACGATCTGCTTCGATTTGGATTGATTCCGGAATTGATCGGTCGACTACCGGTGATGTCATCGTTGGATGGCTTATCCATCGAAGCCATGAAAAGCATCCTCGTTGATCCCAAGAATGCCCTGGTCAAGCAGTATCAGAAATTGTTTGCGATGGACGGAGTCGACCTTGTTTTTGACGAAGGCGCTGTTGATGCGATCGTCAAGAAAGCACGTGCACTTGGTACCGGAGCTCGCGGTTTGCGTTCTATCATGGAGGACACGATGCTTGAAATCATGTTCGACATTCATGCCAAGCCGGATGTTGGAACGTGCCGTATAACGGCTGCTACCGTTAGTGACAAGGAAGAACCTGTTTACGAGAAGCGGAAGGTATCGGCGTAGGGATTGGTTGGTGGTCATTGGTTATTTGGTCATTGGTTACTAGGTATTAGTCAATGGTCAATGGTCAATGGTCATTCGTCAAGGGTCATTTGTCAATGGTCATTCGTCAATGGTCAGTCGTCATTCGTCATTAGTCAGTGATCATCACTACCACACACCCCGTCATTCCCGCACCCCCTCGTCATTGCCGCCCACCTCGTCGTTACCGCCACCCCCCGTCATTCCCGCGCAGGCGGGAATCCATCATTGGCGCTGGCGATCGAAATGGAATGTCAGCGGGTTGCGGTCAGCAGTCATCGGTAGGTAGTCATTGGTCATTCGTAATTCGGCAGTGGTCATTGGTCAGCGGTTAGCAGTCAGCGGTTAGCTGTCACACAGCCTTCCCGTCGTCCCTGAGATTGACGCGCCTCTCGGTCAGTTCCTCTCCCTCGGTCTTTGCTTCGTCTCTCGGTCAGTTCCTCTCCCGCTCTTTGCTTCGCCTCTCGGTCAGCCATTCCCCCCCGTCGTTACCGCCCACCTCGTCATTACCGCACCCCGTCATTCCCGCGCAGGCGGGAATCCATCATTGGCGTTGGCGATCGAAATGGAATGTAAGCGGGTTGCGTTCAGCAGTCATCGGTAGGTAGTCATTGGTCATTCGTCATTCGGCAGTGGTCATTGGTCAGCGGTTAGCAGTCACACAGCTTTCCCGTCTTACCAGAGATTGACGCGCCTCTAGGTTAGTTCCGCCCCCCGGTCTTTGCTTCGCCTCTCGGACAACCCTTCCCCCCGTCATTCCCGCACCCCCCGTCATTCCCGCGCAGGCGGGAATCCATCAATGGTGTAGGCGATCGAAATGAATGTCACGATCACCTTGACTTGAATATATATTGTTAGTTATACTAACTACTTATTCAATATAAATCATTTAAAAGGATTACATGCAATGATACCTACACTCTGCCGCGCCCTGGTTATCGGCTCTTTTTTCATTCTCACATCCACCGTGAATGCGCAGGTCGTGCCACTGAAAAAAACAAATGACCTAGACCTGAAAAGTGCCTCGATTAAGTACATGCAAAACCTCGACCTGCTCATTTTCGAACAGGCTGTGCGAGGTACGGCCGGAAAAACGGTACCACTGGCAGCGGGACAAATGGATGGAGCACCTGTTCTAGCGTACGTGTTCCCTACTACACTGAAGTCGGGTGAAGTCGGGTTCGGCGATGTAGAGGGTGTAGTTGCCCTGGCTGTTACTTCCCATCCAGACTTCGACGACACTCCCTTGTGGGATGAGAATGGCAACCGCAACTATAACGATGACGGCATTGTCTATCACACCCACTGGGTTGTCCTCGGTCCCGACGAACGCGTTCCGGGTGGACTAGCCGTAATTGAAATCCGGCAGGAAGACGCAGCACGTGTATTGCCACCAACCGCTCCCGGGATGCCCATGTATCTCGACTCACCGGGTCACACTGTAGCTTTCGACCGAAACAACTTGCGGGTTGTGGTTCCCCTGAGCAAAGTATCCGGCAACAAATCATTCAACTTCGATGCTGTAACGGCATACATGGAGGTAAACACATCCGACACCAATCGCCCGCTTCTAGGCGTTTACGAGGTTTACAGCGTATTGTCGGGAGATTTAAGTCTACCCTACACAGTAGACCAGTAGAATAATGGCAAGTGGGCACCCATCGGGTGCCCACTTTCTTTTAACCACCATCTCACCCATGGCTGATCTTTCTGAACACTAAAAAGACTGCGGTACGTGTCTGATGACATAGCTGGCTGTACTGCGTATCTTCGAGAAGATATTCGCAGCACGACACGTCGATAATATTCGTTAGCTGCAACCTGACAGCGAACAATTCTTGTTTATGGCATCGATCTTCTCTCTCCCCGACCAACATGACAGCATCGACGCTAAGATTGTCGCTGGTCTCGAGCGTCTTTCTCAAACCTTCCGTTTTTTGATGTGGGAGAAAGGAAAAGAATTTGGCCTCACTCCTATCCAGATGCAATGCCTCGTTTTCATCAAGTATCACGAAGAAGAATTTTGCCGCGGTAGTATACTCGCCAGAGAATTTGAAGTGACTCCGGTGACAATCAGCCAGGCGTTAAAAACTCTGACAGAAAAGGGATACATCTCACGAAAGTCATCTACTGACGATGCCCGCATACAAACTTTATATCTTACGCCCGCCGGTCGTAAAATCACTTTGCGTGTCGAAGGGTGGGCGAATGAACTGACGGACCACATTGCACTACTGTCTGCGCAGAAAAAGGAAGAAGCCCTGGGATTTATTCTACAGTTGATCGAATCTCTCTACAATCAAGGCGTCATGACTTCCGCCCGGCAATGTACAACGTGCAGATTCTTCCGCCCGGATGGAAAAGAATCATTTTACTGCAAGCTGCTTGAGAAGAAACTTCAAAAGCGCGATCTCCGGATCGATTGCCCCGAACATGAACCAATCATTGACTAGTAAACGGTGCTGCGATTAGCGTTTCGACAGGAGGTTAACATAGGGTTGGGCACTATGACAGGATCTCTTCGTATCATGTGAGCTACCATAGTCGCGAACACTTTCAGTTGCCAATTTTGAAGTTACCAGCTCGCTTGTCTCTAAATATAGGCGAAACGTGGAAGTTCTACAGTCGCGAGCTCGTCCGGCAGATCGCACACAAGGACATCTTTCTGTGGGCCCAGGCAATTGCTTTTAAAGTTCTGATAACGATAGTCCCTGTCGTTCTTCTGATCACGATTCTCGTATTGAATCGTGATCGATCCTACGACATCTTCACTGACCTTATCCGGGAGTTTGTCCCGTCATACCGTGCGGACCAGTTGTTGGACTTAATCGGTGAGTTCAAAAATGCTGCCGGGACGTTGACGCTCGTCGCCGGCGTAGGCCTGGCAATTACGGCGGCAACGTTGATGACCACGCTCCGTACCGTTCTCTCGAATGTATTCGTCGAAGACTGGCACAATCGACGATCGATTCTTGAAGGATATGTGTTTGACATACTCATGTCTGTCTGCGTAGGGTCGTTCCTCGTGGCCACCATTTCTGTGTCGGCCTTCATTCAAACCCTGCAGTTGTCAGCAACGGATGTCTTTGTCTTCCTTGGACTCGATTTTAGCTGGGTTCGTGAGGGATGGCGAACCGTCATCTCAGTGATCGGATATTTCCTGCCGATAATCCTCAGTACAGGGATGTTTTTTGTGCTCTATTCAGTGACCCCTATCCCGCGACCACCCAAACGCAGCGTTTTTATTGGAGCTGTCGTGGCAGCCGTCTTATGGGAGGCTGCCAAGCACGCATTCACTATTTATGCTACCCATATTGGGGGTTCGGGAGTCCTGTCGTTTCTGGGCGATACCTTCGGCATAATCATCGGATTCGTCCTTTGGGCCTATTATTCAGGGATTGTGTTGATTCTTGGGGCGCTAATAGTTGTCCTGCATGAAAAGCGAAGGAGATATATCCTTGAACGACGCTCAATTCGGAATGAAATGCTGAAACGTATTTAGTTGATAGTCAGTTAGATACTTCTGCAATCCCGGGTCCGCCAAATGCGGCCTTACAATCTCAATCCTATTCGCAGTTAGTGTTTTATGTCGTCATCCGTTCGGTTCGGCTCAATATTATTTTTGGCTATAGTAGTCTCATCCTGCTCCCAACAAGAAGTCGTCCAGAATGAGGAAGGCGCCTTTGTCCTTGGTAGCGTCGAGCAAACCGCCACCTCCGAAAGAGGCATCTCGCCTGGATCACGATCGATAGAAATTTCAGGGATCAATGGCACGTTCGATTTGACGGGGGTTGCCGGTGAAGTTGCAAACTTCAGTATCACGAAGCGCGCAAGAGGAACCAGTACCAGCAACGCCCTTAAACTCCTCGACAAAATTTCTATCGAAGAGACTGGAGATGATTTAACCTATTCGTTCGACGTTGACTCGCCGGAACGAGCACTCTCTGCGGTAGACATCTCTGCGACTATCCCTTCAAATACTCCCGTCGTTTTGCATTTTGCAAGCGGCTCCGTCACTATCTCTAAAATGAATGGCCGTGTCGAGGTAAGGGGAACAGCTGGATCGATCTCGTACTCCGGAAGCTCTCAGGCGGTCACCCTGGAAACCAGAAACGGTGACATATCGACGAGCTTCGATACCGTCGGCGATGCTGCTAACATTTCCCTGCAAACTTCTAATGGAGATATTGAGGTCGCATTTCCACCCTCAAGCTCTGTTGACATAACCGCAACGACAAGCGCTGGCAAAGTGAGCACCAGTGGAATCGATTTGAACAATCGGTCCTTGGCGTCCAATGGGGTAAGTGCCAAATTCAGTGCTCGAAGTGGAAACGGTTTGGGTAAACTGAGCGCAAAAACGTTTCATGGAAACGTGTCCTTCGGAAAATGGGATCCCGCATTTCCAGCCCCAATGGATACCACCTCGACACCGGCTCCAGCTGTCGATGATGAGCTTGACATCATTGAACCACAAGTGGCCGACTCTGCAGGAATCGACGCCCTTAATGAGCTGGACGTGCCAGCTAACGACTCAATTCCCCGTCCGTAATTACATCCTCCTGTATGAACATACCGTGGATGCAATTCGGTACGAGCCGCACTCGACACTCTACCCGTTTCTACCTGGCTGGTGTGTTAGTCGTCATCGCGACAATGTCGTGCGTTACATCTACGTCTGCACAGAACAACCTGAATCTTGTGGACAGCAAAACACAAGTACGTGACATCAGTTTCAGATTCCCAGAGACAGATACCTTCGCCGATGAAACCCTGCTTCAACAGATAACTCTCGAACAACCGGGTTTCAAAGACAAATACTTTTTCTGGAAAAAGGATCGTCGATATCCATTCACGCCTGTAGACCTCCAAAAGGACGTCGTCCGACTCAGGCGGTTCTATAATCGAAATGGGTTCCTGGCTCCTACTATTACGTACGAAGATTCGGTCTTCGACACAGAAACCAATCGAATTTCCGTCGTCTTCAAGATTATCGAAGGCCCCCCGGTAGTTATTCAAGATTTTGGATTCTACAGCCTCGACGATGACCATGCCATATACCTTTTCGAAGGTGATATCCGAGACCGCTGGGTAACGTTTGAAACCGACATATCGCTTGAACTGGGTCGACGCTATACTCAGTTTGCGGAAGCAAACATTCAGGGTCAGGTGTTGACCTGGATGAACAATCGAGGATATGCTTTTGCCAAAATCGATGTAGCTACGGTTGTCGATTCCACGTACAATACCGCCGATGTCCGATTCGTTTTGATCCCTGGTCCCCTGGCAACCGTGGATGCCATTGAAGTCGAAGGAAATGTCAGTGTGACTCCCAAAGTTGTTCGACGTGAGCTGCCGTTTTCGATTGGTGATCGATATTCAAAGTCTCGTGTTACTCGCGGACAGAAAGAACTCCAATCTCTGAACCTCTTCCAGCTGGTTTTAACGGACTTGCCTGAGCAGCCCGCAGACTCAACAGTTACGGTCAGGTACCGTGTTCGTGAGGTTGACCTTCGAAAAGTCGAGCTGGAAACAGGGTATGCACGTTCGACCGGACCGACATTCACTGGTAACTGGCAACATAGAAATTTTGTTGGGGGAGCGCGCAACCTGAATTTCGGATTTACGGCCGTTACAGGCTACAAAGCTGCCGAGTCAGGTAACAACATACCGCCACAGTCCTATGGCACATCGATTACGTTGCGGCAGCCGTATTTATTCTCAAGGAAAATGTCGGCCACCGTCTCACCGTTCCTTCGATTCGAAAAAGACAGTCGACTACAGCAGGCTGATGTCTTTCAACGTGAATATGGGTTCACTACAAACCTTGTTTACGAGTTTCATTCTTACCGCTCAACAAGTCTTACGTACACTCTAAGTCGTATTCGTCAGCCCGCAACTGGATCGGCCTCCGGAACCGCAATTATCGAAGAGGACCTCTATAACAAGAGTGTACTCACACTCTCCTCTACGATCGGCAAAACCAACAATTTTCTCAATCCAAGAAGTGGCTGGATTTTCAGGCCGCTACTCGAATCTGCGGGTAGCTTGTTTGGATCTGATGTAGACTACGTTAAGGGTGCTGCCGAAATTACAGGCTATTTGCCCACAACGCGGCGGAGCGAGTTCATCGGACGTTTCTACTACGGATACCTCATTGCTCTTGGCGATAGCCGAAAGGCGCTGGATGGTGAACTGGGACTCGCGGATAGTACCAAGTTTGAGAATCGGTTTGACGCCGTGATGTTCTACTCGGGTGGCTCCACAGACGTTCGCGGTTGGCCGGACCAACTGCTGGGTGCGAAGCTGGCACGAGAAATCTTCGACAGCGACAATAACTTTCTCAGGTACGCGTTCGAACCAATCGGTGGGAAATCCAAGATAGAAGCGAGTCTTTCTTATAGATACCCTTTCCCTGGATTGGGTACCAAATGGAAGCTGGCAACCTTTGTCGATGTAGGCCAGGTATCATCCCGAATAAACACAGCTGGAGGAACGACTATAATCGTTGATGATGGCAAGTTTACGTTCGACAATTTCAAAGTCGGCGTTGGGTCGGGAATCCGCTACGAGACACTTTTCGGCTTCATCCGATTCGACCTGGCCGTGAAGGTCAATCCATCGGACGAAGACCTCATTTCCGCTGAAAACCTCTTCAATGGTGTTTTCAAGAAAAGCCAGCTTCGACGGTTTCGGATCCACCTCAGTATCGGGCAAACTTTCTAGGCGTGACTGAAACCACTTCCATATCACGCGGCAAAAAATTTGCAAGACGGTTCTTCCGAAGCCTTTTGCTCTTCGTCCTCATCGTCGTGGCGGCCCTCATCTATATTCTGAGTAATCCAGGCACAACCAGATTAGTGCGTTTTGCAATAGCAAACTACCTCCCGATCCAGGATGCCCGACTTGAGTTCAGTTCGGTTCGTGGTAACCCCTTTTCAAGGCTAACGTTTTCCGACGTCAACCTGATCGATGCCAACGAAAAGGTATTGCTGTCTGCCGACTCGTTGCGTATTAGCTACAAAGTCAGATCCTTTCCATCGGACGTCATCGAGCTCGGAAAAATCCGAATTGTAAAGCCCGTAATTGACATTCGACAGGACAGTCTTAACCGGTGGGATCTCGTGCAGCTCTTCGCCAAAGATACTACTTCGACTGAGCCCCCTACCATTCACATTGAGGCACTTCAAATCGTCGATGGTTCGGTTCGAGCTATTATGTACAGGCCGGGTCATGATTCGCTGCTCACGGTCAACGACTTGCAGACCGACCTGGAAGCTTTGACGTTCGGCGAATCCCTTGCCATGGTCGCAAATCACATTTCAGCAGAAGTGCTGGCCCCTATGGTCGAATCACCTGCTTCCATTCTGGCCCGGGCGAAGCTCGATGGTTATTCAGCGCATGTCGACACGCTGAGCATTGTTTCTAACCGCACACGACTCGCTGCATCCGGCGATATTGATTTTGAGGATGGCCTGTTCCAGTCACAGGGTACGGACTTTCATCTCGTCGGTGAACCCGTTCACTTTGCGGATATTAGCCCGTTTGTTCCGAGCCTTGACCCGTCTGTCAGTGGTAATGTTCGCATCGACGTCACCACTACCGGAAAAGATGTCGTGACACTATTGAACGCGTCACTTAGTGATGGCAGCTCGGTAATCGCTCGCGCTACCAGGGGGACGCTTCCGGATTCTACCTACAGGTATATCTTCTCGGGAACGCTTAATAATCTCGTTACTCAAACGTTTTTTTCGTCGCCATTCACCAGCCCTGTAACCTCGCGATTTGAAGGCGACCTGACCGGAGCGTCCCTATCAGAGGTCTCTGGTAGTTCGTCAATAACTATTGATCGACCACTCCGAATTTCTGATGCCACGATATACTCTTCGAACGGCGATGCCGTATTCACCCAGGGGTCTGCCAATGTCAATGTCTCGATGGAGTCGAGCTTCGGGTCTGGTAAAATCTCGGGCACAACAAGGCCGTTCGACGAAATACCTACGTACGACCTGAACACCACGCTCGAGCGAATTTCACTTGCTCCTTTCCTTGCAGCAATCGACACACAGTCATTAACCGGGACAGTCGGTATCAAAGGTTCAGGCATTAATCTCGAAACCCTTGATGCGGAATTGTCGGCCGAGGTGAAAGGTACGAGTGTCAACCGGCTAATTGTAAATAGCGGGACGTTCAGTGCCAATGTGCGAGACCGCTCTATCCGAGCGACGGGAAATGTAAAGACCGATTCCGGCTATGTCGATGTTCGCGGCGACCTGACTCTATCTGACAACCTGGAGATCGTCGTCGAAAATCTTTCACTTGAAAAATTTGATGCTTCTGCTGCCTCCGGAGACACAACATCGTCGTCCATAAGCGGATCAATGTCAGGAACTGCTGCACGAGTGAGTGAAAAGTGGAATGCTTCTGCTACCGGAACCTTGAGTCAGGTGCATTTTGCAACGTACTCATTCAGCGACGCCAGACTCGATGTTACCCTCAACGACAAACTTGTCGACGTCGCTGGCTCGACGATTGTCGACAGCGCGAACATTGACGTCGCAGCCACAGTAGTCATGACTCCGACGGGAGTAAGTGTACGTCGGGCCGAGCTTGATTTCCGAAATTTTAATGCGGACGATCTAGTACCATCTTTCGAACTCGCGACAAACCTGAACGGAAAAATCGAGGTCGAACCGATCGGGTCCTCGAATCGCCTTTCATGGACCGCTCGTCTCGATAGTTCTATCGTTAATAGAGCCACTGTCGAATCGCTTTCTGCCGATGGTATCTATTCACCGGATACGCTGACGTTCGATGTCAGCATGTTGTCGTCGGCGGGGCAGCTTACCGCAGCTGGCAGTACAAAACTGGGCGAAGACCTGGCGATCTACGTTCGAGAAAGTGATTTCTCGAATATTGACCTGGCGCTCTTCCTGGCCAGGGATAATATGTCCTCGGACCTAAGTGGTACCGCGAGTGCGACGATTACGCGTGAAGGTGATGATTTCGACAAAGTGATTGTCGACGCGAGTCTAACACCCTCCGTATGGAATGAACTGCAGGTTCGATCCGGCGAACTATCTACCGACATCGCCCGGAAAGCGGGGCCGATCTCCTTCAGAGCCGAATTTACCGATGGCTTCGTCGATGTCGGAGGTGTCGTAGACTTGTCCGGAGAGCAGCCTGCCTACGATGTATCAGGTAGGATGCAAAGTATTCCGATAGGTCAGATGATGTTGTCGGATTCGTTGTCAAGCAACGTGAGCGCAGCCTTCTCATTGAACGGTTCCGGTAGCTCGCTCGAAACGCTGGAGGCAGATTTCACTATTACTGCTGACACGTCGCACTATGGGCGAACAAGAATTTCATTACTAAATGCTTCTGGATCAGTCCATGATGGTGCGATTGCCACTGAGAATTTCGAACTCGAATCCAATACGCTCGATTTGTCGGCCAGCGGTACTATCGGCATTTGGACCGATGCCGTTCCCTCTGATTTTGAGATAGTAGGAACGTTAAAAGATGCGCGGCCCCTGAATGACTTGTTGAAAGAAGATTTTGAGGCAATCGGTAAAGGCATTTTCTACATGACTGTTGCCGGAAATCGTGGCGACGAAATCGTGCAGCTTGATACGGACCTTGAATCGGTTGTCTATGGAGATTTTCGTGCTGGTCGCCTGACTGCCCAAGTCCTGGCACATGTTGATGACTCAGTTTCGTTTGATGAGTTTGAAGGAAACCTGGTAGTCGAACACTTTTCTATTCCATCCCTGACAGTCCGACGAACCGATTTCACGACAGAGCTTCAGGGTGACTCGCTCTTCTTTGATGTTATCTCGACAATAGACAGTCGAAGAAGCTTGAGCATACTGGGATCGACAGATATTAATGATGACGAGAGAATTCTCACTATCGACGATATCGAGCTAGTCTTTGACGATGAAGTGTGGGAGTTGCTGCAGCCAACGACGATTGCCTACCAGGACTACTATGAAGTCCGCAACCTGCTCATCTATACCGACTCTCAGCAAATTGCCCTTGACGGTATCCTCGACCTTGACGGTGAGCAAAGCCTGCTGCTTACAGTTGAAGAATTCAGAATGGGTGCCGTAGCTGACTTGTTCGGACTGACAGGCCTCGGCGGCACGGTCAACGGCTATCTCGATTTGACCGGACCAGCAGATGCTCCTGTAATACAAGGTGATCTCATAACTACCGTTGAATCGTTTGGCAAAAGTTACGGGGAGATGAATCTCGTAGTGTCCTATGACTCTCTGAAGTTGAACCTGGATGGCGTCCTCCGCAACGAGGATGGCAGCAATGTTACCATTAATGGATACATCCCTGTTAACTTGAGGCTGGCTCCTTCAGCTGGACAGACCGAAACTGGGGTACGCGTTCGTGCAGGTCAGGCAGATTTGTCGACAGGCGTCAACCTCGCAGTGGTATCAGACAATTTCAGTCTGGATTGGATACTTCCCTTTCTTGACCCGACCGTCTACAGCGACATAGGTGGTAAGGTGACGGGCGAAGTAAACATAACGGGAACGGTCTCGGACCCTGCTCTTGATGGTGCCGCTACACTTTCGGGAGGTCGCATAGGTCTGGCATATTTCGGACTTGTGTACGACCAGATTAAAGGGGAGCTGGAATTCAACGACAGTGTCATTGATCTGCAGCATGTGCAAGTACATTCTGGTAACGGTGAATTGATTGCGCTTGGCACGGTAAACCTGAGTCAATTGAACCTGGGGGAATTTGATGTATCCTTGAGTGCTGAAGATTTCCTCGCCGTCGACAATGCGCAATACAAGGGCTCGGTTGTCGCGGACCTGTTGCTTACAGGAACGACGACAGAACCATACATAAGCGGATCCGCCAAGGTCGTTGAAGGCGAAATGTTTCTCTCGGATGAGATCGAAGAGTTTGATCCTGTACAGCTCTCCGAAGAAGATCTCCTCGAGGTTGAGCGGGTCTTTGGCATACGAATCAGTGCCGCGGATACGTCGACTTTTGATTTCTACACGGCACTGGCATTGGATATCAATTTGGAGCTCGAACGCAATATGTGGTTGCGGTCCAATTCGAGTCCAGCCCTGGATATTCAGTTTACGGGTGATCTGGATATGCA
Source organism: uncultured Rhodothermales bacterium (assembly GCA_965367755.1). Lineage (GTDB taxonomy): Bacteria > Bacteroidota > Rhodothermia > Rhodothermales > JABDKH01 > JABDKO01. Next base: position 30,762 of record CBDUKH010000017.1, read on the forward strand.
AAAGGCGAAAGGAGCCGACCTGCAGATATTTGGTAACATTGAGGTTATTCCGGAACGCTCTAGGATTACACAGCTCGGCAAGAGGTTTCGAATTGAAAACGGGTCGCTAACATTTAATGGACCTGCCACAGATCCGGTCCTTGATGTCGAGGCGCACTATACTGTTCCAAACGATGACGTAACGATTATCCTGCAAGTAAAGGGTCACCTGGACGATTTGGAGGAAGCACCGCTTTCTTCGGACCCTCCGATGGAGTTGACCGACATCCTTTCCTATCTTGCATTTGGACGATCTGCGCGGGAGTCTCTGCAATTTAGTGGTAGTGGCGGCGAAACACTCGCCAGAGATATCGCATTGGGGCAGGCTACAGGTTATCTTGAAGGACTTGCCGGTGCCGAGCTAGGATTCGATGTGTTCGAGATAGAACAGCGGGGGACCGAAACACGCTTGACGGCAGGAAAATACCTGACGCAGCGATTGTTTGTATCGGTGAGTCAGCCAATTTCTTTCAATGAATCGACTGAACTTTCCGACGCGACGATTCGCGAAATAACTGCAGAATTTGAATTGATCCAACATCTCTTGCTCAAACTAACGCAGCGAGAGAGCCTCAGTGTCGACCTGTCGTGGGAGTATTCTTACTAGCGCTAACAACAACAGCTTGAGTTTTTTCAGCCGATCCACTTTCGAACAGAGCTTAATCTACGAGGCGTTCTCGCGCCTCGGGGCACTCACCCTGTTTGTAGGCGAGTTCTTCAAGCGTTTCTGGAGGCGACCCTTTGAATGGAGGGAATTACTTCGTCAGATGGACGAAGCTGGCAGCAAGAGTTTCATTCTTGTTTCCGTGACAGGACTTGCCATCGGCGTTGTCCTTTCGATGCAAAGTAGAGGCACACTGTCGCGGTTTGGAGCCGAAGCCGTGCTGCCGTCCATGCTTGCTCTGTCTGTCTTCAAGGAAATCGGTCCTGTCATCACCTCGCTCGTGCTTGCCGGACGCCTGGGTGCTGGTATCGGTGCAGAAATCGGATCGATGAGAGTCACAGAGCAGATCGATGCCATGGAAGTGGCTGCGCTTAGCCCATACAATTATCTCGTCGTCACGCGAGTCCTCGCTTGCATAATCGTCTTTCCGATCTTGACGATATGGACGGATATGATCGCTCTTTCCGGAGGTTACCTCGAATCTGTTATCTCCAGTGATATCGACTACCGGATTTTCTTCAACAATGCCTTCTCTGATTTACGGTTCGCGGATCTCATCGTCGACACGCTCAAGACAAGTGTGTTCGGCTTTATCGTCGCAATTGTGAGCTGTTACCTCGGTTATAACGTTCGCGGGGGCACACGCGAAGTGGGACAAGCGGCAATGTATGCCGTCGTGCTTTCGGCTCTGCTCATCTTCCTTGCCGACGTAATTATTGTACGCATCTCGCTAACACTGTTTGGGGGTGCATAGTGGAAACCACATTTACTGGCACGACCCATATTGATCCACCTGCTGACGATCGAAAATGTATTATTGAGCTAAAAGATGTTCGCAAAAGTTTTGGAGATAATGAGGTTCTGAAAGGCATCTCTTTAAAAGTATTCGATAATACGTCGTCTGTCATTATGGGTGGTTCGGGATCGGGAAAGAGTGTCTTGATCAGATCGATTGTTCAACTCATCCAGGTCGACAGTGGAGAAATCTGGGTCAAGGGTATACGTGCGGATACATTAGAAAACCCGGAACTCAATGAACTCCGGCTACAAATCGGTTTCCTGTTTCAGGGAGGCGCCCTCTTCGACTCCATGACTATTTTCGACAACATGAATTTCATTCTGGAGCGACATTCGGAGTTTTCTGAAGCCGAGCGCCGCGACCGGATTGTGGAGACGCTGAGCTGGGTAGATATCGCGGACAAAGTGGATCAGTTTCCGTCAGAATTGTCCGGTGGACAACAAAAACGTGCAGCTCTGGCACGTGCACTCGTGCTCGGCCCCGACATTATGATCTACGATGAGCCGACAACTGGACTCGACCCCGTTTCAGTTCGTACCGTTTCGGACCTGATTGTCCGCCTTCGAGACGAACAAAAGATTACCTCGTTGACCATTACTCACGACCTTGTGTGTGCTGAAATTATTTCTGATGATGTCCATTTCCTGTATGATGGGCAAATACGTGAATCAGGGCCGTATGAGCAGCTTAGGCAGAGTGAAATCCCGGAATTGCGCAACTTCTTTGGGGCGTGACAGTTCTCAACCCTTATCCACTAAGTAGTATATATGTCTCGACAAGCCAGAGTCGGATTACTTGTAACCGTAGGAGCATTCCTGTTTCTCGTGGCCCTTTTCGCCGTTGCAAACCGATCTCACCTGTTCAGTGATACGTTTTATCTGAACGCAGAGTTTAACAATGTTGCCGGCCTTCAGTCGGGCGCCACGGTTCATTATCAGGGTGTCAGTGTCGGCCGTGTGGAATCAGTTCGACTTCCTGACGCACCGGACTCACCTATTAACGTCCAGATGGCAATCAGCGAAAACGCGCGCCGCGTTATTCGCAAGTCAACGCAGGCCCAGATAAAAACGGACGGCCTCGTCGGCAATCAGATTGTCGTACTGGATTCTCCCAGTGATGCCAGCGAAGAAATTGAAGACAACGATACACTTGTCGGCATCGATCCGTTCGACCTGTTTGAAATAACAGATAAGGCCCTTGAATCTGTTCAGAATTTCGAATCTGCTGCGACTACATTTGAACAGATCATTCTCGACGTCCGAAACGGCGAAGGGTCACTCGGCCGAATGGTGTATGATTCGACCTTGTACAACAGTATTCTTAGTACGGCCGACGAAACACGACGAGTGATGAATGCCATGGCCGACAATGCGCAGGAACTCGTTGGTTTAGCAGGTGATGCCTCGGATGGTCTTTCCAACATCCTTGTCAAGGTCGAGGAAGGAGACGGAACCATGGCACGCCTTCTCAACGATGACGAACTCTATCTGCGAATGCTCGCATCGACAGACAGTATCCAGGGTGTCACGTCGGAGTTAAAAGTCGTTATCGACAACCTTGAGTTAACTACAAGCTGGAGCACGCTGGCAGCGTTCAGGATGGCAGAACTCATGGAAGCGGCAAAGCACAATTGGCTCTTCAAGCGATATTTCGAGGAGCGCGGATACATGGAGCAAGCGCCATTCGAAGTGCGAGAGCGAGCAATCGAAGAGTCTTATCAGCAGATTTCAGAAAAACAACGAGAGTTGTATGATTGGGAAGAACGACTGAAGGCTCTCGAAGCGGAACTGAATAATAGTGGACGGCCCGTACCAGCAACTCCTGACGGCACCGAGAATAACGACCAGTAATTTCAGAGTAGTAACTTTTCTAAATCGAAACCTACTAAGGCCGAAACAACTACGCGATAGTGAATAACTCCACCTACTATATCTCTCGAAAATTTGCCCCTGGCAGATCACCCCTCGGTCGGATACTGGCCAGGCGACTTGGAGATAGGCTTCGGTTGGAAGGAGTGCTCCTGCTTACAACAATTGTTGGCGTAGTAATCCTGATCGCAATTCAGTACCTGACATGGGCAGCGTTCAGTACGGAGATTGTCGCGAACCCGACGGGCTCAACCGCCATTCTTTTCTGGACCAGTCAGATCGTGGCAACTGCTTCATTTCTCTATCTGACGCTGTTTGGTTTTTCTTCGGCTCACAACATCTCGGTAACCCCCCACGGCCTACAGGTTCGTACCGATGGCATCGATCGGACAATTCCCTGGGCGGATGTCGAGTCGGTGGAGATTATTGATTCTAACGTCTACCAGAAACACTATCGCAGGTATGCAGACACAATTACGATAGGTGTAGTCGCATCTCCAACTACGCTGCTCGTTAACCACGTCGACGGCCCGATTGTGCTTGCCCTTTCGCACGTTGATTTGAATGATTTCAGTCAGCGAGTTCGGGCATACAGTATCTCTGAAAGTCTGATCGCACCTGCTGCAAACGTTACTGCTTAACTGATTTAATGCGATTCACTCTCCAGGGTACCGATCCTGAATCGTCAGCCCGCTGTGGAATCCTCGAAACGGATCATGGGATCATAGAGACACCCATTTTCATGCCGGTCGGTACTGTTGGATCGGTAAAAGGAGTCTTCCCTGAAACCCTTCGTGACGATATTGCTGCACAGATCATCCTTGGCAATACGTATCATTTGTACCTAAGACCCGGGGCGAGCATCCTGAACGGAGCTGGCGGCCTCCACAGATTCATGCAATGGGATCGACCCATCCTGACCGACTCGGGCGGATACCAGGTTTATTCTCTTGCCCAGCGACGCACGATTAGCGAAGAAGGAGTGGTATTTCAGAGTCACATAGATGGCTCTCGGCATATGTTCACTCCGGAGTCAGTCGTCGAGATGCAGCGGACGATAGGCTCCGATATCATGATGGTCCTGGACGAATGCCCTCCGGGAGACTCGACGCATGAGTATGCGAAGAGGTCCAATGAACTGACACTTCGCTGGGCCCGGCGGAGCAAAGATGCCTTCGAAAATTCGCAGCCACTTTACAGCGCCGACCAGTCGATGTTTCCGATTGTTCAAGGCGCTACGTTCCATGATATTCGGCAATATTCTGCGGAGAAACTCGTGGAGATGGACTTCCCGGGATATGCCATTGGGGGTCTCTCAGTCGGCGAACCAGCTGAAGTAATGTATGACGTTGTTGAACGCGTGGTACCGTTCCTTCCTACTGATAAGCCCCGCTATCTAATGGGTGTGGGCACGCCGCTGAATCTTCTGGAGAACATTGCCCGTGGTATCGACATGTTTGATTGCGTGATGCCTACTCGAAATGGGCGGAACGGAATGCTCTTCACTACGAAGGGAATTATCAATATCAGGAATGCGAAGTGGGCAGAAGACCATTCACCGATTGACGAAGATTTGCCGTGCAGCTTCTCCCAGTCTTTCACAAAGGCCTATTTGCGACACCTTTTTGTTGCCAAGGAACTGCTGGCACTTCAGATTGCCTCCATACAAAACCTGTCGTTCTATCTATATCTCATGAGACAGGCTAGAGAAGCTATTGTGAACGGCCGATTCCCGGAGTTCAGAAAAGAGATTACCCCTCTTCTCGATCGCCGGCTATAATGGCAACCTCAAGGCAGATCTGGCGTAGGGTAACCAGCTAATATTACGACTATCCATGGCCCGCAAATTCAACGTACCTGATCACTACCGGAGCAATATCATTTCGACGGTGAAGGAAGCTCGGCGACTGTCAGATCCAAGAAAAAAGGATCTTTCGCCTTCCGTGCTTGATTTCGGGCCTGTCAAATACCTTATCGCGCGACACTTTGGCTTTTGCTATGGAGTGGAAAATGCTATTGAAATTGCATACCGCGCGTTAGATGAGAATCCGGGAAGCCGAATTTTTCTTCTCTCGGAGATGATACACAACCCGGCAGTCAATGACGATCTGCGGTCTCGTGGTATCTCGTTTTTGCGCACTACGGATGGCAGGCAGCTTATCCCCTTTGAAGACCTGCTACCGGACGACCTCGTGATTATCCCGGCATTCGGAACTACCGTTGAAGTGAAAGAGAAACTTGACTCGATCGGCATTGATACGGCGACATACAACACCACGTGCCCTTTCGTCGAAAAAGTGTGGAAGAGAAGTGAACAAATTGGGCGCAGCGATTACACAATCGTCGTGCATGGCAAACGCTATCACGAAGAAACTCGAGCTACCTTCTCGCAAGCGCGACGACATGCCAGCGTAGTTGTTGTCAGAGATCTGGAAGAAGCGAAGCTCCTCGCCAAAGTAGTTCGAGGTGATGTACCAACAAGCAAATTCGATGAATGGTTTGGAGATAAGTGCTCGGACGGCTTCGATGCTGACAAAGACCTGTCTCGAATTGGCGTCGTCAACCAGACGACCATGCTTGCAGTCGAGACACAAGAGATTGCAGCGCTCTTGAAACAAGCAATCATCGATCGCTATGGTTCCGAGTCTATCAACGAACACTTTGCCGATACGAGCGATACTCTGTGCTACGCGACGAATGAAAATCAGAATGCAACTTACCGTCTCCTGGAAGAGGACGCTGACATTGCGTTAGTTGTCGGTGGTTACAACTCTTCGAACACGAGTCACCTCGTCGAACTTTGTGCCGAGAAAATGCCGACGTATTTCATTCGCGACGCCTATGAGATTCAATCGCTCGACCGCATTGAGCACTTTGATCTGGCACAGGGACGAAGCGTAACGACATCAAACTGGTGCCCTACCAAACGGCCGCTATCTATTGTGCTTACTGCCGGAGCCTCCTGTCCCGATGCGATGCTCGATGAAGTCCTCGCTCGAATCAATGGGTTGATGCCAGATGTGCATCCAGTCGAAAGAGTGCTTGAACCCTTTGCAGAGATAGCAGCTACGCCCTGACCTGGATCAATATGGCAAAGTGGTACGAAGAGTGGTTCGATCGGGCAGAATACGAGCTGGTATACAGTCACCGTAATGATAGCGAAGCCTCTTCCCTTCTGGACACGATCGAAAAATTAGTTGCCCCGCAACCCGGCGCGAAAATCCTGGATGTGGGATGTGGGAGAGGTCGACACGCCATCGCCATGGCTCAGCGAGGATATAAGCTTACCGGGATCGACCTGTCGGAAAAATCCATAGCAGCTGCCAGAGAGCGTGCCAGGGCTGAGAACCTGGACATATGTTTTGAGGTCATGGATATGCGCGTACCCTATTGCTCCGGCTGCTTCGACGGCGTCGTAAATCTGTTTACTGCGTTTGGTTACTTCGAATCAACCGGCGAGCACAGGCAAGCCCTGAGTGCGATGGCGCAGGCAATCCGACCCAACGGCTGGTTCGTTCAAGATTTTCTCAATGCTCCTTATGTAGAAAACACACTGATACCATTTGACGAAAATGAAAAAAATGGCATTGCAGTTCGTCAGCGTAGATGGATAGAAGATCGTCGGATAAATAAAAAAATTACCTTGCAAAAGATCGGGGCATCCAACGAACAAGAAACGACTTTCACGGAATCCGTTGCTCTCCTGAGCCTGGCTGATTTCCAGAGCCTGTATCGCGAGGTAGGACTCGAGATTTTTGCTACACTGGGTACCTACTCAGGAGAAGAGTACACTTCGCAATCACCGCGGCTAATTATTTTAGCTAGGAATCCGACATGAAGCCACCGATGAGATATATTCTGCTAGCCATGTCAATGCTCGCGGGTAGTTCGATATTTGCCGGGTGTGAGATCTTCACTCCCCGTACTCCAGAGCCTCCCCTGGACGAGAGCAGTCAGTTCATCCAGCCTGATACTCCGGAACAGGTGATAGAAAATATTCAGAGCGCCATCGAAGGCCTTAACACTCAAAATTACCGCCGGTCTCTCGACGATGATTTTGTTTTTCAACCGACGGCTACGGCTGAAGCAAGCGACCCGATTTGGGCCGGGTGGGGCCCGACAGAGGAAGAACAGTACTTCTCAACAATCGTCGCAGCCATTCCGCAACCCGGCGATCAGCGACTGGAACTGAACGATCAAACATTTACTATCGTGGACGACAGGATTTCAATTCTTGACGCGACGTACGTTCTCGTTTTTCCTCACAACCGTACCGGGGTTCCGCAGACCGTCCAGGGGCGTCTTTCATGGGAAATTTCACAGGGCGACGATGGTCTCTGGAGTGTTACCCGTTGGGTGGACTCGGAGATCGGGTCCGAGCCGAGTTGGAGCGACCTGAAAGCCTCTTTCGTATCTTGACAGATGAATGATATCGGCTACATGTGGAAATACCATCAAGCGCATCGTAAGTGAAACTGCTGACGCGCAAGCTGCGACTGGCTATCGGGTTGTCGCAGGACTGTTGCTGTTGTCTTTTCTGAACGCCTGCAACCCGTTTGCGCCCGCAGCAATCGAAGGGGATCCTTTCGGTGACCTGCTCGGAGACCCGACGACCATCGAAGGCTTCTTTACGAATTTCAGGAACGCCTACGAGATTCGAGATATTTCACTGTATGAACCTCTCCTGGACTCGTCATTCGTATTCACGTATCACGATTTTGACGCGCAGATTGATCGTGAATGGAGATTTGCACAGGAGCTCGAAAGCACCAGAAGGCTCTTCCAGAACACAACGTTCACAAGGCTGCAGTGGAACCAGATACTTTCACAGGATGAATTTTCCAATGGCCTGCAGTCGAGGGTTGTGAGATCATTCAATATCTCGATTTCGCTGGATACCGGAGAAGACTTTCAAACTGACGGAAATGTAAATTTCGTACTGGTACGTTCTGATTCAGTATCGAATTGGAGATTGTTGAGCTGGCGAGACGAGTCTGAATTCTAGTGTCAGTGAGTCACGCCTGAGCGACTCGGACGGATCGACTCTCACATCCTTCCTTACAAGAATTTCAACTATCTTGCCTGCGTTACTCGTATGTTGCCACGTTAGAATACTTTACAGAAGGTCGTCACTTTTTTCTTGATCGTATGCCACTACAGGAAGTCCTTAATTTTGCCACCCAACAGTCGGACAGATTTGTCGGACAATTGATGGACCTGCTGAAGATCAAGAGTATCAGTACGGACCCTTCATATAAAGTCGAAATACGCAAGGCTGCCTCGTGGCTCGTAGACGATTTGACTAGGATCGGCCTCGACAATGTGATGCTGAACGAGACCAACGGGCATCCTGTTATTACGGCGGAGAAGATTGTCGACCCTGAACTTCCGACGGTTCTTGTATACGGGCATTATGACGTCCAACCGCCGGACCCTCTGGAACTTTGGGACTCCCCTCCCTTCGAGCCGGTCATTAAGGACGGCAATATTTATGCACGCGGTGCTTGCGACGACAAGGGCCAGATGTTCATGCATGTCAAGGCAATCGAGTCATGGATGGCAACGCGTGAGACTCTCCCAGTAAATATCAAGTTCGTCATTGAAGGCGAAGAGGAATCTGGTTCCCAGCATCTGGCGGATTTCCTTTCGAAAAACGTCGATCGCCTGTCAGCTGACATTGTCGTCATCTCCGACACGGCCATGTTCGGTCCGGGCATTCCGTCGATAACAACGGGACTCCGAGGCCTCACCTATGTGCAGGTTGAACTGACCGGACCAAACAGAGACTTGCATTCGGGTGTCTATGGCGGAGCGGTGGACAACCCTGCGAACGCCCTCGCCCGACTGATTGCCAGTTTGCACGACGACGACAATCGAGTCACCATCCCTGGTTTCTACGATAATGTAGTTCCGCTGACTGATGCTGAGAGAAAGGCCTTCGAGGACTTGCCGTTCGACGAGGAGCACTGGATGAGAGATATCGGCGTATCGGCTATTCGGACCGAAAAAGGCTACACCCTGCACGAGGCAATTACCGCGCGGCCGACACTCGATGTTAACGGACTCTGGAGTGGCTATCAGGGGGAAGGCGCGAAAACGGTGCTACCATCCGTCGCCGGAGCCAAAATTTCGATGCGACTGGTGGCGGGACAAAAGACGGAGCGTATCGCCGGGCTGATCAAGGATTATTTTGAGGCAAATGTACCGCCTACCATGAAGCTCGAGTTCAAGAACCTGCACGGCGGCAAACCCGTCCTTGTCGATACGACAATCCCGGCCATGAAGGCAGCGGCACGCGCTATGGAAGAGGTCTACGAACGGTCACCCTATTTCACGCGCGAGGGCGGGTCCATTCCTGTCGTCGCGGACTTCAAGGAAATCCTTGGCCTGGACTCGGTCTTGCTCGGCTTTGGACTCAACTCCGATGCCATTCACTCACCGAATGAACGCTTCGGTATCAATCGCTTTAATGAAGGGATCCAGACAATCATTCGGTTCCTCCATCATTTCGGACAATAACCGCCCCAACTTCGTATTCAATGATTTCATTGAATAGTTGAAGCCCTTGGAATCGGGTTGGCCGGTTCGAGCGAAAAGTCCTCCGTAATCGAAACCATGGTTGCTTCGGCCGAGAGCATAACTCCCGGGATACCGGCTCCCGGGTGAGTACCAGCCCCGACGAAGTACAGGTTATCCACCTCCTCGCTCCGATTGTGTGGACGGAAATACGCTGACTGCGTGAGCACGGGCTCGATCCCAAACGCATTCCCTGCCTCGGCGTTCAGCTCTGACTCAAAGTCTAACGGCGTGAACGCGTGTTCGACTTCGATTGAGTCTTCTAATCCGTCAAGGCCCCAGTCCTCAAGAAAGTCAATGATTTTTTTCCTGAATCTGAGTGCTTCGACGTGCCAGTCGACGTCGGCATGGAGATTGGGGACGGGGGCGAGAATATAGATACTCTCGCATCCTTCGGGGGCCATCGTCTCATCTGTTCGCGAAGGAATGTGCAGATAGAGGCTGAAATCTTCCGACAGGATTTTGCGTCTGAAGATATCCTCGAGGAGTTGCTTGTATCTCTCTGCGATTATCAGCGTGTGATGGTTCAGCTGCGGATATTTTTTTCTAACGCCGAGATACAGTAGGAAACAGCTCATTGACTGTTTTAACCTGTCGAGCTTTCTGTCGGTCCATTTTTTTCTTGTGACACCCGGTAGCAAGTTTTTGTAGGTAAACACCACATCGGCATTACTGACGACCATGTCTGCCTGCAGTTTGTCGGCGCCGGCGCGAACGCCGGTGGCACGGCGTCCGTCCGTAATAATTTCGTCAACTGCAGTACCGGTCCGAATCTCGCCGCCAAGGTTGACAAACAGATTTGCCATTGCTTGTACGAGCGTATACATGCCACCTCTGATGTACCAGACTCCCTGCTCTTTTTCGAGATAGGGAATCATGATGTACAGAGCTGGCGCATAGAACGGATTACCGCCGATAAACAATGGATGGAAACTGAAGAGAAACCTGTGCCGGAAGTCTTCGAAGTAGGTATTGGTAAATGCGGCGACTGACTTATAGGCTTTCAATTTAAGAGCCTGTGGAATGAACGTGGCAAACTGCTTGAGATTATCGAACGGAATGGCACCAAGCCCGTCGGTTATCACGGCATCAAATACCGGCTTGATGTCATCAAGAAATCGATCAAGATTTTCCGCGTCGTTATTGTTAAAGACGGCCATCTGCGCTTTCATGTCATCAACATCGCCGGAGTAGTCGATATGTGTGCCGTCATGGTAGTGAACACGGTAGAACGGATCGAGGGGTAGAAGGTCTACTTCGTGATTCAGGGAGGTGCCGCCGGCTTTGAACACGGAATCGATAATTTCGGTAGCCGTGACAAGACTCGGCCCCATATCGAACGTATAGCCCGAGTCTTTTAGTTGATAAGCGCGCCCGCCGATTTGTTCTCGCTTTTCGAAAATGGTGACATCCACTCCAGAAGCTTGAAGACGAATGGCTGCTGCCAGGCCGCCGAAGCCGCTACCGATTACTACCGCCTTCAATTTTGGCATAAGAACTCGTTTTCTCTTTAATATCTTTAAAACATTACTTCCCTGGAACGACTGCCAGTGTTGTGCCCGACGTTCAAATATCTTCCTGTTACGTACCTGGAGAATGCCACTCCGGTCAAGTAAATTTTCTCGAAGCGCGATGTGTATGCACGTAGACTCAGGTTGTCATAGTTGTTTTTAATCACGTGATGATTGATCCGCTGATACGTAACAGAGGCAACGGCGACTCCGATCCCGAGACGGAATGGGAGGCGCACGATAGCCTGCCAAGCGTTCCGATAATATTCTTCCGACAGCGCAATCAAGTCCGCAATTAACTCAGAGTACTGGTTGCTGATTTTCTTGCTCTTGGACATTTCGATCAGTGTATCGACGTTCAATCCGTATTCGGCCATCATATCTTGAGGGAGATACACGCGTCCGGTTGACAGATCTTCGCCGACATCACGAACAATATTTGTCAGCTGTAATGCTTTGCCGAGAGCTATGGCACAGGAAAGATCAGCTTCTCTGGTAATTCCAAGCATGTGACACATCCAGAGACCCACGGTTGATGCTACCTTGTAACAATATCCCAGTAGCGCCTGCTGGTCGTCGAACCGAACATTTGACGCATCCGATCTTACCCCCTGAATCAGGTCTCGGATTATTTCAATCGGCACACCACGTTCGTGCGAAGTCATGAGTAGTTCGTCCAACCACGCTATGCCGGACGCGCGTCCTCCGAAAGCGTTAACAACAGTATGCTCCCATGCATCCAGCAAGGACGTAGTCTGCTCCCGCGACCGTGACTCCGGTTTATCGACAATATCATCTGTGAGTCGGCAGAAGGCGTAGATTCGTTTGACAACCCATTGCTGCTCTGTTGTGAACAGTTTCGCTGCAAAGGAAAAAGTGCGTGAATGGTGTCGAAAAAAATCATCGAGGTCGACCTTGCAGAGGTCAGCGACAACAGCGGTATCGTCGGGAAGAAGGGCGACGGTATTAGGCTGCTTTCGATTCAAACCCGATCTCGCGTGTCACGTGAGGCTGCAGTTTTCTCCGGGCGAATCGCGTCTGCATAAGCCCCGAACGAAATCATGTCCCTGAAAACATTAACATCGGCAAAAGTATCCGAAGATGGAATGTCGGGTTCGCGCGAAATCAAGGCTGATCCCCCGAGTACGAGGGAGTAGGGAGTCGCCGGGTCGTACACTGCGGCTAGAAGCTCGGTCGCTCTGCCGATGCCGGTGCCTCCCTGAACAGAGGAAAACGATAATCCGAGGAGTGAAGCGTTATACTTTTTCTGGGCTGCGGCCAGATCAAGCAGTGGAACGTTCGGGCCGATAAAAATGACATTCCAGCCCTGCTCTTCAAGCACTACACGAACCATGAGGAGACCAAGTTGGTGCAGTTCGCTTCCCGGGCAGCCAAGGATCGCCGTTCGATCCGCGACCTTTTTCGGTCCGCCTTCTGCAAACTGATTCGCATGCCGCCTGAACTGGATGATATCCGAGACCACTTCAGTAAAGAAATGCTCCTCATCTACAGACGTACATCCCGAACTCCAATCGTCACCCACTTTATGCATCATCCGAGCTAGAAAATGGTCGCATAGTTCCCGCCAGGTCATGCCAACACTTTCCAAGAACATGACCAACCGATACACATATCCAATCCGGTTGGTAGTTACCCACTCGGACGTCAGGTTGATCAAGTCGTCGTAGTTCTTCCGTTCAAATTCTACCCATGCATTCCAGACGTCTGACTCGAAACCTCGAAACCAGGAAAGCGGCACATCTAGATTTCGCGCGCGCGCAAAATCCATAAGACTATCTAGTTGAAGTCTTCGATGCCCGCCCGCTGTCAAGGAATATTCGAGCAAAGCCTCGTTGCACCAGCGCTTAATTGTAGACTCGTGTACATTGAGGATGGTCGCCGCGTGTCGAGTAGATATTCGACCGATATCGTCTATTTCATGCATTGAGCCGCAAGTCAATTACTGACGTTAGTTCTAATCTATTAAATAAACGTCTATTTTTTAGATTAGATCGTTTTTAATAGATTCTTATTCTGAAGGTTCCTCGTTACTTGTCACTCGATAATAAAGAAAGATTGTCGTCGCTATTCCACTTATCGATCTGGAGCCGCCCTGAATATTATTTTTCGGACTTACTATGACGTATTTGGAGTTTCATATTTATTTCCTCCTCCCGGCCATCATTGTCCTGGCGGCATTCGTCACTTATCGGAAGAAGGTGCGCGCTGGTGGCTATGCGGGCATGATACTCTTAGTCGCGATCGCCGTTATCTATACTACTCCATGGGACAATTATCTCGTGGCCACGTCGGTATGGTCATATGGAGCAGACCGAGTGATAGGTACGCTCGGATACGTTCCCATTGAAGAGTATCTGTTTTTTATTCTCCAGACGATCCTCGTCTGCCTCTGGTATTTTGCAATCACGGACCCGACAGTCAGAGTTGAGACTGACTTATCCAGACTCGGGCTTCAGCGCCGGTATGGAGTTCTGGCACGTCTGGTGATTGCTTTTGCTGGAGGCGTGATGATATTCTCGTCAACGGCTCTCACGTATTTGGGATTAATACTCGTGTGGGCGCTACCTGTACTTGCCCTGCAGTGGTACTTCGGTGCAGCAATTTTCAGTCAGCGCCGAAAGGACTGGTACTGGACGATCGTACCGCCGACAGTATTTCTATGGATAGCCGATGGCGTGGCTCTACGTCAGGGCATCTGGAATATCACGGAGGCCACAACAACGGGACTTGCGCCCTTTGGGCTTCCGGTAGAAGAAGCCTTGTTTTTCCTGCTCACAACTATAATGGTAGCGCAAGGCATAATGTTGATTGATGAATGGGTCGCGATGCGCAGGCAACCGATTCCAATGGACGGTGAGCAGCTTGATGCGTAAACGATGAACGCGACGGAACCGATTACCTACTAATAACGAAAAGTAGTATATTTGGCGTCCGTTTGATTGCGCTTCACGACGTACTGGTCGCAATCGTCCTTGCCCGGGTGGCGGAATTGGTAGACGCTACGGTCTCAAACACCGTTGACAGCGATGTCGTGTGGGTTCGAGTCCCACCCCGGGTACATATCTGCATACATGTGTGCCTTGCTTCACGTTACGATGCCTGATTCACATGAGTTGATCTCACAGCACCACAACTGTGTGGGAATCTGTTTCAGCCCCGGCAACTGGGTCCTGAATTCGGGCATACTCCTTCCGGACTATTGAGAAGAGAATTGCCATCAGCGCGAACAGCATCGCCATGGTGGTAGCCCAAAACCAACCAGACCGGTACAAGCTTCGATGGCGTGGTACAGGGTTGTACGCAGTCGGCAATTGCATCAACCGGTAGCCTTTCTTGGGTATGGTTTCTATGATGCTTGGATTCCTTGAGTCGTCACCAAGAACCCTGCGAAGTCGGGAAACTGTCAGGGTTAACGCCTCATCGTTTACGACAACGTCCGTCCAAACATTTTCAAGCAACTCATCTCGAGTAGCGACCTGCGTTCCCTTCTCAATGAGATAAGACAGAAGATCCATTTCTCGCGCTGTAACTCGAGTCGGACTACCATCCCGATGAATCAGATTTCGGTCGACTTCAATTTGCGAAGATCCAAGTTGAATCCTGTCCATCTTTCGTACATGTCCAATGATCCGGGTGAGATAAACTACGACGATTCCTCGACAACGTTACAGAATAATTACACGAGTTTGAAACGTTTCTGACAGGTTAATTAAAAGGCAGAGCCGAATCTTGGTGCGTCAATCTAACGGAATAACGAGAGGAAAACGTAAAGATGAAAGCGCTAAATATAATTTCATGGATCTTGTTCGTGATAATCGGTCTTGTCTACATGTTAGTCGGAGTCGGGAAATTTTCGCCATCGGCGAGTCAGATGTTCATTGACTGGCAACTACATCCCCGGCTGGCTCCGGTAATCGGAATCCTAGAAATAGTGGGCGGTGTCACCCTAATTGTTCCGCGAACTACTCGATTCGGGTTGATCATCTTGAGCGTAGTGATGACCGGTGCAGCAATAACTCACTTTGCAAATGCCGAATACCTTTCTCTACTAAGACCATCTATTTTTGCTAGCCTTTTCTTGGCAGCATATTGGATGCGAACAAAAGCACAGGAGTCAAATTCTTCATCAATCACGACTAAAAAGAAATGATTAGGCCGGGCTTTTACGACGGGGGTTTGGAAACCCGTTGCTTCAACTAAAAGCGCCGTTTAATTATCGCCCGTGCCGGTTCCAGCCACGGTCGAAATCAGACCTGTCTCTCGGGAAATACGCCTCACTCTACCGTTCTGGGCTTCCGCGACCAACAGATCGCCGTTCAGGTCATAGGTGACACCATAAGGGCCCCTCAATCGTGACTCAGTTGCACGAGTACCATCTTCCGAAAAACCAGCTTCTCCAGTACCTACCAGCGTGGACAGAATTCCCGTCTCTCTGTCTATCTTCCGAATACGCGCGTCAACCCAGCCTGAAAAAACAAGGTTATCTTCGCTGTCAAAGAGCAGCGATCCAAAATAGAAAAACGCAGCCTCCGAGGCCGGAATACCATCCGGGCTTATTCCCTCTTCTCCACTCCCGTAAACAGTTTC
>CBDUKH010000018.1:0-45288 GCA_965367755.1 uncultured Rhodothermales bacterium
TAGCGCCTCGGATTCCGAATCAACAAAGCCAGCATCAACAATGGAACCGATAGCTGGTCCATAGACTGCGTGACCACCTAACTCGAGGATTCCATCTACAACCAGGTTCTCTATACTTTCGCCGGATGGATTCATTTCCATCCTCGCGAGTCTGTCATTTGCATCGGTCGAACCCCCCGTACCCAGAGGAATCCAGATGTTATCTCCGTTGGCGCCTTTAAGCCACGAGCCGCCAATCCCGGGTACGTAAATCACGGGTCGCATAAGCTGCGACAATTCGGAAGTATTGCCCTCGGAGTCAACCGCAAGCGCAGTCACGCGAGATCCATCGGACAAAATTTCGTCGAGAGAGATGCTAAATTCTCCCATGTCATCGGCTTCTCCATACCCGACAGGAATCACCCACGCCGGCCAGTAACGACCTTTCTCTGTACCGTGACCTACGATGGCGTTGCGGGTTGTAAATATCACAACCTGCGACCTTGGTCGTGTGATACCAGAAACGGTACTCGAGCTTATTGCCAGGAGCCTCGGAGCGGGCATATTGTTATTTGGTCCGGCGGCGGCGCCCGGATCCCATGGCGAACAAGTCGGGCCGTCTTCAGCGAGATCGATTGGAACCCGGCTTTCACCCGCGTCCACAAAATCTACAGCCATCTCGTTTCTAAGTATTTTAACTCTGTTCGTAGAAGCGCCAAGGATGTGAATACGACCGTACAATCGGTTCTCGTCATCGTCGGACTCACCACCTATTGTTACACCGGCAGCTCCATTCTCAACAAGTATCGACCCCAGCGTATTCTCAGCCGGGTCGCTATCATCTCCCGGCGGAAAGCCGACTGACGACTTCACGACACGGTGACCAGTTCCTCCGTCAAATCGCAAACCCCAGTTTGAAAAACTTGTAATACTGAGCCCAGAGATATCGACATCGCTTGTGCCTGATATTGTAAGCCCATTTGACTCACCGGCGTTGGTTCCGACAATATGAACTACCGCACCCGGCTGCGTCGTTCCATCAATCGTCGTTGGTGACATTATAGTAGGCAGCGTCTCCTCCGGTGCAATCACCGGGATTCCTGTACCGGGAATATCGAATGTTATTTCAGCTCCACCCAACTGATTTGCCAATTCGATTGCTGCACGAAGCGAACACTGATCTCCTTGCATCTGGAGGTCAACATCGCAGATTTCGTCAGAGGTATCCGCGTCCGATTCATCGGATGTTACGTTAACAATCAGGTTGTGCTTTCGCGGAAGAACGCGCACAGAATTGGAGCACGTTACACCTTCGATACACTTGTCCCTGAGTGCCGCTGAAGTACCATTATCGTCGACCCCACTAACGAAAGCCAGAGTAGCCTCCCACTCCACAGTTACGGGTATCTTATCTGTATCGCAGGTCTCGACGCTGCTGTCACAATCGCGGGTGGCGCCGGTTAACACTGTATATATCTGTGTCACGGTGACCTGCCCACCGGGCGCGATGTTCGTAAAGATCTGCTCACTGGTATTCTCGATTGGAGCACTCCGGGTGCCGTCGTCAGAAAGCAGAGCGTCACTTTCGATAAAGTCAGGGATGAACCCGAAGAGCGGACGAACTCGAACTTCGGCAGCGTTGATAGTACCTACGTTTCTGATCTTGCCAATCACCGTGAACGTATCACCCACCTCAACCGACTGTTGGACGATCTCCTCTTCATACTCCAGGACTAATCCCTTAACAGAGACTTGCTTTGTTATGCTTTTTGTATCGCCATCATCGTCAGTTACTGTCAAGGTCACACCGTACGTGCCCGGCTCTGCGTACGAATGGGTAAATGCCGGACCACCGCGCATCGTCTCGTCGCCCATATCCCAGAGATAGGACGTGACCGGAATCTTCTCTCCCTCTTCTGACTCGAACGACTTGTCAAAACTACCGTCGAATGCAACAGAAAGTCCTTCGGTGCGAACCCAGTCGAAGTCAGCTACAGGTACTCCATTGGGTACAGTCCATACAGCATACCACTTTGAAATCTGAAACGGTCCCGGCACCCTGGCGCCTGCCACTACGCTTTCGTAATACGAAACGTACGTCGGGCATGACTCATAGACCGTCGGCCCTCCCTGTGACCCAGTACCCATTGACCAGAGTCCATAGTGGCCGCCGGGGACAAAGATGTTCAATATTTCTCGCGTTCCGGTCTGACCAAGGGTAGGTACATAGAATCCATCTTCAGGATCACCTTCCGCAATGACAGAATAGTTTCCATAGCCTGCCGGCGCTCCGAACCCGCCCACATCGGGCCAGATTGCATAGACCCCGGCACCACAATTGTCATATGGAAACTCAAAGTAGCCGTACTTATACGGGATTATTTGTACATCTACACTGTCTACGACCTGCGCTATTGAGGTCCCGCCTGTCATAAAGCACAGAAGTGCTGCAAGAATTGTAAATCGCCGCATGATAGGAGTCTGTTTTCGACGGATACTTTAGTATTCCGATCAGTTCTGGCAGAAACGAGCAATACCAATGGTCAACGTGCCTGGTCGCTCTGGTCATGAGTAGTCTGCCCCTATTGCTTAGCCGACTTAATGCCTCGAATTGGCTCACGATGAGCAGGTATCTCGACCGAATTCACAAAGGAATGGACCTGGCTTGCTACCGCCGACGATCTAAAGAAAAGCTCGCGCGGGCACCATCGGAGCCCGGTCCACCCATGGCCCAAGTAAACAACCAGCGGATCGGTGGAAAGTCGGATGGTTCGCGTGTCTCAATCGATGGCTGGCTTCGCTCTGATGAGCGCGCGCCAAAGGACACTGACCCCGGGAGAGGTGCATAATAGGTCAAAGGGTCGTATTCAAGGGCAACGGCATCCGTTGAGCAACTTATACACCCATGCCGTGTCTTCAACTCAGCGAATACGGGCAATAAAAAGGGCATTTATTCGTTATTACAGTGTAAACATTTGAAGGTATTGCACTTTTTTTGTAACTAATGGATTGTCCCGGGCGATTTTTCTCGGGCGACAACCCATTTTATAGAAGCGAAAAGGACATGGCTCTTAGAAAAACAGATAAAGCTGATTTGCGATCAAAGTATCCTTTCTTTGCGCAAGTCGGTATGATCCTGGCTCTGCTTGTGCTCATTGGAGCGTTCAAGTTTAATATTTCCGGGAATGATGACTTTAACATCGTCATGCCGGAGCAGGAGCTAGTTCAGATGGAGGAAATTCAACAGACGACTCAGATTGAGAAGCCTCCTCCACCACCGAAGCCTCCCGTCCCGGTTGAAGTACCGGATGACGAAATTCTTGAAGATGATGATCTTGACCTCGATGTCTCGTTGGATATCGATGAGCCGCTAGCGGATCTTCCGCCACCGCCGCCACCTGCGGACGACGAGCCGGCGGAGCCTGAGATCTTTGTGATCGTGGAAGATATGCCTGAGTTGATAGGCGGCCTGGAAGGACTGCAGAAAAAAATCAACTATCCTCCCTTCGCCAAGAAAGCTGGTGTGGAAGGACGTGTCTTCGTACAATTTGTTGTTGACGAAGGGGGCAACGTACGAGACGCAGTCGTTCTCCGCGGTATTGGCGCAGGTTGTGACGAAGAAGCATTGAAAGCAGTGAACTCTGCTAAATTCAAACCTGGTATGCAGCGCGGTACCCCGGTGAAAGTGAAGATGTCTCTTCCGATTACTTTCAAGCTGAAATAGCATCACGTCAGCTAAAGAACTAAACCCTCGTCTGGTCCCCGGGCGAGGGTTTTTTGTTGCCCTGCACTTCTTAAGGCTTGCTGATCTCGCGTACCGAGCCGTCCTCCGAACCCACCAGAACCAGCGTGGCCATACCAACAAAGAGTCCGTGACCCAACACTCCCGGGATGCATGAAACCTGAATATTCAGAGCCGAGGGATTTTCAATCGACTCGAACATTGTATCCAGTATCCACATTCCCTGGTCGGTCACAATCGGGCCGTCTTTCTTCTGGCCCATTCGCAACTCCGGCTTGCCACCCAGTTCCTTCAGTCGGCCAGCGACATACTCCACAGCCATCGGTAAGACTTCGACGGGAAGTGGCATCTTCTCACCCAGGCGTGACACCATCTTTCTCTCATCGACAAGAACAACGAATTGCTCCGCCGAAGCTGCAACAACCTTTTCGCGAGTATGTGCTGCGCCTCGCCCCTTGATAAGATCAAGTTCGGGGGAGACCTCGTCGGCTCCATCAAACGCAAAGTCAAGCTTGCCGAGAGAACTCAGTGGTCGAGTCGGAATGCCATGCTTAGCCGCTAATCTTTCTGCGGCAAATGACGTCGGCGTTCCAACAATATCGAGTGACTCCATTTCAATGCGTTTGCCCAGTTCGATGACTGCGAGCGCGGCAGTGGAGCCCGTACCAATCCCGATTTTCATGCCATCATCTATCAGGGAGACAGCCTTTTTTGCTGCTGCTAATTTTGCTTTATCAGAAGATGGCATTTCGGCTAGATGTTGAGTTGAGATTCCCGGGTGAATATAGGAAACGGAGGTCGATGAGGCGATGTGGGTATGAGACACTCGAGATGCTTGCGCTTGACCAGTAACCAATAACCAGTAACCAATAACTGCTAACCACTGGCTACAGACCGCTGACATTTAACCGCCTTTTCCAACAACTACCGGCTGCACGCCTTAACCTTTAGCTACTCGTACCTGAGCGATTCGATGGGATCCAACTTCGACGCCTTGAAAGCTGGATAACCTCCGAATATCAACGACAACATCGTCACCATGATTACAGCGGCGATCGCCCATCCCCAGGGAAATGCCATACGGATATCAAATCGCCAGGCTACGATATTGCCCGCTAACATCCCGAGGAGAATTCCTATTAATCCGCCCGCCTGACAAAGGAAAAAGGCTTCAAACAAGAACTGACGCATTATGTCTTTACGACGCGCGCCGATCGATTTTCGTACACCGATTTCGCGGGTCCGCTCGGTAACAGAAACAAGCATGATATTCATGATGCCGATACCTGCTGCAAGGAGTGCGATCAGGCCGATAAGTGCACCTCCTAATGTCAGCGTCCCGGTGAACGCATCGAAAATGGCTTGCATGGAATCGTTCGTATCCAATTCGAAGTTGTTTGCGTCTCCCGGTTCAACTTTCCTCACGAGTCGCATACGACCGATCGCTTCTTCCATGGTAGGTGCAAGTCGATGTGTATCATTCACTCGGACTGACACCGTTGCAATATTCCGATCCGGTTGCCCATAGATTGACAAGAGCCTGGTGATTGGCACAACGAGACGGTTGTCCATGCTGAAACCCAGGAAGCTGCCCTTCTTCTGAAGCGTACCGACAACTTCAAACTTGTGCCCATCCATACGGATGGTTTTGCCGATGGCTGTTTCGTTCGGAAAAAGCTCGTCTACGATGTCTGCGCCAAGGACTGTGAACGATCTCCCATATTGGACATCTTGCTCGGTTAGAAATCTTCCCTGATCCAACTCATAACCGAAGTTGCCGAGGAAATTTTCATCAGATCCAAGCAGGACGATATTTGGCGGCGTCTCTCGACCCGAGTATTTAACTTTTCCGAGGGTGAAATCTTCCAGCGGACTGATTGTCGCCGGCATATCCATCATTCGGGTAAATCGCTGAACCTGATCATACGTGATAGGCGGTCGATTTCTAACGCTTTCATCCAGGGGTCCCGTCTGGATGGAAGGGTACCTCGAAATGGTAAAGGTCGACGAGCCGAGGAATTGCATGGAATCCTGGAAATACACGTCGATGACTTTTACCGCAGTCACGGAAACGATAATGGCGAAGACACCGATCACCATCCCGAGCAGCGTCAAGCCGGAACGCAGCTTGTGCCCCCGGAGTGCTTCCCACGCCATCCTCAATGCTTCTACAAATGCCATAATCTACTCGTATCGAAGGGCTTCAATGGGTTCCGATTTTGCAGCCGTCCACGCAGGCGCCAGGCCGAACACCGTTCCAATCATTACACATATCAGGAACGCGATGCCAATAACAGTTGCGTCAAGTGTAGCTGGGAGCACCTGTCGGATGACAAAGACAATCGGCACCGCCAACAAAACTCCAATAACCCCACCAGTGGTTGAGACCACTACGGCCTCTATCAGGAACTGTGTCAGGATCGACGAGAATTTCGCGCCTATAGCTTTTCTGATTCCAATTTCACGGGTTCGCTCCTTTACGGAGACGAACATAATATTCATTACGCCAATCCCGCCGACAAGTAATGAGAGTGCAGTGAGCCCAATCCCAATTGAATAGATCGCTGTCTTTATTGGTTTGAGTTGCGCTCGCAATGTTTCCTGTTCGTTAATCTCGAAGTCGTTAGCTTCCTTTGCATCCAGGCGTCGAGCGACCCTCAAAATGCCAGTGATTTCGTCTTTAACTTCTGCAACATCGACACTGTTATCGACTTTGACGCGAATGGACTGATCTCGAAATCGCGTCCCGTAAATCTTTTTGAAAGTCGAGTAGGGTATCTGCACCGTCCTGTCGCCAGAATCCGAATTGCCCCCAGCTGAACTTCCTTCTTTCTCGAGGACGCCGATAACTTCAAATCTTCTGCCAGATATTCTGACCGACTTGCCGAGAGGCTGAACAGCGGGAAACAAGCGCTCAGCGATTTCGGCTCCAATCACAACAACATCTCGTGCACTTCGATCGTGAATATCGGAGAAGAAGTTTCCGTGACCGATACTAACATCATGGACTCTCGAATAATCGGATGAAAGACCAACCAGTCGAACGCCGCTCAACGTATTGGCTCCGTACGAAACGGGGCGAGTTGTTTGAACAACGGTAGTCGCAGCAACCGCGAATTGCGATTTGCTTGCGATCACATCAGCCATGTCGGCCGTCATGTTAGGACGATTGATGTAGTTCCACCAATCACTTACGAACCCCCAGGGCCATTTCTCGATATACAGGACATCGGTTCCGAGAGAGGCCATGTCCCTTTCAAACCCTTTCTCAATCCCGTTGACAACGGTAGCCATTGCTGTAACAGAGAGGATCCCGATTACAATTCCGAGCGTAGTCAGGAGGGCTCGCATTTTCTGTGCACGAATTGCGCGGACCGCGATAAGGAAGCTTTCTTTAAGTTCGAGAAGCGATTTCAACGTAGATTGACGGGTATTGGAGTCCGATCGAGGAGATTCTCGATCCGCAAATTATCGTGGCACATCACATACGGCAAGCCCGACGTGCGGTTGCACCAAGATTAAGCTGAAATAACGATGGGAAAAATAACATTACTACGCGAATTCTGGGAATTCCTGCGCATAAGGAAAAAGTTTTGGATTGCTCCAATCGTAATCGTCCTGTTATTGCTCAGTGTCCTGATTGTATTGACGCAGGGCTCGGCACTGGCGCCCTTTATCTACACATTGTTTTAGAGACAGGCTTTCCGGGGAAATAGCTTTGCTAATTCCAGAGATCCGTGTTGCGAGGGTATCTCACAAAAACATCTCTTTGAGAATGGTCTAGAGTTTCTTTTCCAGCCTCAGCCGAAAATCTCGATACGTATGATTGAAGTCTGCACGCACGACCCGAAAGCCTTCCCGGAGACCCATAATCGTCATCCCGGAATGCATGTTTGGAAAGGTATCATAAACAAAGCGTTTGTAGCCCATCATCTGAGCACGATCCATCATCGCGAAAAGCATTGCACGTGCAATTCCCTGGTGACGATGTTCTTCCACGACACCTCCTTTCGCGGAATAAAAAACGAATCTGTTTTCGCGGTAGCCAATTTTGAATCCGACAGGTGTGCCATCGAAAAGCGCGACGAGCATCAGTAAGTCATCTCTGTCGAACGAGTTGATAATCCTTTCCTCATTGAAAATCGCACTATTCAAATCGGCGATGGCAGAAAGGTCATCCATCTCGGCCTCTGCAATTTCCAGGCGTCCGTCAAGCGTATCAGACACGAGCGTACTAAAAAACGAATCGTCTGTATGATGGATTATTTCCATAATCAGTTCAGTAACGGAGGTTTATTTTCAACTTGCGCCTCGTCGACAAGGGTCCACGGTTCAAGTACGGAATCTGAAATATCGTCCAGATAGCGACTTGGCCTCACCATATAATCGCCCTGAAACCGTCGATACTGAACCATCGGGTACGAAATGAATAAATTTTCTTCTGCACGCGTCACTGCAACGTAAAGTAGCCGAAGTTCTTCGTCAAGCCCATCCGGTTCCTTGAGCGAATATGCGGAAGGGAGTACACCGTCGAGGACCTGCAAAACAAAAACGGTATGGTACTCAAGGCCTTTCGCGGAATGGATAGTAGACAAAACGAGAGGCAACTCATCCTTGTCACTTGCAGCCACATCCAGGGCAGTCAGCTCTATTGGATCAAGGGCCATGGAGGATAGCATATTTTCCCTGTCTTTGAACTGATCCGTGAGACCGGCAAAGTGTTCGAGATCCTGCTCTCGTTTCGGGTAATCCTCGTAGTATTTCGTCTTGAGAATCGGCTCGTAGTACTGCAGAATCAATTCAATTTGGCGTGCAAGCGATATCGACTCTGCGTTTGCTGAGCGGAGCATGTTAAAAAGCGCGGTTAGAGAATCGACATATTTCGACGAGTACGTCCGATCGTGCAGAACAAACGGATCCGCTTCAGATTCAGCGATCCATGCGATCAGGTCTGCCGCGGTTTTAGGACCAATACCGGGCAACAATTGCAGTATTCGATTCCAGGCGACCGGATCTCTGGGATTTTCCAGGATCTTCAGATACGATAGCACATCTTTGATATGTGCCGCCTCGTTAAGCTTGAGGCCACCATACTTGATGAACGGAATGTTACGCTTGTTCAGTTCTATTTCCAGGCCATACGAATTGTGACTGTTGCGGAAGAGGACAGCAATGTTATCGAGGGGAATCCCTTCCTCTCGCAAGCGCATTATCATCTGACAAATGAACCGGCTCTCGTACCGGTCGTCGGCTGCACCGACAAGGGCTGGCACTTCACCCGTCTTATCTTCAGTAAACAGCTTTTTCTCGTAGCGAGCAGACGCCCGTTCGATGATGGTATTGGCTAGATCCAGTATTTGCTGTGTCGACCGATAGTTACGCTCAAGTTTGAACACGTTCGTGCCGGAAAACATCTCCGGGAAGTCGAAAATATTTCGAGTATCAGCACCTCGAAATCCGTAGATACTTTGCGCATCGTCGCCGACTACCATGACGTTGTTGTGTACGGCGCCAAGATGTTGGACGAGAGCGGCTTGCATTCGATTTGTGTCCTGATATTCATCAACCAGGATGTGTTTACATCGTGCAGATTCCGTGTTACGCAAGTCGCGTTTCGATTCGAACAGGGCAACTGTGTTCAACAGCAGATCATCGTAATCCATCAAGCCGTGCTGTCGCTTGTACGAATCGTATTGCCGCGCAATCGTCGCAATATTTTCGACGTAGCTTTCGAATTGAGGATATTTCTCCGCGACCACGACGTCAATGGGTGCTCCCTGGTTGGCGACGGATGAGATAATAGAATAAAGCGTCCGCTTCCGCGGGAAACGTTTTTCTCCCTTGTGAAACCCGGAGGCTGTTCGGATGACGTCAATGACATCAGAGGCATCGCCGGAATCGAGGATGGTAAAGTTTCTTGGATAGTTGATCGACTCGGCGTGGCGTCGCAGGATGGAAAGTGCGTAGGCATGAAAGGTACCGCCTCGGACGCGCTGGCATCGTCCATCCAACAGCTGCGAGGCCCGATTCAGCATCTCAGCTGCTGAGCGTCGCGTGAACGTTAGCAGGAGAATGTTGGAAGGGTCCACCCCCGTCTCGACGAGGTAAGCAACGCGGTAAATGAGTGTGCGGGTTTTGCCAGTTCCGGCACCGGCGATCACCAGCGATGGCCCGCCACCTGATGTGACGACACCGTACTGCTGTTCGTTGAGTTCACCTTGATAGTCAATGGTCAGACTCGCCGGCTGATCAATGTCTTCCCGAGCCAGGACAAAGCGCTTTGCCATGAATTAGTATCGTGGATTTTTACTTAGTGCACGAATGTTCGTCAGCGGCTGGACCAAATCGGCATCATGAGGGTTTTGGACGTCCACCCTGTTATGATCTTCCGATTGGTTGACAACGCGCCAGTTCATAAATTGTGGCAATAAAAGTGCTTTTTTTGGGTTTTTCAGACGGAAAAAACACAACTACACCCAAGGCACACGCTTTGTGACCCAAGGGGAAGCGGATAATAAGTAGTGCAGGTATCCAAAGTTTAATGGGAAAAGTAATTGCAGTAGCAAATCAGAAGGGAGGTGTAGGTAAAACTACCACTGCGGTGAACCTTGCGTCATCCCTGGCGGCTACTGAACACAAGACCTTGCTGCTTGATTTTGATCCACAGGCGAACTGTAGTTCCGGGCTTGGTATTTCCGATCGAGAAGACATACCTACTTCGTATGAGGTACTAATAGGTGCCTCGACGCTGCGGGAAGCGATTCAGGACCCTGCAGTGCCATTCCTTGACGTCGTGCCCAGCCATATCAACCTTGTGGGCGCCGAAATCGAAATGGTTGACGTTCCGGCCCGAGAGAGCATACTTCGAAATGCTCTCCTGGAAATACGCGACGACTACGAATTCATCGTCATCGATTGTCCCCCATCGCTCGGCCTCCTGACGCTGAATGCCCTGACGGCCGCCGATTCTGTCCTTATCCCGGTTCAGGCCGAATACTTCGCCCTGGAAGGACTCGGGCAACTGCTCAATACGATCAAAATTGTCCGGCAAAATCTCAATCCGGATCTGGACATCGAGGGCGTGGTCCTCACTATGTTCGATACACGTTTGCGCCTCGCCAATCAGGTTGCCGATGAGGTCCGTAGATACTTCGGCCCGAAAGTCTTCAACACGATTGTTCAACGTAATGTCAGGCTTTCGGAAGCTCCCAGCTTCGGCAAGCCCGTCTTGATGTACGATGCGGTCTGCATTGGCGCCAAGAACTATATCGGACTGGCTGGCGAGGTCTTGCGAAATAACCGGAACCGAGATCAATACCGGATAAAACCTGTCGACGCTGAAAACGGTGTTGCCAGTGACATTGCTGAACGCGACCAGGAAGCAACAACCGCGTAACGACTCTTCACTTCAAACACTATCTCTTGTAACGGCATGGCTAAAAAAGCTGCACTCGGCCGGGGCCTTGACGCTCTCCTATCGACGTCCAAAGAACAAATCGATACCGGTAGCCGGGGCGACTCACGCAGAGCACTCTATGATTTTGACAGCCGCGCCCGTTCGCAGACCCGCATTTCAGACATCGAAATCGACAAGATTGCGGCAAACCCGTATCAGCCAAGAACAAATTTCAAGACAGATACCCTCGACGAGCTAGCCTCGTCGATCAAACAACTCGGCATTATCCAGCCCCTGACAGTCCGCTCAAAGGAAGACGGAACGTTTGAACTTATTTCCGGAGAGCGGCGACTTCGTGCCTCAAGAATTGCAGGCCTGAAGGTGGTCCCTGCATACGTGCGCGAAGCAGACGTCGAAGCAATGCTGGAGATGGCTATTGTAGAAAATATTCAACGGGAGAATTTGGACCCGATTGAAGTCGCTCTCGGATACCAGCGACTCATTGACGAATGCAATCTCACTCAAGAACAGGTCGCCGACAAGGTCGGCAAGAGCCGGTCGACAATTACGAATCTTATTCGTTTGCTGAAACTTCCACCGGAGATTCAGTCGTTGCTTCGCGATGGGTCGATAACTACGGGTCATGCCCGGGCCCTTCTCAGTATTCCGGAAATAGATGAGCAAATTACTATCGCGCGACGAATCAAGATCGAAGATCTTTCCGTTCGAGCTGTCGAACAGCTAGCACGATCAACACCCAAGCTGCCTGAAGAGAAGTCATTCAAGCCGGAAAAAATCGAGTTTGAAATGTCATCT
Source organism: uncultured Rhodothermales bacterium (assembly GCA_965367755.1). Lineage (GTDB taxonomy): Bacteria > Bacteroidota > Rhodothermia > Rhodothermales > JABDKH01 > JABDKO01. The sequence goes on from CBDUKH010000018.1 coordinate 11,934, forward strand.
CGTGACAGCCTTGAACTCAAGTCATATGTCGATTCTATCCGCTCGGCTCTCGGCACACACGTTCACATCAGACGTGATGGAGCGGACGGAGGCAAGATTGAAATTTCTTTCTATTCGGACGACGATCTTGACCGCATTGCTGAACTTCTCCTTAGCTAAGCAAGGCTTACAATCCATTCGGTATGCGTCAATCATTTTTGTTGCGCTGGCCGGAGTAGTGTCTTTACCGCAGGATGCTGGCGCACAGGTCGTAGCCACAAGCGAACACTCGCCAAGGGGCGCCCTGCTACGGTCCCTCGCTGTGCCCGGGTGGGGCCAGTTGTATAATAGACACTATTATAAAATCCCCATCGTATATGCGGGACTTGGTTCACTGGTATACATCGTCAGCCAGACAAATTCCGAGTATAAGCTATACCGCCGGGCGTTTCAGTTTAAAGCCTGGGACGAAATAACGATGGAGGGTGAGGTTAACCCGGTCGCGGAATTTGAAGCCGACTATCTGCGCCTGTTGCAACGGGAAGGGTTGACAGAAATTTCTTCTTCTACCCTTGAGCCTGTCAGAGACCGTCTGCGTAGAAACAGGGATTTTGCTGTGCTCGGCGTCGGGGTCGTGTACGCGCTCTCGACGCTCGATGCTTACGTAAGCGCACACTTGCTCGAGTTCGACGTTAGCGATGACCTCTCGGTAGTTATCATGCCAAAGGGGCGCGGCGTCAACGTAAACCTGTATTTTGGCCGGTAGGTGTCCCCAAGATCCCTCCTTGCCATAAAACCTCAGTGCTACTTCAGCGTAAGGAGTTGCTGTTGGAAGAAACAAGACAACGGACAGAATGGCCAGAATACTATATGCGCTGAGTGGACAGGGTCGAGGTCATTCATCTCGTGTGATGGCAATTTCCCGTGTTCTTCGCAGTAATGGCCACGAGGTAATCCATTGCTGTGGAGGTACAGCGCGAGAAGTTCTCGAGTCCCAGAATGAGTCCGTTCTCAAAGTCCCCCACCTCAGCCAGGTTGTAGAAGGGAATGAGCTGAAGATGGTTCGGACGCTCTTCCGAAACGCGAATCAGATCTTCCGCCTTAACAAGATTGTCGACGACCTGGTTGCCGAACTCGAACAGGTTAATCCTGATCTGGTCATTACAGACTTTGAAGCGTTCGCACCCAAAGCTGCAGATCGCCTGAACATTCCAGTCCTATCTTTTAATCATCAGGAGATCGTCACTCAGACCACGTACGACATCCCCAGCCAATGCAGACTCCAGGCTGCTTCAACATCGCTGGCAATCAAGCTCGTGGCGCCGAAGAATCCAGTCCATACATTACTAACTTCGTTCTTCTTTCCGAAAGTAAAGTCTCCCGAATCAACCACACTGATTGGTCCTATCCTTCGCCCTGAAGTAATGAGTCTCAAGAATTCGGTCGAGGACCACGTGCTCGTTTATTTCAACCAGCCGGTAGATTCTGATTCCGTGCTCGATGAGTTTGCGCACTGCGACGAACACTTTATTGTCTACAACTTCCCATCGTCCGCTTCGCATCGGACTTACGGTAACATCACATTTAAGGAACCATCTATCGACGGATTTCTCCAGGACCTTTCGTCTTGCAAAGCGATTGTCTGCACGGCTGGATTCACATTAATAAGCGAGGCACTGTATATCGGAAAGCCGATTCTCGTCGTGCCCAACAAAGGTATTTTCGAGCAGACGCTGAATGCGTATTTCTTGAAGATATCCGGCAAGGGAAATGCAGTTCTTAACGGTCAACCCGATCGTAAAGACATAAAACATTTTTTGGAGACTGCCTGCATCCCTGCTAATTACAAGCGCCGAGTTGACTGCGGTAATATGGATGCTATTCGTTGCATCGAGACAGTCCTGAAGAAATACTGCCCTGATTCGATTAATACAGCTACTCCCGAACTTTCGGCAGTAAATGCATGATATCGCGTGCTATACCAACGACATTCGTTATCTTTCCAAAAGTTGTCCAAATAACGTACATTTAAGGCTTGATCATCCTACGACGTCCAGTGGATGTCCCCTTGCGTTCCATTTATGAGCAATTCGCAAAACAACAACGAATACCACGACGGTCGTAGCGACAAACGAACTGTGATGGAGGCAAAGCCATTGCCGTCACTGTTCGATAAGTTCAATGCCTTTTTAGGGCCTGATGCCATCTACTCTGAAGTACACGGCAGAAGTCTCTACCCATGGTTCAAATCAATCGAACGCAACGATGGCACCCGAGCTATCATTGACGGTCGTGAAGTGATCATGGCTGGCTCCAACAACTACCTGGGACTCACCGATCACCCCCTGGTAAAAGAAGCCGCAATGAATGCCATAAGCCAGTATGGTACCGGGTGTACTGGTAGCCGTTTTTTAAACGGTACACTCGATCTGCATATCGAACTGGAAAGTAAGCTTGCAGAGTTTATGGGGAAGGAAGCGTGCGTTTTATTCTCCACTGGTTACATGACAAACCAGGGTCTGATTCAGGCGCTCACATCAAAGAACGACCTGATATTCTCGGACAAGGACAACCATGCCTGCATTGTTGCGGGAACACAGGTTAGTCTCGGCCGCACATTGAGATATCGTCATAACGATATTAATCATCTTCGAAAGTTGCTGGAAAAAGCATCGCTTGAGAATCCATCAGCCGGTAAACTTATCGTCACTGATGGTGTGTTTTCAATGAGCGGTGTTGTTGCGCATATTCCAGAGCTTGTCTCACTTGCGCGAGAATTCAACGCAGCCCTGATGGTCGACGATGCTCATGCAGTTGGCGTCATCGGTCCCGGTGGGCGAGGCAGTGCCGCGTATCATGGTGTTGCAGATCAGGTTGATCTGGTAACCGGTACATTCTCGAAAAGCTTCGCTTCGCTCGGCGGCTTTTGTGTGGGTAGTGCCGAGATGGCAGAATATGTCAGGCATCATGCTTCGGCGCACATTTTCAGCGCGTCCATGCCTCCCGCCAATGTCGCTACCGTCCTGAAGTGTCTGGAGATCTTACAGGATGAACCGGAACGTCTGGAGCGACTATGGCAAATATCAGACTATATGCGCAAGGGATTTGCCAAGGCTGGTTTTAATGTTTGGACGAGTCAGTCTCCCATTATTCCCGTCGTCATCGGCGACATGATTACGAGCTTTGAGTTCTGGCGAGATCTTCTGGATGCTGGTGTCTTTGTTAACGCGGTTACCCCTCCTGCCGTACCAAAGGGTCAGTCGCTGATGCGAACGTCTTATATGGCTACGCATACTGACGACGATCTGGATTTCATTCTCGACGCATTTACAAAAGTAGGACTCAAGCATGGCGTCATTGGTGCCAATGCGTTAACCAGCTAGTCCGGCGATGGGCCAAAACATTTCTGTGACTCCAGTCAGCACTGGAAAAGAACTCTCTCGCTTCATCGACTTTCAGTACACCGTCTACAAGGATTCCGAGTTTTTTGTCCCTCCCCTGAGGATGGATATAAAGAAGACGCTTGATCCAAAGAAGAATGCTTTTTTCGAACACGGAGATATCCAGCCGTTTATAGCAGTCGATACATCAGGTGCAGTCGTCGGACGCATTGCTGCGATCAGGAACGGTATGCATCTTGAAACTCACAAAGACGACACAGGGTTTTTCGGATTCTTCGAGTGCGTTGAAGATTATGACGTTGCTTCAGCACTATTTAGCGCAATCGAGCAATGGCACATTGAGCGTGGACATCGAGCCGTCCGCGGACCGACGAACCCAACTATCAATGATATCTCTGGACTGCTGGTGAACGGATTTGATCGGCGTCCATCCATTTTGATGCCGTACAATCACAAATACTATAAGCATTTCTTGAGAGATTTTGGGTTCGATCGAGTCATGACGATGTGGGCTTATTACGTTCACAAGAAATACGTTCGGACGGAACGACTGGAACGCGGCGCTCATCTTGTCCAACGCCGGAATCCTAATGTTGTCATTCGTCCCATGAATATGAAGCGGTTCGACGAAGAGGCAAAGACTGTCCTGGACATCTTCAATGATGCGTGGTCGGATAACTGGGGACACGTTCCTATGACGGAGGCTGAGTTCAAACAGCTTGCCAGTGAGATGAAGCAGGTCGTCGATCCACAACTCGTACTTATCCTGGAAAACGACGGCGTACCGATTGCCTTCAGTATTACGCTCCCAAACTTGAACGAAGCTCTTGTCAAGGTAGACGATGGTCGCCTGTTCCCCGGAGGCATGGCAAAGCTCTTATGGCAAGCGAAGGTAATCGGTATCAGAGAATGTCGAACAGCACTGATGGGTATCCGAAAAGAATACCGAGGAAAGGGGCTCGACGCACTCTTGAACCTGGCCACGATACAGAATGGCCAGCGACTTGGGTACACGGGTTGCGAAATGAGCTGGGTACTTGACACGAATCCCAGGCTTTTAAGCGCGCTGGATCAACTCAATGCCGTCGTTGACAAAGAGTATGCAATGTTTGAAAAGAAGCTGAATGTATGAGCTCAACTAACGGCGGCGTAAAATTTATTTATTTCGACCTCGACGATACAATTCTGGACCACGGTCATGCTGAACGTAATGCTCTTTCAGCAGCTATCTCAGAGTTTGGTGAGTCTTTTGCCGACCACGACACGTCTGACATTCTTAAGACGTACCACGACATTAATATCGTCCTTTGGAGAGATTATTCACGTGGCGATATCAGCAGAACCGACCTTCAACGCGAGCGCTTTTTGAGACTCATCAATACGTATAATATACGTGGTGTTGATCCCCTCGAACTCGGCAATTCCTACCTCTCGCATTATCCCAGGCACTGGACATTCTGTGACGGTGCCGAGCAAGTTTTCGACAGGCTCGCAGAACTGTACCCGGTCGGAATTATTACGAATGGCTTTGAACAAACGCAGCGTAAAAAACTTAACGCGTTTCCCAAAATGCGTGACAAGTTGTCTGCGACAGTCATCAGTGAAACGGTAGGGTTCTTGAAGCCTGATAAGCGACTCTTTGAGTTTGCAGCAGACGCAGCCGGCGTTGAGGGCAGTGAGATCCTGTATGTAGGCGATTCGTTTGAATCGGATATAGAAGGCGCTACGCGTGCCGGGTGGCGTGCGGCATGGTACAGAATGGGCAGACACTCTGACAAGTCAACAGAGTCATACACGTTTGATCATTGGAACGAGTTTGACCTCGCTGCAGTCTAGCGAGACAAAATCAGAGTCTGAATTTGTTCAGCAGGTAATCGAGTTTGCTTCGCCATCCCAGACCATACCCGAACTGTGACGCTGTTCCACGACCGAAGTGATCAACATAATCGCCAACGGGAAATTCAGAGACGTTCCAGTTGCGTTGTTGTGCAGCAGCAATATTGTTCAGGACTGGCAGGCCGTGATGAACGAATGGAGGCAGTTGCAGGTATTTCTGACGATCGAGGAGCATGTAAGCGCTGATGGGAACGATTATTTCCCCCGATGAGCTCGCGAAACCTCGCTCGTTTACAGTCGCCGTCTGCCCCACGGCGTAAACGTTGGAATCAGTGAAGCGGTCTAGCATTAGTTCGATAAATCCGCTACGCTTTGTTTGAGTGTCGCTGTCCAGGATAAAGACGTACGGAGTAGCAAGTCGTTTGATGCCCAGGTCCATCGCCGGGCCATGGAAAATATTTTCCGGAAGTAGATGAGAGTTTACGGTTGCAGGGTAGTCGCTTTCCAGTCTCTTGATGACATCAAGCGATGGCTGATCCGAGCCATTATCGATGATTAACAGTCGAATCTGCGAATACGTTTCCTGAAATGACCTTACAGCGACATCGAGTAGCTCAGGTGTCCGATAGTTGACGATGATGGTCGAGACGATATCGGGATTGAGATTACTGATCGGGGATTTGATGTGTTTGGGGCGATTGGATAAAACAAAAAAAGCTACCACTGGGGTAGCTTTTTCTGAATTCCTCGACACGCTGGCCTCGATAGTTTACGACGCACTAGGCATACATCGTAACCCATCAGAGGCCGGGTCTCCGTGTCAGTAATATTTCTATTTCTGACCCATTCCAATTTCCGCTTGCGCTTCAATTGTCACTGCCGCATGGGCACACGACAGTGTTTTAATGGGCTGATGGTTTTTTATGAACGATCCCATGTACAATTGCAACAGAGTTGCTTTTATACATTGAATTGCTTCCGACCTTCTTCGCTACTCCGATAGGGACAAACCCTTTTCCGAGTATCGCTAACTGTTTGAAGCAGAACCACCACCCTAGTTACATAAATGCAACCCGATATTTTGGTTCAACAGTTTCTCATTTCATGTATCGAAATCAAAGATTTCAATGTCTGAATGAGTTCCGGCCAGTTCATTGTGACTTGCGCCACTCAACCATCGCTGATCACTCAATAAGCATTTTCGCGTTCACCGTTTCTTGCGCCCGACGAAAAATGTTTATGGGTATCAACCTTGCGGATCACGTCGACAACCTGAGTCCGAAGATTCAGCCTGTCCATCGCTGCATCGCTTAGCCAATACAAGTTTTGTGCATTCGATTTGCATCCAATAACACCCACCTTGTGTTTTTCCTCTAACGTTGTTATACCAGACCTTGCGGTACCAGTACACCAATGTCGTTGGTCCAACGCCCTGCAACCTGGCTTGCACCAGATCACATCAGGTTACCTTACGATAACCCGGGGCACTTTCGTACCCGAGTGGATCAACCTCATGTTGCCCAGAGACTTCAGTCGCGTCAAGGAACAGTGCCTGTCGGCACGTGCACAATAATAGGTACGCTCCAATGAATCGGGCAACTGAAAGCGTCCCGTTTGATCCACAATGTATACACACAATATCCACATCAAGAGGCCGCCGCCGATGCAAAAGCAAAAAGCCCGGCCTGCAGACGGACCGAGCTTTTTGTGCCCACTATTATGCGACTGAGAATCCTATGCAGGACCCTAGGCGACATGAGGTGCAAAAAAGATAGCTTCCACCAAGATCATTACCAAGAACAATAACGGCCTAATCATCCATTACCCGAGATTACTTTATAATTCACGCATTTTGGGAGTTGCAATAACGGACTCAACCCGGATCCAAAATTATTCAAGTAGTCTCTTGATAGTATCATCGGTCGACTGGCTTCATCAGGCCTCGGCAGCCTTAACAGGCTGAAGACCTAACCCCGGCCTCCATCACAACGCAGCGGATTCTTTATCGATAGAATCAATCAGATTCTTAACCCGAACGTTGGAGGCGTCGATCGCGATTACAGTTTGCAAAATTGCACGTGCGCGATTGTAGTGGAGTCGTGCCGCCTCCCGATCGCCAAAACTCGGCAACGTGGTGGATGCCATTAGCGCTCCCAGTTGCATTTCGCTTACAGCAAGTGTTATCTGGGCATTCGCATTTTGAGGATCCTCGGTAACCAACTCTGAATAGCGTCTGTTAGCGATTTGTAATTCCGCCCACGCTTTGTCAAGCTCTCCCTGCAGCTGAAATGTCAACCCCACTTTCTCATGCGCGATACCTGCGTCGCGTCTCAGCACAACGTCATTCGGGTTTGCCCGCCACAGCTTCTCACGATATTGCATTGAGCGTTCGTACGATTCGCGCGATAATTCAAGCTCTCCTGACTCCGCATGAATGGTTCCCAATCGTTCATGTGTCAGCCCGAAATAACGGGACAACCTGGTCGTGTCGGCCGATGTCCGGTCAATACTTTCAAGAAATCCGAGGCTGGCCCTGTAGTAGGACTCAGCAAGATCCAGATCTCCGCTATTAGGAAAATGCGGATTACCGGTGTAGTCGCCGCGCTTGATATTTCCGATGGCAACAGCAAAAGCCTTATCTGCACTCCCCGGGTCTGCTTTGAAGTTTGCATCGTAGCGAGCAATTGCAGTGTCCAGGTAAATCAGTGCAGAGTCAATGGCTCCTGTGAACGCCGTCACGTCGGCCAGCTTTTCATACAAGAGCGCCTGGGCTGTAGTGAAATCTTCCTGTAAAGATTCGTTCGACGGTATAGCGTTTTCGAGCACTGCCAGACCAGATCGATAACTGCTGATGGCGTCCTGGACTCTACCCAGATTGTTATTGCTCGGATTACCAAGGACATCACCGACGCGTCGATAGGCATTGGCAATATCAATGCGTAACCGAATATCGTCAACTGCTGTTTCATTTAGCCTATCCAGATACGTCAGCGCATGCCCTACGATTTTTTCCCGAGCAGGAGTTGATCCAGCAAGATTGGCGATGGCATCATGGACCTCAAACAAGAGACTACCCGTTGCTTCCCTGGCGATGTCGAACCGCTCCTCCGCGCGGTCGCGTTGCTGCTGGGCCCTTCGTGCCTGAATGGTTGTCGAAACAATTCCAAAGAGAATGGCGACAAGTACCAGGACGGCGGACGCAACAGGAATCCGATTGCGACTCGCGAACTTGGCGAGTCTATACATGGAAGATGCTCCTCGTGCGTGTACCGGTTCGCCATCGAGATATCGTTGGACGTCAGCAGCCAAAGCCTGTGTAGTGCTGTATCGTATCGCCGGATCCTTCTCCAGTGCTTTCATGACAATGGTATCAAGATCTCCGCCCAACACTTTTCGCAACTCTGATGAACTTGCAAGGGCGGATGGATACGGCGGCGTGTGTTCACATATGGTCGACTCCAATTGCGAGGGCGTCATGCCGGCCAGTTCGTAAGGTCGCTTCGCCGTCAGCATTTCGAACAGAATTATCCCAAGGCTGTATGTGTCAGTCGCCGTCGTCACAGGTTGCTTCCTGATTTGCTCAGGTGCAGCATACGCCGGTGTCATCGCAGATCCTGTATAGGTCGACAGTTTGGTATCTTGCGAGTCCAGGAGGAGTGCAATCCCAAAGTCGAGTAGTTTGACGTTTCCGTCACTCCCTACCAGGATATTGGACGGTTTGAGATCGCGATGCACAACAAGGTTCTGGTGGGCATACGAAACGGCGCTGCAAATCTGGATAAATAACTGAAGCGTCGCAGCCACAGTAAGATTATTCTCGACGACATATTCTGTAACGGAAATCCCATTCACGAATTCCATTACAAGAAACGATCCTTCCTCCGATGAAAAACCCGCATCATAAAACCGAGCTATGTTCGGATGCTCGAGTCTTGCAAGGGTATTACTCTCGATACCGAACCTGTCTGATATTCCGGTCGCATCGAAATCAGATCGAAGAAGCTTGATGGCCACCGTTCGCTCGTAGGCACCGTCGGCTCGCTCAGCGCGATAGACTGCACCCATCCCACCTGTTCCGATCAACTCGCCGAGTAGCCACGGCCCAACTCTCGATCCGGGACCAACCAGATTACCCTGCCGAACGGGGCGAGTTATAATCGGTTGCTCAAAAAGATCATCCTCTTCGACCTGCCGGTGTGAATTGAGAAGCATTTCGACTTCGCGACGTAGTTGCTGATCTCCGTCAGTGGCAACGGATAACCAGGAGGCGAGAGACGCGTCGTCGATTTCCAGCGCTGCAAGGAAGAGCTCTTTCGAGCGCTGGTAGCGAGTAACTTCTTTCTCACGGCTCATGTGGCGCCACGGATTTCCCGATGCAGCCAGGCCCGGGCAGCCGTCCATTCCCTTTTGATGGTAGCTGTTGACAATCCCAGCACTTCTGCCGTCTCCGGGATCGTCAAGCCTACGAAATACCGCAACTGAACAACTTCTTCCTGGCGAGCGTCCAGTTGAGCTAGTCGGGTCAGTGCTTCGTCAAGGGCAACAACTTCGTCGGCCCGCTCCGGTGCGATGACAGGAACCTCGTCCAGTGAAACATCGGTATTGGGTCCACCACGCTTTGCGGCTGCCTGTTTCCGGGCATAGTCGACTATAATGTCGCGCATTGCTTTTGATGCTACGCGCAGGAAGTGTGCCCTGTCGTTCCAACCGGCATTCTGTCGCGCGATTTTTTCGTACGCCTCATGCACCAGCGCCGTCGTATTGAGCGTCTCCGAAGAGCTGCGTCGGCGCTGCTGGCGCGCGAGCTGATAGAGCTCCTTGTATACGAGTGGAAGCAGCATATCCAGCGCCGCTGCGTCCCCGTCCCTTGTCCGATTAAGGAGCTGAGTTATTTCATGTCGATCGTCCATGGGTTTCAATCACTACACACAAAAATCTACTCAGGGTTTTCCGTTCGGAATGGTCTCTTATCGACAACGAAAGGCAATCCTATATTTGCGACAACCAACCCCTTGTTCACAACTAATTGAGCAATGCGGTTAAAGGCATCAATCATCTACGCCTAGAAATTCGAGAGAAAGATCGAAATGGCGCGAGGTTCCAGAAGGATCGTAAGCAAGAGGCCTCCAATCGCACCGCCAAGATGGGCTTCATGAGCAATTTTTGCTCCCCCTCCGGGACCGCTGGCTCCTTTCGATTTCATGGCATAAACGGAAAAGACCACATACAGAATTGCAAACAGAAACGCCGGAATGCCTATCGGGATGAATATGAAAAAAATCTTCTGGAAGGGTTGGAACAGGCAAAAGGAAAACAACACTCCGCTTATTGCTCCAGATGCGCCAATGGCCGAATACATCGGGTCAGCTTTGTGGAAATACAGCGTCAGGGCGTGAGCTGCTAGCTCGGACCCGAAATAGACAACTAAATATCCAAGCGGACCAAGTAAATGTTCTATCCACGGACCGAAGAAGTACAGCGTAATCATATTGAATGCGAGGTGCCCGAGACTTCCGTGGAGAAAGCCGCCTGTGATCAATCGGTAGTACTGCTTGTCTCTCAGGACAGCAACAGGCCTAAACGCCCATCGGTCGATAAGCGTAGGGTCGCCGAAGAAGGCATAACCGCTGATCAGCGCATTAGCAATAATCAGGAAGAATGTTATCGGGGCATCGGCAAAGTTGATCATGATTGTTGTTACATCCTCAATTGACAGACTGCTGCCCGAGGCATCTTTAGATATTTCTCAGGCGGAACCGTCAATATACTACCTGCTCGACTGTCACACATCCAGACTACAGGCCGTACCACATAAGCGTTGAGTCTTGACGCGCCGTTGATGGGAATCAATCGCGCTCTCGGCGTTCGGTAACAGAAACCAATTGCTCCAATTTATCTACCGTCACGACTACTGACTTCGACTTCTCGGATGGTGTCTGGAATGTGACTGGTATACTGATTTTTTCGAAGGATGTTGAACCACTAAACAATATTTGAACCTCGTCGCCTACGCTGAACTCGGTCGGTTGGATCTGAATTGGCATTTCGGAATCTACCGCGCAATCTTTGACGTGCCCGGAATTACACGTGAGAAGAATAGCCACGGCCGAAGTGTGGTCCACAATATTTCGCAGAGTAAACGACAACTCATCTTCCCTGGTATATCTGGTTTGGCGCCGTGTCGAATTATTGTGGCGTGTTCGCTGACGTAGGAGTTCTGCCGTACGCTCGTCAGCATTTTTTCCACTAAACAGCGTATTTATCCAAGGTCCAAACAGGTCTTGAAGATACCAGATGGCCAACACGGCGGAAGACCCGGCGAAAAGTGCAACTGCAATCCAGTTTAGCTGCATAACTATCCAAAGGTGATGGGGCTAACTACTCTGAACGTATCGACCAATTGGCGATACGAATTAGGGACGGTAGCGGAAGGCGAGAGTTCTACCCAGGAATCCGGATCAATATATATCTGATGTTGCGGTCAACAGCCGTCCGATAGCGGCCCGAGTATTCGAAGAGGTGCCTGCTTGCGCTCGCCATGATAAATGCCGGCTGACTACTTACCGACGTGGCTTACTATCCACCAGATGTTGCCTGACTGATCTCGAACGCCTCCATATCGGTCGCCGTGTGGATACGTAGCCGGTTCCAGTACTGAAACAGCACCTGCGGCCAATGCCTGCCCATATGTTGTATCACTGTCATCGACATACATATATAACGTCGACGGCATCGGATCGAAATCGTCTACGGGCTCGCCCATCATGATGACGGAGTCTCCGATGGAAATCTCGACGTGCTGGACGCTACCATCTTCTCTGTAGCGGATATCGCCGCGCATCTCGGCCCCGAAGACCTCTATTACGAAATCCACCAACGGCTCAACATTGTCGACGATGAGATACGGCGTTACGGTGTGTAAGCCAAATGGATTATCAGCAGCCATGTATCATCCTCGTTTACCTTACGACAAGGGGGCGTCTTCGACCCTGCCAACAATGTAGCAAATTCCAATCGGTGTAATTCTCTAAGCCGAGTCGACCGGAGGATTTGTGTCTGCGGCTTAGACGAGTACTTCTGCGAAGTGATTGATAACGGATCTGAATATGAGGGCTCCGTCAATTGGACCAAGGGCTGGATCCGCGTGGCGCTCAGGATGAGGCATCATACCAACGATGTTGCCGGCGGCGTTTGTAATACCGGCGATATTTGCGGTTGAACCGTTCGGGTTTGCTGCTGCGGTCGCCTTTCCGTGTTCGTCGACATAACGAAAGACGACACGCCCTCTTTCTTCGAGTTCCTGCACTGTAGCAGCATCGGCGACGTATCGTCCCTCGCCGTGTGCAATAGGGATATTCAACAGCTTACCATCTTCGAGAGTCGTCGTAAACGGTGTTCGATAATTCTCGACTTTCAGATTAACCGGTTTGCAGATAAACCGAAGCGAGGCATTGCGGGCAAGCGCTCCGGGCAACATCCCTGCTTCACACAGGATTTGGAAGCCGTTGCAAATTCCCAAGACGACTCCACCTTGCCGGGAGAATCGAATCACATCATTCATCACGTTCGAAAATCGAGCAATGGCTCCGGAGCGTAAATAATCTCCGTAAGAAAAACCGCCGGGGATTATCACCACATCGGCATCACCAACTGACCCTTCCTTGTGCCAGATAAATCTGGCATTCGCACCTATTACATGTTTGATGGCATGGTAGGCATCGTGATCGCAATTTGAACCAGGAAAAACCAGAATACCAAAATTGACCGGCATGGCGTATTTCTACAATGTGGAACGGTTAAATCGTATAACCAAGATAGCCCCGGCGGCGCGATTTTTCTACTGCTTGACGAGTTCCATCTCAAGAGTAATGGTAACTTCATTACTGACGACAATACCGCCCGCTTCCGTCACCTTGTCCCAGGTGAGTCCGAACTCCTTTCGAAGAATCTTGGTACTTGCAGTAAAGCCTGCCTTGTTTCCTGAGATACCGAGGAATTCAGACTCCAGAACGACTTCCTTAGTGACATCACGAATCGTCAGATCACCTACGAGATCAAATTCACTGCCATCTACGTTTTCAACGCGCTTGCTCACGAACGTCATTTCGGGATACGTCTCTGCACTGAAAAAATTATCAGACCTCAGGTCATTATCTCTGCGATCATTACCCGTATCTACAGAAGCGACGTTAATCTCTGCCGTGACGCTCAATGATTCGATATTCCCTTCGTCAAACTGTACGGTGGCGTCGTAATCAGAAAATTCTCCATGAACGTTGGAGATACCGAGGTGGCGAACTTTAAATCCGACCTGGGAATGTGCCTTATCTACGGTATACGTTGCCTGTTCAGCATTTTCTTGTAGATCGTGGGATGCAAATCCTGGAAGTGACATTGCCACGAGCGGTGCCAGGACAAAAATTGCAGTTTTAAACATATTCGTGTTTACCAAGTTGTTTAAGTTTTCTTGCAGAATTCCGTACGACGCGGAGGCCGGAGGGGTGGTCGTCGGTATTTTGTGAAATCGTTCCGTGTCGATACTAATCAATCACGTAAACTGGTTCTTCCCTTAGAAGTCGATAATACTCTTTCGTTACACTCATGATTCCACGCGAACTCTTCGCCAAAATCAAGCAGATCGAAATAAGGACTAAAGGCCTCGTAAACGAAGTCTTTGGGGGTGAGTACCATTCGGCCTTTAAGGGCCAGGGTATAGAGTTCTCGGAGGTCAGGCCGTACCAAATCGGAGACGAGATCCGCAGTATTGACTGGAATGTTTCAGCACGGACAGGCGAGACGTACGTCAAGATATTTGAGGAGGAGCGCGAACAAACGGTCGTTCTGGTTGTCGATGTTTCCGGCTCTGAGAATTTTGGGACTACATCCAAGTTCAAGAAGGAGATCGCCGCAGAGATTTGCGCCATCGTCGGTTTCAGTGCTATCAAGAATGGCGACAAAGTGGGCCTACTTCTTTTCTCAGATGTTGTCGAACTATTTGTCCCGCCGAAAAAAGGTCGCCGCCACGTACTAAGAATGATACGCGATTTGTTTGCGCATAAACCTGCTTCGAAGGGAACTGATCTTTCGCTGGCACTTAACCATCTTTTGCGCGTGCTGCGTCGTCATTCGATCGTCCTCATCTTGAGTGACTTTATGGACTCCGGTTATGAGACGCCTTTAAAAATGCTTGCCAGGCGGCATGATGTTGTAGGGATTCACCTATTAGACCCTCGCGAACAGAACATTCCTGATGTCGGACTTCTAGAACTTACTGATGCGGAAACCGGTGAGACCGTTGTCGTAGACACGGCAAGTACGCATGCACGTCACCTCATTTCGGAAAACATGTACTCGCAACAAATGGAACTTGCCGCTTTGTTGAAGCGGGCCTCTGTTGACAGGGTTGAGATCCGAACCGACGAGTCCTACGTTGAACCCCTCGTATCTTTTTTCAGGAGACGAAACAAGCGGCGCTAAATGAAGAATGTTTTGCGGCAAACGTTTTGGATCGTCGTTATTGCGGCGACGATAGTCCCGTCGGCTTTCGCTCAGAATCCGACCGCATACGTATCCAGTGACAGTATCACTGTCGGTGATCGATTCGGTCTGGTACTTGTAGTTCCACGAAGCCCGGAGGCCCACATTGCGCGGCCGATATTTACATCCAGCCAGGGTGCCTCGACGATTCGCTTCGGTGACCTGATAATCTTCAGACGACTTTCGACGGGCCAGAAAGCTCTGGGAGCCGGTGCGGAAAATATTCTCGCTGACACTCTGGTATATGAAGCAACAACTTTTGCTGTTGACACGGCCGGCGTACCACCACTACGACTAAGGCTCGTCTCCGGTACTGACACTACGATCGTGATGACGTCCAGCTTTCGCTTCCCGGTAGTATCTCTATTGGAAGAAGCACAAGAAGACATTCAGGATGTGACGGATGTATCGCCTTTCCCACCTGCAGTTTGGCCCTGGATTGTTGTGCTGCTGCTTGGACTCGCTGCATTCCTGATTATGCGGTACAAGGACAGGTTCTTATCCGAGCCAGAGCCGGAAGAGGAAATTCCGGAGATCATCGAAAGGCCTTCGCCAATTGATGAAGCTTTGTCTGGATTTCTCCGACTTGATGCCGTCGCGGTCTCGGACGAGTCGCAAATCAAATCCTTTTTTGTCGATCTATCGGATATAATCAGAGTGTTCCTTGCGCGACGAATTGACATCCCGGCTATGGAGTCCACGACGACAGAACTGATTTCTGACCTTGCCCGCTGGAGAGCCGAAGCCGCACCAGATGACCATTTTGATTCTCGATTAAAGAAAATCCTCGACACAGCGGACCTTGCCAAGTACGCAGACAGCAAACCAGCAGAACAATTGTGTAGAGATGCCCTTGCCGGGTCGCGAGAATTAGTCATCAGTATCGACGAGACCGTCTCCATGCTGGAGAAAAAAGCGGAGGAGGAACGTATGTCAGAGACGGCCGAATCAGATTCTTCCGATTCTGCCTCGCAGAAAGAAGACGACCCAGACGTTGTTCCTCACGATGTAGAACCGCAGGTCTCAGAATGATTACTGGCAGGTTAAAAGAGCGAATAGCCAGTTGCAGGTCAGTTGCCATATTGACCGGGGCGGGTGTCAGTGCCGAGAGCGGTATTGCCACATTCCGGGATCCGGGTGGCTTATGGCAGCAATTCAAACCCGAGGAGCTTGCAAACATCGACGCTTTTCTGCGAAACCCGACGTTGGTGCAGTCGTGGTATGCTGAACGACGCAAGACAGTCGACTCGGCAGCTCCTAACCCGGCCCACCGCGCACTGGCAGCGCTCGAATCTGTCGTTAGAACAACCTTAATCACACAGAATGTCGATAACCTCCATCAGCGGGCGGGTAGCCGCAACGTAGTAGAACTACACGGTAACATCTTGCGCAATTATTGTATTGACTGTTCTGCCGAGGCATCTATCACTGGAGACGATGTGTCAGTCGGCGAACAGATCGCATGTCTGCACTGTGGGGGACTGATTCGACCAGACGTAGTATGGTTCGGTGAGATGCTCCCTCCCGACGCTATTCGCTCGGCCCAGACGGCGGCGGCAGAGTGTGATATCTTTCTTACAGTTGGAACGGGGGCTGAAGTCTACCCGGCAGCTGAGTTGCCGGTAATCGCTGCAAACTCTGGTGCATATGTTGTCGAGATGAATATCCAGCCCACTAACGTCACACGACTTGTCAACGAGGTCATCACTGGACCTGTAGGTGAAACGCTTCCGCAACTAGTCGATGTATTTGTCGAAAGCAGTAGATCGATCGAGGCAAGAAAATTCAACTGATGGAATTCGGACAACCATATTGGTTTCTTTTGCTACTTCTTCTCCCCGCGATGTTGGGGTTGGAGTGGTGGCGTTCGCGTTCGTATGTAGGGATGAAGTATTCCAGCACGTCGGCCGCATCGGGAGTTTCGAAAACGATCTGGACCCGGCTGAGGAGCGTCCCTAATTTGCTTCGTACCGCTGGACTCATCCTGTTGATTGTAGCACTTGCGCGACCTCAAGTTAAGAACGTCACACGCGAACGGTTTGCGGAGGGTCTGGATATCATAATGGTTCTGGACACGTCGACTTCAATGCGAGCACAGGATTTTCAACCGAATCGTTTCGAAGCAGCACGCGAAGTCGGCAAGGAATTTATTGATGGCAGAACGTCGGATCGAATTGGTCTGGTCGTATTTGCAGCCAAGGCGTACACCCAGACACCGCTCACTCTCGACTACGAATTCCTGAAGCGCATGATGGATGAAGTAGACGTCGGTGTCATCGAGGACGGCACGGCCATCGGAACCGCATTGGCCATGGCGACGAACAGGTTGAAAGATACTGAAGCCAAAAGCAAGGTGGTCATCCTTCTTACGGACGGTCAGAACAACCGCGGCGAGGTTGACCCGGTGACCGCGGCCGAAGTCGCAGAAGCCCTCGGTGTTCGTGTGTACGCCATCGGAGTCGGGGCGCATGGCGAGGCTCCGGTAATTATTGACCACCCCTTCGCGGGCAGACAACGCCGGATGATGCAGGTCGACATCGATGAAGACATGCTGCGATCCGTTGCTGCCAAAACAGGCGGCCAGTACTTTCGGGCAACAAACAAAGAGGCGCTGCGCACCGTCTACGAAGAGATCGGCGAACTCGAGAAAACCAAGATCGAGGAACGCGTATATACTGACTTCGAGGAACGGTACCCGACATTTCTTTGGCCCGCTCTCGGTCTATTCCTTTTGGAAATAGGACTTGCATCAACCAGACTTCGACGTTTCCCGTAACCCATGGATTGGCTCAACCCGACATATGCCTGGACCCTTGCCGCCGTACCGGTGGTGGTCGCTTTTTTTGCATGGGCTGCGTTTAAACGATATCGCGCTCTGCAGAAATTTGGCGAGGGCGTACTCGTCAGTCGACTCACTAACTCCGTCAGCTCACGACGCCGGCGTTGGAAAGCAGCAATGGCCAGCAGCGGTATCATGTTTATTGCACTGGCTTTAATGGGACCACGGTTTGGGAGCCAGCTGCGCGAAGTGAAACGTGAAGGGGTCGACGTTGTCGTCGCCCTCGACGTGTCCACCTCGATGCAAGCCGAAGATATTGCTCCGAACAGGCTCGATCGTTCTCGCAACGAAATCAAGAAGCTGCTGGACCAGCTGCACGGAGATCGAGTTGGGCTCGTCCTTTTTGCCGGCGATGCATTCATCCAGTGTCCACTGACGACAGACTATGGAGCCGTCCGGCTCTTTCTCGATGTAGCCAATCCCTCGTTGATTCCCACACCCGGAACCGATTTTTCAGCAGCGGTCGACAAAGCCGTGGATGCCTTTAAAACGGCGGCAATCAATCCCGATGAAAAACGCACTCGCGCACTTCTGATAATTTCGGATGGAGAGAATCATATCGCCAACATCCCGGACCTTGTAAAGAAGGCGAGAGAAGAAGATATCGTAATATTCGCTGCGGGAGTTGGCGAAACGGATGGCGTCCCCATTCCGATTTCTCGGCGAGGTGGCAATGTCCGATACAAGCAAGACCGCCAGGGGCGGACGGTTATCACCAGATTGGAAGAGAATGCTCTGAAAGAACTGTCCACTGGTGGAGCTTATTTCAGGATCGCCCGAACTTCAAGCTCTCTCTATAAAATATCTGAATCTCTCGATCGTTTAGAGCAAAGTGAGTACGGCTCAGAAGAATTTGAGGAGTACGAAGAAAAGTATCAATGGCCACTCTTCTTTGCGTTTGCCCTGCTTTTCGGCGAGCGAATCCTTACCGATCGACGTAAACAAGCAGTGGATGAATTCGACAAAATGAATCTATCATAGATGTCCATTCGATCAAATATCGTAATAGTGACTATCACGCTTGTGATCCTCCTGGCCGGATGCTCATCTACCGGCGATGGACGAGAAGGCAACCGGTTATACCATAAGGATGACTTCGTCGCTGCCGCTGACGCATATTCTAAAGGCATAGTCGAATTGGAAGATAACGCGGAGTCTCCCTACCGATCACGTTATTACAACAACCTTGGACTGGCCAGTCACCGGCTGGAAGATTACAAAGGAGCCCAGGAGGCTTTCGTTCAGGCAGCGGCTAATGCCGATGAAAACATTGCTCGAAGCCGTGCAGCTTACAATGCCGGTAATAATGCCTTCAGAATGGACGACAAGAAACTGGCGACAGAATTCTATATTCAATCTCTTGTCGCCGATCCGACCTTCGTGGATGCGAAGATCAACTACGAATACGTAAAGCGGCTCCTTCAAGATGAAGAACAGGAAGGCGGAGGCGATAGCAAGCCGCCGGAACCGTCCGAGTATGCACTCGAGCTTAAAGCACAGGCTGATGCGTTAGTTGCGCAACAACAATATAGAGAAGCGTATCACCTGATGGATGAGGGACGAAAGGTTGATCCTACCGTCGAGGCATTTGCCACTTTTATTCAGCGTGTTGCCTCGGTAGCCGATATTGACGACATCCCTGCCTGATATGAGAATCTTGACAACATATTTCCTGTGCCTGCTCGCCGCTCCGATCGTAGTTCAAGCGCAGACTGCCACTGAATTCTTCCATTCAGGAGCGCAATCATATGTGGCAAGTGAGCTACCGGCAGCCCTCGACGCTGTATCGTCCGGGCTATCGATTGAACCTGACAACGCAAAGCTGATTGCCTTGAAGGAGCAGATCGAGAAGGAGATGGAAAATCAGGAGCAGCAGGGAGACAACAGCCAGGAGTCATCCGAGAATCAGGAAAATCAGGAACAGGAGCAGTCTGAAGAAAACTCTGAACAGGAAAACCAGGAGCAGCAGGAAGAACAACAGCAGGATCAACAAGAGCAGGAGCAGCAACAGGAGCAATCTCAGGAAGAGCCATCCGAAGAAGACGCAGAAGAGGGAGAAAACATGCCCCAGGAGACTCCGCCTGACCCAAACCAATTGAGCAAGGAACAAGCGGAAAGAATTCTGCAGGCTCTTGAGGATGAAGAAGAGAAATTGCTGCGCGAAGTTCAGAAGATAAAAGGAAGACCACGACGGGTAGAGAAAGACTGGTAATGTATCTGCTAACGAAAAACGGTTACTCCCTGGGCTTCAAACTCATTCTGTGCGCAGCGTTTTTGGCTGGTACACCAGCGTTCGCACAGTCTGTCTCCGTAACGGCCTCCGTCAATGAGAATACTATCGGTACGGAAGAACGGCTGACGTATACCGTTGAAGTACAGGGCAAAACCCTTCCCCAGATTGAATCTCCCAGCCCCCCTTCGACAACGGGCCTCACTCTGATTTCGACCTATCCCAGCACCTCGCGAAACATCTCCATTGTGAACGGCGAGATGACACAGAGCATAGGTTACAGCTGGTCGTACCTTCCCGTACAGGAAGGAACGGCCACGATTTCTGCTGCATCTATTACTGTCGGGGATGAAACGTTTGAAACCGAGCCGCTGACCATTACAGTCGTTCCGCAATCGCAGCGACCTGTGCGACGACGACAAAGCAATCCACTGACGGATCCGTTCGGAATGTTCGACCAGGATCTAGACGATACACCTCCCCCGGAAATATCTGACAAGGACATCTTCATTGAGACGCGACCGAACAAGCGGAGAGTCTATCAAAATGAACCGGTAACCATTGAGTATGAATTGTACTTCCGGTCTGGAATACAGCTGCGCCAGAGCAGGCTTGCCGATTCCTGGGATGCCGAGGGATTCTGGCGTGAAGACCTGGATGTAGAAGCCCGACCGGTTCCACGAACAGTCGTCCGAAACGGGATCCGCTACAACATGATAGTTTTGAAACGCGTGGTCGTATTCCCGACGAGAACCGGCGAACTTACTGTCGATCCACTCAAGATTGAAAGTGAGGCAAGCGTTCCGCTAAGTGCGCGCGAAACGTTCTTCTCGATGAGAAATCGGTACGTTCCGGTGGTCTTAAACTCGCCGGCTGTTAAGCTGGATGTTTCGCCCCTTCCTTCAGGTGCACCGGATACGTTTACCGGAGCCGTTGGGAGATTTTCGCTGGATGCTTTCGTCGACAAGTCTGAACTCGAAGTCGGTGAGTCGCTAACACTTAAAGCGTCGATCAGTGGAGAAGGAAACATTGCAACCCTCGAACAACCATCTGTTACGCTTCCGGGTATTTTCGAACGCTATGACCCTCAGGTCGAATCGAATATCCGCAGAACGGGAAATGTAATCCGCGGCACAAAAGACTTCGAATATATCCTGGTACCTCGATCTAATGGCACGTTCGAAATTCCGCCAGTTACTTTTACCTACTTCGACCCCTCCGCTCGTGCCTATAAAACTGAAAAAGCAGGCGAGACTACGGTCACTGTCACCGGGACCAGTATTCCTTTTGAATCGGTAGCTATAGAAACGGGGTCAGGATTTCCCGTGGACGATGTGGCGCCAATCCTGACGTCGACCGAGCGATGGCAGCGAATCTCTTCGGGGGTTCTGCACAAGTCTGCCTATCCATACCTGCTTCTCCTTCTTCCCATCGGACTTCTTGCTGCCGGTTATTTGATTAAGAAACAAACAGACCGGATAGCAGGAGACGTAGTGTACGCTCGAAATCGAAGAGCGAACCCGCTTGCAAAACTGCATCTAAAAAACGCCTCGGAGAAACTCGCCGCCGGAGATAGCAACGGTTACTACGAAGCACTCGAAAAGGCTGTCACAGGATTTGTCGGTGACAGACTGAATATTGGCGAGAAGGCGCTTACCCGAGACGATTTGACCGCGATCCTCGAACGCCATAGTGTTCCGCAGTCGACTCGGACAGATCTGAAAACCTTACTTGCTGAATGCGACATGGCTCAGTTTTCACCTGTTGCACCGGACCGTGAAGCGATGAGTCTGGCTCACGATCGGGCCAGTCATATTATTCAGGAGCTGGAAGATGCGTTCCTCGCACATGAAGCGAAGGAAGAGGTGGCTGTATGATTCGGATAGTTTCTATCATGCTGGCCGGACTGATCGTTACCGGCAATTTGCATGCACAATCTCCGGAAGCCCTTCTTGCGTTTGATAAAGGCAATAGTAGCTTCCGCGAAGGCAAGTATTCTGAAGCAGTAGATTCCTATCAGTCCGTACTGGAGCTCGGCTATGAAAGTGCTGCCCTCCATTACAATCTCGGTACTGCTTATTATCGACTGGATGAGCTTGGGATGGCTGTTTTACATTTCGAAAAGGCACAACATCTTGACCCTGATATTCCAGAACTACGTCATAGCCTTACACTCGTGAGATCACGAACCGTCGATCAGTTTTCAAGAGTTCCTGATCCTTTCTGGAAGCCCGCATTTGAGCGATTGCTCCGGATTGCCAGTCCGACGCGCTATTTTCAAATTGGATTTGGATTCTACCTGGCCACCGCGCTACTGATCGGTCTGCTCATCGCCAGATTTATCTCAGGAAACTGGGCTCGACGCTGCCTGCTTCTAGCGGCAGTTGTTGGCTCTATACTTCTTTTGCTGGCCTTTTCGCTCTCTGTTTACAGTGCGGGTGACGTCAGATATGTTCTGGTAGGCGATAATGCGGATGTACTAACCGAACCTGACGAACTTGCCTCTCAGGAGGTTCGGATTCATGAAGGCGTAGTTTTTGAGTATCTTGGTGAGGTGGACAACTGGCTGCACATCAAATTGCCAAATGGTGTGACGGGATGGGTACCAAATAAAGACGTAGTCCGCATATAGCATTTTCAACTTCGGATATCCTGAATGGAACCGGTTATTTACAAAGCTGATCGAACAGCAGGCTGGATCGAGGTCGTCTGCGGTTCCATGTTTAGTGGCAAGACCGAAGAGCTGATCCGCCGCCTGCGACGAGCCCAAATAGCCCGGCAAAAGGTTGAAATCTTCAAACCCGCTATTGACTCACGATACAGCGACGTAGAGGTAGTATCGCACGACGAGAATGCACTTTCCTCGATCGCCGTTGACAGCGCGGAGCAAATCATTCTGATGGTAGGCTCGGCGAGCGTCATCGGCATCGACGAGGCACAATTCTTCGGGCTGGAACTGATCGATGCATGCCAGGAACTGGCACGACAGGGTAAACGCGTGATTGTCGCTGGACTTGATCAGGACTACCTCGGGCGACCTTTCGAACCTATCCCCCAGATAATGGCTATCGCAGAGCATGTGACCAAGCTCCATGCCATCTGTGTTGTTTGCGGCGCCCCTGCCAACCACTCACAGCGGTTGACGGGCCAGAATGAACGCGTGGTCGTTGGCGCAACCGACATTTATGAGCCCCGTTGCCGCAATTGTTTCGATCCATCACTCTCGCGCGGACCTGCACAGACTACAGATAGCCCATCTTTTCAAGAACCCTCACCGGTGAACGGGCAAACACATCAGGCCAGCACCATTACTCCTGAACGGAGCCCGGAAGCAAGTTAAGCTCATCAGTGCTTGACCATGTAGTTTGTTCTGCTTTTCTTCTGTAATGGCATCCAATAAGCCCATGCGATGCCAATCGCCCAAAAACTACCTGCAGGCAATTATGGAACCGAATAAACAGCACGACAACCTGGAATCAAGTGCCTTACCCCTGGACACCATGGCCATTGACGTACCAGTTCCGGGTACGAGAACGAAAGCGGACCTAGGCAAAAGAATCATAGCCGCAATTATTGATGGACTTATAGCAGGAGTAGTCGGCTTCATCCCGATCATCGGCGGTCTGGCAGGGGCGGCCTATATGCTTGTCCGGGATGGTTTGGAGCTGGATTTCATGGATGGCCGATCGATTGGCAAGAAGGCGATGGGCATACGACCGGTCCAGCTTGACGGCAGTGCAATGGACATCAGTGCTTCGGTCAAAAGGAATATTCCATTTGCAATCGCGCCATTGATCATGATCGTCCCAATTCTAGGCTGGATCATCGGTCCCCCGGTGGGTTTAGTTATTGCTGTGATAGAGCTCGTGCTTGTCCTTACCGATCAGGATGGCCGTCGAATGGGCGACAAGTTCGCTGGAACAATGGTTGTTGACGACTAGGTTTTCTGCCAGATACCGGCATTTCGGATTTCGTCTTGAGATACGAGACCTGTTGCAGTAAATCCACGGTTCAGGCCGATGCGCGGACGATTCTGTATTAATGAAAAAGGGATCAACGTCCGCAGAAAGATGTTGTAAATTAGCCGCATCGCTGACGCGGTAACTAGGCGATAACTGGAAGGTTGTTTGAAATTTATTCGGTCTGCGTATAGCGTCTCACCGTCCCGTTTCGTGCGGCGTTGTAATGCTACTACGACTGATTCGCAAGGCCAGGGCGTTCGTTCGTTCTGCCTCGCTGACGGAAGAACTTCTTCAATGACTTTTCGGGCAATTCTTATTTAAAAAGAAGCCGATCAGAGGTTTAATGTCTGACACCAAGTATCTGGTAGCTGCCAGGAAGTATCGTCCGCAACTGTTTGGAGATGTCGTCGCCCAGGAGCACGTCACTGAAACGCTTAAAAATGCAATAAAGATGGACAGGTTGGCGCATGCCTACCTGTTTAGCGGCCCTCGTGGTGTTGGCAAGACAACGATAGCGCGGATTCTGGCCAAAGCTATCAACTGTGAAGTTCCGCTTGAGGACCGACCGGAGGCTGAGCCTTGTGAGAAGTGTACTTCCTGCACCTCGTTCAATGAAGGGCGGAGTCTCAACGTCATCGAGATCGATGCCGCGTCAAACAACAAAGTCGACGACGTTCGCGAACTGAGGGATACCGTACGGATTCCTCCGCAGGGAGCCCGCAAGAAGGTATACATCGTGGACGAAGTTCACATGCTTTCGAATGCAGCGTTTAATGCCTTCCTGAAGACGCTGGAAGAACCACCACCGTATGCGCTTTTCATTTTCGCGACCACTGAACCGCGCAAAGTTATTCCGACGATTCTTTCGCGCTGCCAGCGATTCGACTTCAAGAGAATCCCCGTTGCCGAGATCATTTCGCGACTTTCCGAAATTGCCGACCAAGAGAGCATCTCGGTCGATGAAGCATCGCTGATGCTTATTGCTCAGAAGGGAGATGGTGCGCTTCGCGACGCTCTCTCTGTTTTTGACCAGGCCGTGTCTTTATGCGGTACATCAATTACATATGCAGAGCTTGCGCAAGCCTTGCGGGTGGTGGACCAGGAATTGTTCTTTGCAGCGACCACCAACATTGCCGACGGCAACTCCTCCGGGATGCTGGACCTGATTGACAAGATTACCAGTGAAGGTTATGACCTGCAGGAATTCCTTGCGGGATTGGCGGGGCACATTCGAAATTTACTGGTCGCAGTTTCGACCGGTCAGACAACGCTTATAGAAGCTACTGAGGCTATGCAGGCCCAGTACATGGATCACAGTAAAACGTTTAGCGAGCAACAGCTGCTCAGGCTACTTGTGATTCTGTCCCAGACTGAAGAGTCGGTTGGTCGGAGTACTCAACCTCGCCTCGCTGCTGAACTCGGTCTGCTCAAGATGGCGTCGTCGATGAACGCTGTCGATCTGCGAAAAGCTCTTGCCCGAGTGGAACAGCTCGAAAAAAAAGTTAAGTCGGCAAATACCCTAGCACAGGCTACACCTCGTTCCAGTGGAGACTCGGTGTCCGAGGCTATCAAGGCTGCGCCTGATCGGGAAAAAGCTCCTGAGCCGATCGAAATCAAGCCAATCTCGCGGAAAATCAAGGAGCACAAACAGGCTCCCCCTGCTTCGGATGAACCGGCCGTTGAACAAGTAGCTTCAGAACCGGCACAAAAAGCTGGCACAAAGCAATCACCTTCGGAACAGAAAAAGACAGAGCCTAAAGTATCAACCCCGGACCCGGCGGAAGAAACCTCAGCGCCGGTAGTACCTTCCGGACCCGGCTTGTTTGGCCCGCCCGCATTACAAAAGAAACCCAGGGGCTCACATGCTGACGCGACTAAAGCCGGAGTCATTGAGGGATCACTTGCGATTGCTACCAGCCCGGCACAGCGAGTGCCCGATTCGATTGAGTCGCTCTGGTTAAAGTATGTGAGCACCATCAAATCCATCAGGATCCATGTTGGATCGCTTCTTCAACACGCTGCACCAGTCGACGTCCGCCAGAAAAGTGTAATCGTCGCAGTGCCGGATGACTTCCACAGGCGTCTCCTGGACAATCAGCACGATTTTCTGCTAAAGCATTTGAATAGTGCGTCGGAGACTAAATACAGGAAGATCGAATTTGTAGTAAGGGAAATAGCCCCGGTAGAAGGCACAGAGACAAAGAGCAACGACTTCGACCCTTACGAGTATATGAAACGCAAGCGTCAGGAGAGCCCAATCGTCAAGGCGATATTCGAAGACTTCGGCGGAGAACTTGTCTGGTAGTCACCAAATTAGTTTAGAAAACTCAGACCCAATATGAACGACGGAATGAATATGGCCGACATGTTCGGCAAGATCATGCAGATGCAAGAGAAGATCGCAGCTGCGCAGGAGAACCTGGCCTCGAAAGAAGTGTCAGCTGAAGCGGGAGGCGGCATGGTAAAGGTCACAGCGAACGGCATGCAGCGAGTAGTCTCGATCAAGATTGAGAAAGATGCCGTGGACCCCGACGACCTGGAATTACTCGAAGACCTGGTCATTGCTGGAGTCAATAAAGCCCTGGAAGACGCATCCGCCATGGCAAAAGAAGAGATGGCTCAAGCTGCAGGCGGAATGATGCCTCCAGGCATGGACCTGGGAGCCCTGGGACTGTAGTTTTTGACTTGGACCTGGGAACCCTGGGACTATAGTCTTCCGGCGTCATGCCCTTGTTCGACTTGGACCTCGGAGCCCTGGGGCTGTAGTCTTCCGGCATCATGCCCTCGTTCGACTTGGACCTCGGAGCCCATGGGACTGTAGTTTTCCGGCAGCATGCACTTGTTCGACTTGGACCTCGGAGCCCATGGGACTGTAGTTTTCCGGCAGCATGCCCTGGTTCGACTTGGACCTGGGAGCCGTGGGACTGTAGGGCCCGGTTACGAGTTATGGGTTACGAGTTGTTACTTGTGAGTGTACCCAATAACCAATAACCAATAACCAATAACCAATAACTAATAACTAATAACTAATAACTAATAACCAATCCCTCATCCTTCATCCCTTCCGCTCGCATGCACAAGACATCTGAATCAGTTCAGACGCTCATAGAGCAGTTTTCAAAACTTCCGTCTATCGGTCGAAAGACAGCGCAGCGTCTCGCCTCGTATGTTCTCAAAATGCCGCGTAGCGAGGTCGTTGAATTTTCCGAAGCTCTCGTTGCCGTCAAGGACCGCGTCAAATTCTGCACTACGTGTCACAACGTGACGGACAACGATCCATGTGCTATCTGTTCTTCCGCCCGACGCGACGCTTCGACCATTTGTGTCGTCGAGGAATCTTCCGATGTCATGGCGATTGAAAGGACTAATGATTACCGCGGCGTCTATCATGTTTTGGGAGGTGTTATATCTCCGCTCGATGGCATCGGTCCGGATGACCTGACCATCAGCCACCTTGTAGCAAGGATCACGTCGGTGTCTGAAGATTCTGGCGACGAGGTCGCCATCAAAGAGGTTATTCTTGCCATGAATCCAAACGTCGAGGGAGACACTACCGCGTATTATCTCTCCCAGCTTCTTCAGCCGTTCAAGGTCACGGTCACTCGTATTGCGCGCGGACTCCCGATCGGTGGCGACCTTGAATTTGCCGACGAGGCCACGCTCGCTCGTGCGATGGAAGGACGCATCAGCCTCTAGGCTGCAGCAGGTCTGCTTATGCTTTCGCGCCGGGCCTCGTATGCCCTACTCACGGTTCTCCTTGTCATCTCCGCCGGATGGGTTCTCTACCCAACGATGCGAATGTTTATTGTCGGACTGGACCCCGACAATCTGAGGCAGATTCTGTCCAGTGGCGCCAATGCCCGCGCCATCTACAACTCGATTTCTGTTTCTATATATACGGTCATCGGTAGCGCTTTCGTGGGCATCACACTCGCCTACGTGTTCTTCCGATATGACTTCCCGCTTCGAGGATTGCTTACTACAGTCGCAGCCGTACCGATTGCTCTGCCGCCATTGGTTGGCGTACTGGCCTTCCTCTTTCTGTACGGTGAGAGCGGTATTCTTCCGCGTTCTATCCAGGCTCTATTCGATCTTGACTCCGTTCCCTTCGCATTCGACGGCCTGTGGGCAGTCTGGGCGGTCCATGTGTATTCGATGTACGTCTATTTCTATTTGTTCTGTACCGCTGCTTTCAGGGCTTTCGATGGCAGCCTCATGGAAGCATCGTACGATCTCGGTGGTTCGCCTTTTCGGACATTTCGATCGATCATTATCCCTTATCTACGTCCGTCAATAGTCAGTGCATCGCTGCTTGTCTTCATGATCTCCATGGCGTCGTTTACTGCCCCATTATTGTTTGCCGGCACTGAGCAGTTTATGACCCTGCAGATTTATAACTACAAGACCAATGGGAATCTTGAGTTGTCGGCTACGGTGTCAACAGTGTTAACGGCCATCTGTCTCGTCTTCCTCATCTTGATAGAGAGCAGTGGTCACCGGCAGACCGGGAGAACAGCGAGTAAGGGTTCGGCTTCGGGTAAGCTAATAAGTGCATCGGGCAGGGCTCGCTTCTTTGCAGCGATGGGATCGATCGCTGTTCTCAGCTTTATCTTCCTGCCCATTCTAACGATTGTCTTGATATCGTTTGCGCAAGAGGGAAGCTGGACCACGCAGATCCTGCCCGGGGAATACACCCTCGAAAATTACATGGCTTTATTTGCGGATAGCGATGTCTTTCGACCTATTCGAAACAGCCTCACGCTTGCTGTCATTGCAACGAGTGCCAATATCCTTTTCGGTGTCATTGCAGCGTATGTGATTGCAAAGACAAAGGTGATAGGCAGAAACCTGTTAAGAGTACTGGTAATTCTTCCGTTCGCGGTCCCTGGTACGGTAATCGCTGTCAATCTTATTCTCACGTTTAACGAACCAACGGCATGGACGTTTGGGAATATTCTAGTAGGATCGTTCTGGATGCTGCCCGTTGCCTACTTTATTCGGCACATGCCGCTTGTTGTTCGGTCGACGCTTGCAGCGCTTTCAAACTTCGATGATTCGCTGACAGATGCGTCGTCTGACCTCGGTGCAGGGTTTCCAGTGACGATGCGTCGGGTTGTTCTACCCGCTATTGCCCCGGGCATCATTGCTGGTGGGTTGCTGACATTCGTGGCGTCACTGGGCGAATTCGTATCTTCGATCATGTTGTACATTTTCGACAACCGGCCGATCAGTGTAGAGATCTGGTCACAATTGCGGTTATATGATTTTGGAGCGGCAGCGGCATACTCAGTTCTACTGATGATAATCGTCATATTATCGACGAGTGTCATCCGGTTGTTTGGGCCGAAGTCTGAATCATTCGAGCAAGCATTTTAGTCCCAAAAGTTTTTTTAATGATAGTAACCATTATTGGAAGCGGCCCGATTGGGTCCGCCATCGCACAGGAGCTCACCAGTAGGCAGCATATCCGGGAGATAAGGATTTGCGATTCGAAGTCGCGGCCTCTGAAGAATCTTTCAAAGGAGATCTCCGATCCACGTATCAAATCTTTTCAGATCAATGCAAAAGACATTAACGCGGTAAGAGAGGTCGCCGTCGGAAGCAGTTGTATCATCGGCGCTACTGATCCATCGACGAACCCGATGCTCGCCGAACTCAGTATTGAGATCGGTGCACACTTCTGTGACAACGGTGGGAATGACGACGTTGCCAAGCAAATCTTGAAACTCAATGACCCCGCGAAAGAGAAAGGAGTATGGATTCTTCCAAATTGCGGGTTATCGCCTGGCCTGGTTGAGACACTTTGTCTGCATGCCGTCGAACAATTCGACACAGCGCATCGCGCTCACATTCGCGTCGGCAACTTACCGCTGGAACCGGCTGAACCGTTTAACTTTCGATTGACAACGTCAGCCAATAAAGTAATCGAAGATTATTCCAATCGCGCCCACCTAATCGTCGATGGTGAACTCCAGAGCGTACCGGCCTTGTCGCATGTTGAACACATCTTCTTTGACAATCCATTCGGACTCCTTGAAGCATTCTGCACGGCAGGAAGTATCGTACTGCTTGCGGGAGTTCTTTGTGGACGTGTTCAGGAGCTCGATCTGAAAACCATCACCTGGCCCGGACACGCGGATCAGATGAAATTTGTCCTCGATCTGGGATTCGGTGACAACAGAAGTATCGATGTTCGTACGCACCTGACCTACAGAGATATTCTCATTCGGGCAATGCAAAAGAAACTCAGTGGCGAGCACAGGGATGCTGTGCTGGTACGGGTACTTGTCAGCGGCGTTCGCGAAGGCGCTGAACGGACCGTTGTCTATGAAATGATTGACTTCTACGATGAAGAAAACCGAATGAGCGCGATGCGCCGTAGCACCGGGATCCCGACATCCATCATTGCGGACATGCTTATCTCCGGCCACCTTGAAGGAGGCGGTGCCAGCCCTCCGGAACTCGCTATCGATAAAGACTACTTCCTCAAAGAGCTTGCTCACCGTGGCCTGAAGGTTTCGACCTCCTGGTATGAAGGGGATTTGAGTATCACCGATCAGTCAGGGTACAAGCCGATAACCGTTGAAGCCTAGATAATTTCATCGAGCTGTACCGAACTCCACTCCCCATCGAAACACCGTTTACTGCTCTCCACTATTGCCGTACATCCGCAATACGGCTCCGGTAAATGACCTTCCTTCGGCGGAGCACAGGTACCCGCACATACTGGCTATATCGTCGGCAGAAACGCCACGAGATTCGCCGGGTTGGGCGATTTTGTACGGCGCGATTGCATTTGCATTGACATGCTTATCTCTGTACTCATCTGCTATCGATTCTACCAGACGAATCAGTCCCCCTTTTGAAGCAGAGTAGGCAGCCTGTTTTCCGGCGCCGCCATCCGCACCCTGTTGCGACGCAATTCCGACTATCGATAGATGATCAGCCCGGTGGCGTAGCGCTTCGCGAAAACATAGAAACGCAGAGGTCAGATTAATATCAACCATACTCTGCCAACTGGTCAGGGATGTCTCCAGCGTGGGCTTCATATTCCATGTGCCTACAGTGTGAATTAAAGCGCTAATATTTCCGTGATCTGACGCGATAGTTGAAAAACAATCGCGAACGCTATCCTCATTTGTAACATCGCACGAGTAAGTAGGCGCCTCAGTATCATCTGGAGTCCGGACAATGCGAACTACAGTCCCGCCCATCTGACTAAAGTGATTGACGACACGCATTCCAAGACTTCCGTTCGCGCCGGTAACGACAAATATTCTTTTGCTCATACGAGTTGATAACAAAGGTGCCTGACACTTCTAAACTGATGTATGATCGGCAACGATGCGCCAACCATTTTTCGTTCGTTCTATGAGAAGTGTAAATAAGCCTTCCAGATTTCCTACCGAATCATCGCGTTCAAGATGAAACCTGCCAAAAATAAAAATCCAGTCAGCGGAAAGCTTTCGTTTTTCAATCAGGTCGAAATTAAGCTTTCCCATGTGCGTCTTGTCCGGATATGTCCGATAGTATCGCTCGAGTGTCTGTTGCCACCCGTGCTGGATTGAATTTCCGGATGCAAATCGCAGGGAATCACCGCGCGCATAAAAAGCCATAAATGCTTCGATATCGCCATTATTCCACGCGGCGATTTGCTCGTTGAGACTGGCTACAACATCACGTATGTCTTCATCTATCGAGGCTGATGCGCCACCTTGACCAAAAGATGCAGAAAAAACCAGGAACTGCACTAACAAAACGCAAACGAATCTGGATAGGCCACTAATTATTGACATGGTAAATCTCGATAAAAACAGAACAAATCGATGTTGCTCCAGTAATTAGCCACTTCACAAGCAGCACGCCCACTGCGGATACAAATTTTTCCCCGAAGCTACTTTAAAGGATACGTGTTTTTCACTTGAAGCAACAATACTTCGGTGATTACTTTTCGGGACGGTGACGATGGCTTTTAGTTGGTCTGACGCTCACCGATAATCGCATTGAGAGTGTGACAAGTATTCAGGTTTCAAACGTACGAGAAAGCCTATTCTATTTCACTGCTACGAATTCAGTTGTCCGGATAACAGGATGTCTACCCATCTTGCGGATTTGACCACTAAAAATTAACTGTTCGTTCTGTGACCGTACGTCAAGGTCCCGATTATCGCCAAGATCATCAGACAGAGCCATCCACACATCGGAGGCTTCGTGCGTTTGTGTATCCGGTTTTGCTAGCGGCAGCCTTGCTGCTCGCAGCCGCGCGACCGAGTCCGACTGCAGAACTCCTGCCAGACCTTAAAAACTGGCTCATCCACTCACTCCGCGCTCCTGCCCCCCCGGCCCAGTCTGCCACTCCCTTTTTCCCGGCTGCCCTCGATACACTCGAAACCGACACCCTCGAAGTTGACACCCTCGACCTCGTTAATGTCCCCCGGTCGAAAAAGTATTTCCGATCGTTCGGAACCGACACCTACTATGCTCCGGTCCGACCGCGACATCGCCGGCCTTTCTTCCCCGAACTTCCGAATACGTGGAAGCATGAGGTAACACTCGATTCACTCTCCGGTAACTACGTCTCCAAAGAATTTGTCGGCAAGAGTGCCATCCGCATTCCGACGACGGTGGATCGCGACGCCTATCGGATGACTCGTTTCAATGAAAGTGTTGAGAGCAACTGGTTTGCACTTGTCGATCAACGAGCACAGCAAAGAAAAAGACAACGCAGAGGCGGACTCGGTTTTAATATCGTCGTTCCGGGCGGGCGTCAAAGTGCTTTCACCACAATCTTCGGTAAGCCTGAAGTCGACCTGCGGGTAAACGGCCAGGCTGATATACGCGCAGGCTTTGACTACCGTAAGAGTGAACAACAAACCACGCTCGGAAATTCGAGCCAGCTCGACCCCCAGTTCAAGCAGGACTTGCGACTGGGCATTACCGGTACGATTGGCGACAAGATGCGTATCGATGTCCAGTATGACACGAATAACCAATTCGACTTTCAGAACCAGATCAAGCTCCGTTATTCCGGCTACGAAGATGAAATCGTCCAGAGCATTGAAGCGGGTAACGTATTTCTGCAAACGCCCTCGACTCTGATTCGAGGCGGTCAGAGTCTGTTCGGGATCAAAAGTGAGTTCCAGATCGGTGGTGTCCACCTTACGACTGTCATGAGTCAGCAGGAAGGACAATCCAACAACCTGAATATCGAGAGCGGCTCTGAAGCCACAACTTTTGCGCTGAAGCCGACTGACTACGATGACGCGAAACACTACTTCCTCGGGTACTACTTCCGTAACAGATGGAACGACGCCCTTGCCGACCCACCGCAGCTAATCGTTGCAAACGGCTTCGATGGTATTCAGGAAATCGAGATCTGGAAATTCGAAAACACTAATCCGGAAGATGACGATGTCCGGGAAGTTGTTGCTGTTGTCGACCTCGGCGAACCAACCGAGTTGCTCTCGGAGGCTGATGCCTTCACCGACACCGATGCCACAGCGCTACCTGATAATGTTAACCCTCGCGAACAATACACGGAAGGTGCGGGCGGTGATCTCGAGCAGCTGCG
>CBDUKH010000019.1:0-40320 GCA_965367755.1 uncultured Rhodothermales bacterium
TTGATACGGTATCGCCGATGACAGTTTTCGTTCCCCCCGGCCACGAGTGGCCGCCGTCAGCGGTGCGGAAAAATTTTACACCCGTGTCAGGATGGCAACCCGTCCATGTTATTTCAGCCAGGTTTGGGGAGGTAGACAGTGAGTCCGTTGAGGTGCAACCGCTGCGTGCTGCGAATGTCGACAGTGTCGAGTCAAGTGGTAGCCAATCGACGTTGGATGGACCGGTACCAACGCCTCCCTCAATGGGGACATTACTATCGACTTCAGAGTGAAAGTGAACTACGGGAACGGGACGATCAGGGTCGCACGATTCATTCCGATAGGTCGCCGCTACAGGGCTTATGGCAGCGATGCGTTCCGAGAGCTCGCAGGCGAGGCGATACGACATAGCAGCTCCATTTGAAATTCCTGTCGCATACACCTGACTTGGCTCGATATTCAGCTGAGCTTCGAGTTTGTCGATCAACTTGTTGACGAAGCCGACGTCGTCAATGTTTTCACTGGCCGCATAGCCACAGCATTCACCCCCGTTCCACGTCTGAATGGTTCCTGTGCCGTTGGGATAAACGGCAATGAAGCCTTTTTCATCACTGAGATCACTGAGGCCGGATTGTCTCTCGATGTTTTCTGAAGACCCGAAGCCGCCGTGAAATGCAATGACGACGGGCGTAGCCTGCGAGCCATCGTAGGATGGGGGTAGATGAATCAGGTAGTCGCGAACAAGTCCGTCGTGACTAAGGGTATCGATCTGTGCCGTCGCTCCAACGGGCAGAAGCGTGGCGACAAGACCCAACAGGAACAGTGTCTGAGAAGTTTGGTGGATCAGTTTCATCCGTAAAAAAATTTCTACGTTACGATGATACAGATATCGACCCAAACGCGTGCCTGTGAAAGTCCGGAAATCGGCGATTAATTTCTTGATTGAACCAGCGCGGATCGGGCGATACTATTGAGACTTCAGGACACTCTGGATGGCGGCATTCGTATTGATCACGCGCCCGGTCTGCTTCAGTGACGAGCCCTCGGAACCGGTCGAATACAAAATATCGTACGCATCGTCAGCGGTAACAGACGGATCGATGGCGCGCATTACTCCGAGGAGGCCAGCTACCAGCGGCGTAGCCATCGAGGTTCCACTTTTCGAGCCGTACTTTCCGGCGGGTTCGAGTGACATGATGTTCACTCCAGGGGCGGCGATAGGTCGGCTGAGGGAAGTATTGGTATTTGAAAACGATGCCTTTTGGAGGCGCTCATCGACGGCTGCTACTGATATCACGCCATCAATATTGGACGGCATATGATGCAAGGCATCTTGATTAGAGTTGCCGGCGGCCGCAACAAGAATCACATCTCTTCGGAGAGCAAACTTGACAGCGTCCTTGACGGTTTTGGGCGTCAACGGAGATTGCACCCCTAGTGACATGGAAATGACATCTGCTCCATCGGTAGTTGCATCAATAATCGCTTGAGCGATTGACTCGACGGTACCCATTCCGTTGGACCCGAGCGCAGCGTAGCTTTTTATGTCGACGAATTTGCCA
The DNA here is from genome assembly GCA_965367755.1 of uncultured Rhodothermales bacterium. Taxonomy (GTDB): domain Bacteria; phylum Bacteroidota; class Rhodothermia; order Rhodothermales; family JABDKH01; genus JABDKO01. The sequence continues at coordinate 1,542 of CBDUKH010000019.1, forward strand.
TCCCAGTTGAGTGACGCAATTCCGACACCATTGTTTGTTGCCGCTCCCGCAATGCCGGCGCAATGTGTGCCGTGGCCGTGCTGGTCTGCTCCGGCAGGGGAATCGGTAAACGTGCTTGAAATGTCCTCGTGTCCGGAGTCAACGCCAGTGTCAAGGATCGCGACGATTGCCTTGCGAGCCGGCGTGATTTCTTTTAGTGTAGAGTGGGCGTCGTTGATATATGACGCAGCGAGCGACCACTGTTGCACGGCAAGAGGATCATTGGCAAGGATATTGGATGTCTGATAGTCAATGATGTCGCCATTGATGACAGGGACAATGCCGACTGCAGAATTTAACTCGGCGAAGTCGACGTTTTCGGTATCATCGAGAAGGACGTCAATAAGTTTCTTCAGAATTTTCTTGGCGCCCTTGATGAGGTATACTTTTGAGAGGTCCTCACTTTCAGCGAATGATACCGTAGGGAATGCCTGTTCGTATGTCGCGCCATATTGTTCAAGGACTGGCAGGACTTCTTCAATGGTGTCGTCGGGGCCGAGTTCGAGGAGGAATGTGTCGGTCGCGGATAAGTCATCCGAAGAAAAATAGGCCGGTGCCTTAGCTACTACGGCTAGCAGGACCAGGATCGAACCGATCACGAAGAAAGGAGATGCCTTGATGGTCTTGGCTTTCATGGCAATCGCCATAAGAAGGGATCCAACACCTAGGTTCAGGGCTACACCGCTCAGCGCTGATATGACACCGGAAGCTGCACTTAGCTGAACAGGGATGGCCACGGCAATAAGCACTACGCCGAGGGCCATCACCAATGAGTTCTTCCGTGTTTTTCCAGTGCCAGCGGCTAACAGACCGAATCCACAAAGCGTAATGATGAAAGAGAGAGTCATAGTGTGATTCGCTGGGAATTAAATTTTTTCAATGTGGAGGATTTTGACGTTCTCTCCCCACATGGTAAAAGACATTACGTTTGCGGGTTCGACTTCAGCTTTTATTCGACAGCCGGCCTTTTTGAATGAGGTTGGCAGGTCGTCAACCGGACGGTATTTATTATCGTCGTCGCCAACGATACCCCAGAAGCCACCTTCAAAATCCTGGTAACTTACAGCGCCAGTAATAGTCATCGATAACCCGATATTCTGATTAAATCTATATCCGATACGCGATGATAACGTTTGTGGTTGCGTTTTATGCGTCTGCCGAAAGAAATGAGTTGCAGGCAGGAATCGGCGCTTCAGGGCATTAAAAAAGGCCCGGTCGTAAAAACGACCGAGCCTTCTCTAAGGTGGGTGTTATATGCACATCAAATAGGGTCACCAACGCTACAAACGGTTTATCGACCCATATATGGATAACCTTAAGTGTTTTGCCAGAAAAAATGATTGGCTCACACTTAATTTCATCAGGCCTTCGCAGGTCGAAGGACGGTCCCCGGCCGGTTGCCGGTATGTTCACCGTTTGAAAGGACGATTTGCCCGTTGACGATGACATAATCGATTCCCGTTGGATATTGGTGCGGTTGTTCAAAGGTTGCGTTGTCCTTAACGGTATCCGGATTGAAGATGACAATGTCCGCCGCGAAACCGGGCGCGAGTTGTCCTCGATCCGATAGCTTTAGGACCCTCGCTGGCATGGCAGACATCTTGTGTATGGCAGTTTCAAGCGACATGGCGTTTAGCTCTCGAACATAATGTCCGAGAACTCGCGGAAACGTACCATAAGTTCTCGGATGAGGGGTCCCTTCGGACAAAGGTCCAGTGATTGCCCTTGCCCCTCCGTCCGAACAAATCATACCGCGCGGGTGACTCAAGATCTGCGTCGTATTGTCCTCACCCATTCCGAAGCCCACCATACCTGTACTGGCACGGTCTGATCGGATGAGGTAGAGCGTCAGTGCGTAGGGATCGTCACCGCGTTCCCGTGCGAGGTCTCCAAGTTTTCGTCCGCGAGCCCATGTGAGGGAATCGGAGCCGGTCGAAGTTACTTGCACACTGTTCCAGTCACCAAGTTGGTTGACTTTGGCGAGGACAGCCTCCTTGATGATCGGCGCGTCATCCGGATTGTCCAGTCGTTCCAAGAATTTGTCTGTCCCTCCCTCGCGGGCCCATACAGGAAATAAAGAACCTAGCCCTGTACTGTACGCGACATAGGGATACCTGTCGAAGGTTACCGACAGACCTGAAGACGCGGCAGCATCGATAACGTCTAGAGCGCCCCGGGCTTTCCACCAGTTGCCGCGCCCTTGTGCCTTAAGATGTGAAATATGGGTAGGTACGCCAGCACGCTGGCCGATCGTAATTGCTTCTTCGATTGCCGCAAGCAGCTCATTGTCTTCGTTGCGCATGTGCGACGCGTACGGAAGTCCTTGAGCTTTAAGAGGAGAACACAAATGCACAAGCTCGTCGATGGATGCGAATGCACCGGGTATATATTCCAGGCCAGAGGACAGCCCACAGGCACCAGCGTCGATCGCGGAACGTACGAGTCGAAGCATCTCGGCCAGTTCGACTTGAGTGGCCGGACGATCTTCATTTCCGATGACATGGCCACGAACTGTACCGGCTCCAATCATGCTAGCGAAATTTACAGCCATCTCTCCGCGGTCAAGACGCTTAAAAAAAGACGGCAGATCATTGAAGTCAATCGGGACATCGTACCGTGACATATACCGGTCGTTCATTTCCGCTACGTGATCGCTGGTCCATGGACCGATTGAACTTCCGTCCTGGCCGGCGACTTCCGTTGTTACGCCCTGGCGAAGTTTGCTTTCGGCATTCGGGTTAATCAGGAGACTGAGGTCGGTGTGAGAATGGATGTCGATGAACCCGGGACAGACGGCCATGCCTCGAGCATCAATGACCTGTGCCCCGGTCGTATCGATACGTGGAGCTATCGCGATGATTCGACCTCCATCGATGGCGATGTCGGCTACCTGTCCGGGTGTCCCATTACCGGAAAATACTAGCCCGCCTTGAATAACAAGGGAAATGTTTGAGCTTAGTCGGAGAGAGCCGTTCGAGATAAAAATGTGTGGCAGGCTTAGTCCAACAGGTAGGAGTGCGCCAGCTGAAAGGAAATTGCGTCTGTTCATTGTAAGAGTATAAAAATGTCGGGAGCCAGATATTCGAGTCGGTGTCGCAAGTTCACAGTTTTTTGCCTGGATAAGAACCAATGCCGACAAAAAGATATAGCATTTCTTATCATGTGGTTGGTCCTGAGTCGTCAAACTTAAGGATTAGATTCGTTTAGAACGCACCCGATTCAGATGGAAACACATCGTAAAATAATCCATATTGATATGGATGCGTTCTACGCGTCAGTGGAACAGCGTGATAACCCGGAGCTGCGCGGTATGCCGGTGGCTGTAGGAGGATCTTCGAGTCGAGGCGTTGTGGCAGCAGCGAGTTATGAAGCTCGCAAATATGGCATCCACTCCGCGATGGCATCGGTGACGGCAAAGAGGAAATGCCGTGATCTCGTTTTCGTAAAGCCACGATTCGATGTCTACAAAGAGGTCTCTCTACAGATACGTTCAATCTTTGCAGATTATACACCTCTGATTGAACCACTCTCACTCGACGAAGCATATCTCGATATTACAGAGCCGCTACGCGGTGGTCCGCTAGCCACCGATATCGCACGCGAGATCAAGGCGAGGATCAAGGACGAAACTCAGCTATCTTCCAGCGCGGGAGTTTCATTCAACAAGTTTCTCGCGAAGGTGGCGTCGGGGATGAACAAGCCGGACGGTCTCACCGTCGTCCGCCCCGATCAATGCATCAGGTTCATTGATGCACTACCTATTGAGAAATTTTTTGGCGTCGGCAAGGTTACAGCGAAAAAATTTCGAAACATGGGAATCCGGAATGGAGCCGACTTGCGCGAGCGGTCGAAGTTGGATCTCGAACGAAATTTTGGTAAAGCTGGGAAATATTATTACCACATCTGCAGAGGAGAGGACAATCGTCCGGTGCGCTCATCGTGGCGTCGTAAGTCTGTCGGAGCTGAACGTACATTTTTCGAAGACATTAGTACGGAGTCCGAATTTGACGAGCGCCTCCGTAACGTGAGCGACAGGGTATCTGACCGCCTAAAGAAGCTGAAGGCTTCCGGAAGAACGGTAACTGTAAAGATCAAGTATCATGATTTTGAAGTCAACACGCGATCCAGAACATTGCCAAACGATGTCTGTGAACCTGATGAATTATACTCGATAGGTCGCACGCTTTTGAGAACACCGGAGCTACCACCCCGACCGGTTCGCTTACTCGGTATATCAGTCTCAAAGTTAACATTCCCTGATGACGAACAGTTGATAGATCAACTCGACCTTAACTTTGAATGATGATGAGGATGAATTTGGTCATGTGCCGTAGCAAGTGCCGGTGTCGAGTGGTATCATAGACCGATATTTGGGTAGTGAACGGACATTTCGCAAAACGATTCAGAATGGCTGACCGCAAGGTAACTTTCGAGACAACCCCCGAGAAATTCTTCGGTGCGCTGCTTGAGCGCGTGCTACGCAATGAGGCTCATCTTCATGCTATTACTGAGCACCTCGCAAAATTGGTAGCCCATATTGAAGAAGAAGACGCCGCGGATATCGTGTCTCGAATTCAGACTGTCAGCGACCAGGTGTTTGAAGAGCTGTCTGCTGAGGTGATTGCAAAGCTTACACAGTCGCCTGCCGAAACATTATTATCTTCCATTGTGGACCCCGAGCAAACAGATTCAGAATAAGGATAACTGAGATGTATAAACCGGAACGAGCACAACGATTATTCCTGGGTAGCTGCGTCGCACTTATAGCGACATCGGTTGCTTTTGCCACGGTTGGAGCGGTGATGCTTTCGCTCAAGAACGAGTTCGTTCTGAACAATGCGCAGGTTGGATGGATCGGTGGCGCTGCATTGTGGGGGTTCGCAGTCTCACAACTAATCTTCTCGCCGCTGTGTGACACGCTTGGCATGAGATTTCTCCTCCGGCTGGCGTTTCTTTGTCACCTCCTCGGTACACTTGTAATGGTTTTTGCGTCCGGGTTTTGGCTTCTGTTTACCGGTGCCTTGATTATCGCCCTTGGCAACGGCCTCGTGGAGGCTGCGTGCAATCCATTGGTAGCAGCTCTCTATCCTGACAACAAGACTGTGAAACTTAATCAGTTTCATGTCTGGTTTCCTGGCGGAATAGTCCTTGGCGGTCTGGCAGTCTATGCGATGGACGCTGCTGGTCTGAACGGCTGGCAGTTGAAACTTGTCCTGATCCTTATACCCACCATCGCGTACGGTTTCCTTGTGCTTCGTGAGGAGTTTCCACAGACGGAGGGAGTTCAGTCGGGAGTTTCGATGGGTGAAATGTTCAAGGCAACTTTCACGACGCCCTTGATGATATTAATGCTGATTGGAATGGCGATGACGGCATCCGTCGAGTTAGGACCAAACAGATGGGTACCGGCGGTCATGCAGTCTGGTGGGATTCCGGGAATTCTTGTTCTCGTATGGATCAATGGGCTGATGGCGGTCATGCGATATAAGGCAGGACCGGTCGTTCATCGTCTTTCGCCGACGGGAATCTTGTTGGCGTCATCAATCATCGCCGGCATTGGATTGCTGTGGCTGAGTTACGCTGAGTCCGGGGTTGTTGCTTTTGCGTCGGCCACTGTATTTGCTATCGGTGTTTGTTATTTCTGGCCGACGATGCTTGGCTTTGTTTCCGAGCGTATACCCCGAACCGGCGCACTGGGCTTGGGATTGATGGGTGCGGTCGGAATGGCTGTGGTTGGACTGATCACCGCGCCCCAGATGGGCAGAATTGCTGATGAGTATGCCCACGATCAATTCAATGCACCTGTGGTAGCGGCGCATCTTGAAGAAAGTCGCGACGCGATGTCGGCAAGGATAAGCGAATTGCCGGAGGCTACAGCGGAAGATTTTCGATCGGCAATTGCGGCGACGGATGAGGTCCTCGACGTCTACAACAGCACGGGAGCGTTGCCGGAACAATCGACTGCCGATGCGATGCGTTTGATTGTGTCGAGTGGAGCCGACGGTGAGATAGTTGAAGTCGTGCAGTCCCATCTCTCACCAGCAGATAACTACGGTGGGCGAATCTCATTCAGATATGTTGTGCCGTTATGTGGAGTACTCGCAATCATATTTCTTGCCCTGTTTCTTGGTGACCGGCGGCGAGGTGGCTATCGTATTGAGAAGCTGGGTCAGGAGTAGCACAGTGCGTGTGAATGCAGCAGAGCGGGTCCACGCATGAAGCCGACGAAGAAATATATACTTGCACTTGATCAGGGGACGACCAGTTCTCGAGCAATCCTGTTTGATCATGCGGGATCTGTGGTAGGTACTTCTCAGCGTGAGTACCGACAGATATTTCCTGAGCCCGGGTGCGTCGAACATGACCCACTGGCTATATGGGAGAGTCAACTTGCAGTAGCGCAACAAGTCCTGAAAGATACCTCGGCGTCTGCAAATGAGGTGGCAGCAATTGGTATTACGAACCAGAGAGAGACGACAATAGTCTGGGACCGGCAAACCGGGCAGCCGATTTACAACGCGATTGTCTGGCAGGATCGTCGCACGGCGGCGCTGTGTGACGAACTAAAATTGGCCGGACTGGAAGCAGAAGTGCAGAAGCGAACGGGCCTTGTTCTGGACCCATATTTCTCGGGCACAAAAGTTAAGTGGATTCTCGACAACGTTGACGGCGCGCGAGACAAGGCGCTGCGAGGAGAACTTGCTTTTGGTACAGTAGACAGTTGGCTTGTCTGGAATTTGACAGGTGGCCGACTACATGTTACTGACGTGACGAATGCATCCCGTACAATGCTATACAATATCAATGATCTTCAATGGGATGGTGATCAGCTGGCAATGCTTGATATTCCGAAGTCACTATTGCCGAAGGTTGTAGCGTCGAGTGGGTTGGTTGGGGAAACTGACGAAGATCATTTTGGTGTCGCCATTCCCATCTCCGGAATCGCAGGGGACCAGCATGCATCACTGTTCGGCCAGATATGTACAACTCGCGGGATGGTGAAGAACACATACGGTACGGGTTGCTTCATGTTGATGAATACCGGATCCGCACCCATTATCTCAACGAATAAATTATTGACGACGATTGCCTGGCAAATTGATGGTGAAACGTCTTATGCACTGGAAGGTAGCGTCTTTGTCGGAGGTGCCATAGTTCAGTGGTTGCGCGATGGTCTGGGCATAATAGAATCGTCGAAAGATGTCGAGGAGCTTGCGCGACGGGTAGATTCAAGTGACGGTGTTTATCTCGTGCCTGCCTTCACTGGCCTGGGTTCGCCTCATTGGGATCCGTACGCTAGGGGCCTCATCCATGGACTGACGCGGGGTAGCAATTCAGCGCACATTGCGCGGGCGGCCTTGGAAGGTATTGCATTCCAGGTTGCTGATGTGATACATGCCATGGAGAAAGACTCGGGATTAGAATTGTCTGAGCTTCGCGTCGATGGAGGAGCTGCTGCGAACGATTTACTAATGCAGTTCCAGTCTGACATCCTCGGGGTATCGGTAGTTCGCCCGCAGATCCTGGAGACGACGGCATTGGGGGCAGCATATCTGGCGGGAATAGCGGCAGGGTTTTGGAAAGGGATCGAAGAAGTCTCCAGGCAGTGGTATGAGGATGGACGCTTTAGCCCCTCGATGGGCAAGGAAGATGTCGACAGGCGTTTTCGCGGTTGGGAAAAGGCATTGGCACGCTCAAAAGGCTGGGTTGATGACGAGTCAGGAAGTGATGCTGACAAAGTCAATTGATGATTTGCTAGGATAAGTCTAGCAAATGTTTATTTAGTACCGTGTTCCGGGTATTAGTAAGTTGCCGACGGGGAGGAGGAAGTGGAGGCCCCCGCGACTTTTTGGAATTGCGTTCACGTCTACTCCGCCATCCGATGTTTGCGATCGCGTGCGAACTCCCGGCCCCAAACTCTCATTTACATCTACGCGGTTTCTCCCAATGTCACCTTTCCACTAGATTCATTTTATTCGGCAGAACACTGAGGATCCGTGACCGATAAAGTCCGTACTACCTCAGCCAAACTTCAGAAATCCCATCGATCAACATGCCTTTGCGATTCGCAACGTTCGTTGCAATAATGTTTCTCCTATCGTCATGCAGCAGTAGCGGCCCGGTTGTCGTGGCTGACGCCGACGAGATTCCCGCGCCAGCTGTCGAGGATCAGCTCGACGTGATGCAGCCGCCTGCTCTCGACCTCGACGAAGAAATGCCGCTGGATACGGCAGTCGTCACCGGAACGCTTGAAAGTGGTCTTACCTATTACATCCGGAAAAACGCCAAGCCGGAGAACCGAGTCGAATTGCGACTTGCCGTTGATGCAGGATCTATCCTCGAGGACGATGACCAACTCGGCCTCGCCCATTTCGTTGAGCATATGGCGTTTAATGGAACTGAAAAGTTTGAGAAACAGGAACTCATAGACTACCTGGAATTGATTGGCACACGCTTCGGTCCCGACCTCAACGCATATACAAGCTTCGATGAGACCGTGTACATGTTGCAGGTGCGTAGTGACAGCGCCGAGATTTTGCAGACCGGGCTGGAGATACTCCGCGAGTGGGCTTCGAACGTATCGTTTGATCCTGAGGAGATAGAAAAAGAACGCGGTGTTGTGATAGAGGAGTGGAGACTGGGAAGGGGCGCCGATGCCCGCATGTTTGACAAGCAGTTACCTGTTCTTCTTGCTGGCTCACGTTACGCCAGTCGCCTCCCTATCGGCACGCCCGATATTCTTCAGTCTTTCGAGCACGAGAGACTTATCAGTTTCTATGATAAATGGTATCGACCTGATTTGATGGCGGTAATTGTTGTCGGCGATATCGATCCTTCTGAAATAGAGGACAAACTTATAAACCTCTTTGGTGATCTTCCTCTTTCCTCCGGGGACGAACGACCATCTTATGAGGTACCGGATCATGAGGAAACACTCGTTGCGTCAGCGACAGATCAGGAGGCTCCATATTCAACCGTTAGTGTAATATACAAGCACCCACTGCGGCCTTTTACTCGCGTAACAGATTTTCGGCAGCAGATCCTGGAGCAGTTGTTTTCCAATATGTTCAACAGCCGCCTGGATGAACTTCGTCAGCAGGCAGATCCTCCGTTCCTCGTCGCAGGTGGTGGTGCCGGGGGCTTTGTACGAGATAAGGGGTTTTACAATGTAAATGCCGTAGTCCACGAAGGCGGACATCTCAAGGGGCTGCGCACTCTCTTTACAGAGGTGGACCGCATTCGTCAATTCGGGTTCACGGAGTCGGAGTTTGACCGCGAGAAAACTGCCTACTTGCGATGGTATCGATCGGCCTTCAACGAACGGGACAAAACTGAGTCCGAGGTTTTTGCTTCCGAGTATGTCCGCAACTATCTGGAAGGCGAGGCGATTCCAGGGATTGCATACGAGTACGATCTTGTCCAAAAGCTGCTTCCGACCATCGCACTGGAAGAAGTGAATCAGGAAGCCGATCACTGGTTGACGAAGTCAAACCGCGTTGTGATGATGGGAGGCCCTGACAGCGATGCGGCAGCTCCGCCGGCAGACGCAGAAGTCCTGTCGATCCTTGATGAGGTGTCCAATCTTGAATTGACGCCGTACGATGATGCTACAAGCGGCGACCCGATTCTGCCGACTACGCCGACGGCGGGTAGTATCGTTGAACGTTCAACAGATGACACGATCGGTGTGACGCGTCTCACCCTATCAAATGGGGCACATGTAATTCTTAAGCAGACTGATTTTAAAAATGATGAGGTAATATTTTCTGCGTTCAGTTCGGGTGGCACATCACTTTATCCTCAGGAGTTGGATGTACCAGGCGACTTTGCGTCCACGCTCATAGGGCAGAGTGGTGTCGGTACACTCGATCCAATTTCGCTCGAAAAGACGTTATCCGGCAAGATCGTTTCTGTCGGCCCATCGATCGGGGAGATGTCAGAAAGTATATCAGGTTCGGCAGCGCCAGAAGATCTCGACGTCCTCATGGAAATGATCCATGCATTTATGGTATACCCCAGAGCAGATACCACCGCTTATGCGTCGTACCGAAATCGACTCGCGAGCCTCGTCGAAAGTTTTAGCGTAGACCCTAACCGCGCATTTTTCGATACGTTGTCAGTGACCTTGAGTCAGTATCATCCGAGAAGAAGGCCGGTTACTTCCGACCTGATCAAAGAGATGGATCTTGACGCGTCATATAATATTTATACAGACAGATTTGCTGACGCAAGTGACTTCGATTTTTATTTCGTTGGATCGTTCGATGAGGAAACCATTATTCCTCTGATTGAAAAATATATCGCAAGTCTTCCATCTGAAGGCCGAAATGAGACGTGGAACGACCTTGGGATTTCTCCCCCGACCGGTGTAATCAAGAAGGTGGTCCGCAAAGGAGTCGAGCAGCAGAGTCGTGTGCAGCTTGTGTTCACAGGTGATGCGGAATGGACGATGGAAGATCGTCGAATTGTATCCGCACTCGCAAACGTACTTGACGTCAGGCTGCGAGAAGTCTTACGAGAGGATCTTGGCGGAACGTACGGTGTGAGTGTTGGAGGATCCTTATCCAGATATCCCAAAAGCTCATACTCAATTTCAATTGGCTTTGGATGTGACCCGGCTCGGGTCGACGAACTCCTGGTGTCAGTGTTTGAAGAACTAACCGCTCTGAAAGAATCGCCTGCGGGACAGATATATGTCGACAAGACGAGAGAAACAATCTTGAATGGTTTTGAGCAGGGTTTGCAGCAAAATGGCAACTGGCTACAGTGGTTGCAGTTTTATGATCGTAACGGGCTGAATCCCGATTCAATTCTGACCGGGCTGCCAGATTTCGCAAAACGAATTACGCCAGAGATGATACAGGGTGCGGCAGTGAAATATCTGGATATGGAAAACTATGTTCAGGTTGTGCTTGTACCGGAAGTTGACGCGACAGAAGAATGACTAAGCCTGAGATTGTTATTGTCGGAGGGGGCGTGTTCGGTCTAACGGCGGCTATCGAGCTTGCAGCACGAGAGCATACCGTTGCGGTGTTTGAGCAGGGCTTGATTCCTCACCCATTGGCAGCCGGTACCGACATAAGTAAAGTCGTTCGGATGGAGTATGGGTCGGACGATGAATATATGAAGTTGGGGATACTGGCTCGCAAGGGCTGGCTGGAGTGGAACGAGGGCTGGGAACGGGAAGGGTTGGCACCGCTGTATCATGATAGTGGAGTCCTGATGTGCAGCCGAGAGGTAATGGCTGAGCAAGGCTTCGAAGCAGACAGTTTTCGATTGCTCGAGAAAAACGGTCAGGCGCCGGAACGGATGTCACCAGACATTATCGAGAGTCGATATCCCGCATGGAATCCGGATTATTTTCAAGACGGATTCTTCAATCCTCATGGTGGATTCGTGGAGAGCGGTGCCGTTGTGAAGCGACTGTGCGAGATGGCACGACGCGCAGGTGTTACTGTGAATGAAAATGTCACTGTCGAAAAGATTATCCGTGACCGCGGTGGCGCTGCGGGAATATCAACGGAGCAAGGTGATGTTGCTACCAAACGCATAGTAGTGGCTGCCGGCGCCTGGGGTAGCAAATTGTGTCCGTCACTAAAGACCAATATCAGATCTACAGGACACCCGGTATTCCATTTCCGTCCGGACTCTCCTGAGCTTTTTACCGAGGAGTTGTTTCCTACATTCACAGCTGATGTCGCGCGGACAGGTTACTATGGATTCCCTCTTAGCTCGGAGGGTGTTGTAAAGATCGGAAAACACAGCCTCGGAATGGAGACCGATCCAGATGGTGTCAGAGAAATTCCTCGGGAGCAATATGAATTGGTTAGAGCTTTTCTTTCAGACGCACTTCCAGTACTTGCCGATGCCGAGTTAGTCTATTCGCGCCTTTGTCTATACGCAGATACTCCCGATGACGATTTCTGGATCGACGAAGACCCGGAATGTTCAGGTCTTTTTGTGGCCGGTGGCGGTAGCGGTCACGGTTTCAAGTTTGCCCCGGCACTAGGGTCGCTGATTGCCGATATAATCGAAGGTAAAGATCACCCTCTCAGGCGAAAGTTTGAATGGAGATCCCAGACAACTGCCCACGATACCCGTGAGGCTGCGCGTTACCACGAAACGATATAGAGAGATCTATCTTGCGGGTGTACGTTGCTGCCAGGTACTCATCCTATTGCAGCGGCGAGGATAAGTGCGACGATCAATCCGGCGATCAGCACCATGTTATACATTGAGCCCAGGAGTATAGCCTTCAGGAACGTCTTGATGTACCCCTGGCCGTATACATTTTTCATCGCCAGGAAAAAGTATCCCATCACTATGGCAAGCATGACCATCGTGACAATATCAACCTCTTTGGTGTCTCCAAAAATCTCCGAAATGATTGCGATCGCTGTAAAGACGGTGAACGCAAAAGCGTGTGTGTGGAGACCGAACACCAAGTGCTCGGTGTAATACCAGTCGCGGCGGATGTATATGATTTTGAGTAGGAATGCAAAGATCGGAAGCATCAGAAAGATTGCAATGGGTAGCTTCTCTATCATTCCCCTACCCAGGTCTGCGAATGCCGATGCCCTTTCAGAATCGGTTCGTGCTTCTTTCAGCCTGCGTATTGATGAGCTTTCCGGCAGCCAGTCTGGCATGTTGATATCGATGTTACCACCATTCGCATCAGGAAAAACGCGCTCGGCCGCCTGATGGAAATCAGCGGGTCGAATGACGCTGTCGGGAGGCAACTCCCGCAGCATATCCTGTTGCCAGAGGAATCGCTTTTTCCGCAGCGCGTTTCGTTTCTGAAGCCGCTCCAGATCTTCTCTGGAATCTTCCAAGTCGTCCAGCGCGTCTTCAACTTCGTCTTCGCGACCGTCTAATAGAGAATCCGGTATTACACCATTCGAACTGTCCGCCTCGAAAGCAATGTTGACAGAATTGAAACGCTGTTGCAGTGAGTCGGTCTCCCGAATTAGAAGGTTGACCGCTGCCTCATCATCACTGATCCGGGTGTCGATCGTGGATAAACGCGAAGCCACTGTGGCGGTGGTATCAGGAACGAGTTGGCTTCCCACTGCTTTTTCGAGGTCAGCTACGGGGTCCAGGACGGAGAGCAGGAAGAAAAAGAAAACGGTTGCGATCAGATATATTCGAAGCGGGCGGAGATAGGAGTTGCGTCGACCGGCAATGTATTCTTTTGTCAACTTACCCGGGCGGGTTAGCAGGGCCTTAGTTGTCACCCAGAACCGACCATCGATACCGAAGTATTCGGAAAAGGCCTCAGTAACAAACTTGGTGACCGGTTGTCGCAGGGCCTGGTTCTTCTGGCCACAAGAGCTACAAAAGGCATCGCGAACCGGACTGCCGCAATTAAAGCAATGATTTTCGCCGGGTGATTCGATTACGAGGATGTGTCTGGTTCGAAAGAATATTGAGTTGGCCGCTTTCTCCGAGCCAGTTGTTGTCAATTTAGCGTATTCTACCAAAAAATTGAAGTAGACTCGCCCGTTCGATGCCTTCGCGCTCCGCTCAGCCTGCTGTGCAGTCTACTTTTCGATCGGCAGGACGGCTGAACTTTCACAGTCCCGTTTTGTAACTTCGGAGACACCAATAACCACTCAAGCAATTTTTTGCCATGCCTTTCAAGAGTCTGTTTTTCTATGGATTCCTATCAATCCTCGTGTCTACGACCTCGGTCTATGCTCAGCAGGATTTGGGTGTAATCAATTTCCCAACATCAGGTGACCGCGTCGCGCAGTCGCACTTTGAGCGAGGAGTACTATTACTGCACAGCTTCGAGTATGATGATGCCGGGGAGGCTTTCCGGGATGCTCAGGCGGCCCAACCAGATTTTGCCATGGCTTACTGGGGTGAAGTCATGACGCTGTATCGCCCAATCTGGAATCAACTGTTCACGGAGCAAGGCCAGGCAATCCTGAAGACGCTCGCGCCGACCCCTCAGCTCAGGCAGGACAAGGCGCTCACAATTCGAGAACAGGAGTACCTCGCGGCGGTCGAAATCCTGTTTGGTAGTGGTGAGGTACAGGATCGCCTCAATGGCTACAGCCAGGCTATGCGTCGCCTGCACGAACGCTTTCCTGCCGATGACGAAGCGGCCACGTTTTACGCACTTTCTATTCTCGGAACGCAGCGTGGAACGAGAGATTTTACAGCGTACATGAAAGCAGCGGGCATCGCTGAACAGGTATTTGCTCGTAATCCGAAACATCCCGGTGCTGCTCACTATCTGATTCATTCCTATGACGATCCGATTCATGCACCAGTAGGCCTCCGAGCCGCTGAAGTGTATGCGGACATCGCTCCCGCGGCATCTCATGCGCTGCATATGCCGTCGCACATTTTCGTTGCCATGGGAATGTGGGATCGTGTAGCTTCCTCCAATGAGGATGCGTGGCAGGCAGCTGAGGACCGGCGGCTTCGCAAGGGGCTTGGTAAAAGAGCGCGGAGCTACCATGCCCTGGCATGGCTAAGCTACGCCTATCTGCAGCAAGGTCGGTTTGCTGAGGCACGGGACCTCATTCGAACCCTCGAAGATGACTTGAAGGAAGACCCCACTGGTGGCATGCGAGGTTATCTGATTGCAATGAAGGCAACATACCTCGTTAACAGTGAACAGTGGTCGAGCGATGTAGCACGAATCGACGTGGGTGGAGATGACTTCGGTCTACGCAACGCTTCGGTGGATCTTTTCACGAGCGGCGTCGCCTTCGCGCAAACTGGTGAACTTGATCAAGCGAGATCAACACTTCAAAAGATTCGCGACCTCCGTGCTGAGGACGAACGTGGTGGGGAAAATGCTATCATAGCCGAAGTGCTTGAGAAGGAATTGAAGTCCTTGATACTTGTGCACGAGGGTTACGTAGATCAAGCCGCAGATCTGCTTTCACAAACAGCGGAACTCGAGGAAGGGATGAGTTTCGAGTTCGGGCCACCCGCCATACCCAAACCGTCTCATGAACTTCTCGGGGAAGTACTGATACAAGCCGGTCGCTATCGCGAAGCGGTAGCCGCATTTGAAAAAGCTCTCTCGCGGGCACCCCGACGATCATTGTCACTGCGGGGCCTGGCGCTGGCATCCGCGTCCGCAAATGATCTTACAACTGCACGCGCGACTTATTCTGAATTGCAGTCTATTACTGTCAACGCCGACGTAAAAATTCCATCCTGGGAAGTCGCTCTCGAGAATATTAATGATTGAAATGCGGATAGAATCAATAATCGTTGCAACACTTTTTGCAGTCATCGCTTCAAACTCCGCGTACGCTCAAAAACGCGTCGAGTACCACGTCTCGTTTCCGGAGGTTGAGCACCATGAAGCAGAGATTGAAGCCCATCTTTTTGGGGCCTCACCCGGCGAAGTGGTTGAGTTCCGCATGAGCCGTACATCACCCGGGCGCTACGCATTGCATGAATTTGCCAAAAATGTTTATTCGGTCGAGATCCGGGATGGGGCTGGTAATATACTGGACGTTACACGGCCGAATCCTCATCAATGGAATGCTGTTGCTACGGATACAGAACTTGTATTCAAGTATACATTATTTGCCGATAGGGCAGGCGGTACATATACCGGGATCGATCGAACCCACGCACATCTAAACATTCCCGCAACGTTTATCTGGGCTCGACAATTTGTGGAGGCACCGATATCAGTGTCGTTCGATTTGCCAGATGAAAACTGGAAGGTAGCGACTCAACTTGCACATAGTGGAACGTCGGACATTTTTACTGCACCGAACCTCTATTACTTCCTCGATAGCCCCATAGAAATCAGCGCATATTCAAAGCGTTCCTGGCAGGTTGCAGACGGTGACGAGATGCGAACAATAAATCTCGTCATACATCACGACGGAACGGAAGAGGAAGTCGACAGCTACACTGAGATGGCTAAAAAGGTTGTTGCCGAACAAATAGCGATCTATGGTGATGTACCTGACTACGACTATGGTGAGTACACATTTCTCGCAGATTACCTCCCTCATGTTTCTGGAGACGGAATGGAACACCGCAATTCTACTTATATCGTAAGTACCCGACCACTAAGCAGCGGTGCCGTCAGGAACCTGGGAACTCTGGCTCACGAATACTTTCATCAGTGGAATGTGGAACGCATCCGGCCTCAAGATCTTGAGCCATTTGATTTTGAGAATGCAAACATGACGGGTGAGCTGTGGTTCGCGGAAGGGTTCACGAGTTACTACACGGGACTTTCCATACGACGCACGGGGATTAACAACGACGAAGATTTTGCACGTGGACTCAGTGGGACCGTCAACACAGTAGTGAATTCTCCCGGCAGACAATATTTCTCTGCGCGTGAAATGAGTATGCAGGCGCCGTTCGTTGATGCTGCAGTTTCGGTTGATCCGACAAACCGTTCGAATACTTTTATTTCATATTATACATTCGGCAGTGCGATCGGCCTGGGCCTGGACCTGACACTACGAAGCGAGTTTGATGGAATAACACTCGACGACTACATGGCTGCAATGTGGAAGAAATTCGGAGTCACCGAGGAGCCGTTTACTAACGACGACCTGAAGAATACCCTGGGCGAACTTGTAGGGGATCAGAAGTTTGCCGACCGGATTTTCTCCAGATACATAGAGGGGCGAGAAGCATTCGATTACGCACGCCTTCTGGCGAACGCGGGATTTCATGTCCGAAAGAGGAACGAAGGGGAAATCTGGACCGGAGCCCGATTTGCCGATGATGACGGGGCCGTCGTTGTTAGTGCGTTGACAACAAAAGGGAGTCCGTTCTATAATGCGGGCATCGAGGGCGGAGATACTATCCTCAGATGGGGCGACACGATCATTACCGATACTGAGCAACTGGACGAACTATTGGCCGATTCCGAACCCGACAGTATTGTCGACGTCACGTATCAGCAACGAGGGGAATCTTTAACTTCGACTGTAACACTGACTGAAGATCCCGCTATTGAAGTCGTGACGTTCGAAGAAGCAGATCTAACTTTGACAGATGCTCAATTGTCATTCAGAGAATTGTGGCTATCCTCGAAGGTGAAATAGGATGGATCTGTGATATGCAGATCGCAACCACTAGCGTGACGTCGCAAAACGGAATTGTTGACGAGATTAAGCAACGCACGAAATCCAACTAAATTTTAGAGAAACACAGAATGGCAACTGCGCTTGGATTCATTGACTGGTTCGTCATCGGACTATACTTCGTCATCATCTTCGGCGTTGCGATCGTTGCTACATTGCGAGAACGACGTGGTATAGAAACAAGTGAAGACTATTTTCTTGCAGGACGAAACGTTGGTTGGTTCGTCATTGGAGCGAGTCTGTTCGCATCGAATATCGGATCAGAACACCTGGTTGGTCTCGCCGGATCGGGAGCTGCGTCTGGTGTAGCTCCAGGCCAATTTGAAGTTCTGGCATCACTCATTCTACTGTTGCTTGGATGGGTGTTTGTGCCATTCTACCTTCGAAGTGGCGTGTTTACGATGCCTGAATTCCTGGAGCGTCGATATTCATCGGGAGCCCGCTGGTATCTCGCTGCCGTCTCCATCGTGGCTTACGTACTCACGAAAATATCAGTTACGATCTTTGCAGGTGCGATTGTTTTCAGCAGCATCGGTGTTCCGTTTTGGACCGGGGCACTTATTGTCGTCGTCGCAACAGGAGCATACACCGTATTTGGCGGTTTGCGAGCTGTGTTGTATACGGATTTGCTTCAAACGTTTGTTTTGATTGGCGGCGCAATTACCGTTGTTATTTTTGGTTTGAATCAAGTCGGTGGATGGACGGTGCTCACCGAAACTGTTGGACCGGATTTCCTGGATATGTGGAAACCCGCATCAGATCCTGATTTTCCGTGGACGGGAATAATGTTTGGCGCACCCATTCTCGGAGTCTGGTACTGGTGTACCGATCAGTTTATTGTTCAACGTACGCTCTCGGCTCGTTCGGTTGACGACGCAAGACGGGGAACAATATTCGCCGGATTCCTGAAAGTCTTACCACTATTTATCTTTGTGCTCCCGGGTCTCATCGCATACGCTCTCGTCCAGCAAGGTCAGATGACCCTCGACGACGAAAATCAGGCCCTGCCAGCCCTGGTCGCCAGCCTCCTCCCAATCGGAATGCGTGGCCTCGTCGTAGCCGGTCTTCTAGCCGCACTTATGTCGAGCTTATCCAGCGTTTTCAACTCGTGCTCGACCCTCATCACATGGGATGTTTATAAAAAGCTCAATCCAGATTCGAGCGAACGACGACTCGTTTGGGTTGGTCGGTTCTCGACAATCATGTTGACCCTTCTGGGGCTTGCGTGGATTCCATTCGTCGAAGCAGCTGAAGGTGGTCTCTACGTCTATATTCAAAGTATCCAGGCGTACATATCTCCACCGATTGCCGCTGTTTTCCTGTTGGGACTCTTCTTCAGCAGGCTGAATGCGCAGGGTGCGCTCGCCTCTTTGTTTACCGGGCTGTTCCTCGGGGGGCTGCGCCTTTTCCTTGAAATCATTGCGGGCACAACCGATGCAGGCCTGGCCGACAATACTATCTGGGCGTGGATTGCCGGAGTAAATTTCCTCCACTTTGCTATTTTATTGTTCGCCGTCTGTACTGTTGTTCTAGTCGTGGTGAGTCTACTGACAGATCCTCCGTCCAAAGAGCAGTTAGTCGGACTAACATTCGCTACAACGCCAAAAGACGGTGAAACCGTGACTACGAATCCACGGAAACGGATTGACATCATTCTTTCCGGAGTTCTCATTCTCGTCGTAATTGCAGTCTGGCTCTACTTCGCCTGACCAATTCCGAGAAGCGATTGCAAACCGGGCCGGGCCGAGTTGCGTGAGAGTAAAGATGGCAGTATCTTGCGATCACGTAAGTTTGCTGGAAATCAAAATAATCAATCATGACCGCTCGGATTCATCATCGTCACCATCTGATGTAAGTCTTCTTGCTCGTAAAGAGTTGGGAGGCATCGTGAATTGAGCTTTCCAACGGTCATTTTATATTGATTGAAAATGCCCTCGGAGAGTTCTTCGGGGGTTTCTTATTTAGATGAATTATGACACACGACAATAGGCTCCGGCTCGCTATTCAAAAATCGGGTCGCTTAAGTGATGACTCTCTAGAACTCCTGATGCGAAGCGGACTCAAGATTCGGAAACGGAAGGATCATTTCATTGCTCATTGCGAAGTGCTGCCCGTCGATGTCCTGTTTGTCAGGGACGATGACATTCCAGGGTTGGTCATGGATGAAGTTGTCGACCTTGGCATAGTCGGAAGGAATGTTCTTATCGAGCATACCTTGGAACGAGCAGATGATGGATTGTCGAATCAATGCAAAGAACTTTCTGACCTGGCTTTTGGGACATGTCGAGTTTCGATAGCACTTCCGGAAGAGCACGAATATTCTGGGCCAGCATCACTTCGGGGTAAGCGAATTGCAACGTCGTATCCTCATCTGCTGAATCAGTACCTGTTGAAGTTTAATGTAGACTACGAGACGTGTAGCCTTAATGGCGCGGTAGAAATTGCACCACGAGCAGGGTTGGCAGATGCCGTATGCGATATTGTGTCTACCGGTGCAACTCTCGAAGCCAACGGACTCCGAGAAGTTGAGACCATCTTTGAATCGACGGCGGTACTGGTACGGAGCGATGCGAACCTCGGCGATCAAAGAGAAAAATTGATTGCCAAGCTGCTTGCACGAATTAAGGGTGTGATGAGTGCGGGAGAATCGAAGTATATCATGTTACACGCTCCCAAGGATCAGCTGACGAAAATCGTGGCTTTGCTGCCCGGTGCGGAAGACCCGACCATACTCGCATTATCCAGTCGTGAAGACAAGGTTGCCGTTCACCTGGTCAGCCGTGAAAATTTGTTCTGGGAGACGATGGAAGAACTCAAGGCATTGGGCGCATCATCGATTCTCGTCCTTCCCATCGAAAAAATGATGGAGTAGAAATGAGGTCAGTTTCCTGGAGTGAACTAGATGCGAAGGCGAGGACCGGTATTCTGCGGCGGCCTAGGTCGTCATCGAATCCGGAGACGCGTGCTATCGTAGCATCGATTATCTCTGACGTTCAACACCGTGGGGACGAGGCTGTACTCGACTACTCGAAGCGCTTTGATCAATTTAACGGGTCAGAAATTCGTGTTGCGCAGCAAGTGCTCGATAAAACCGTGCGAAGCGTCTCATCCGAAGCCCGTGAGGCTCTCGAAAAGGCAAGGTCCACCATTCAGGTGTTCCATCAGCAACAGCTCCAGCCAGACCTCCTCGTTGAAACCGCTCCGGGAGTATCCTGCAGGCTCGTTACAAAGCCAGTCGATTCCGTGGGCCTCTACATTCCCGGCGGCACGGCTCCTCTCGTGTCATCAGTTTTGATGATGGGAGTACCTGCAGCCATCGCTGGGTGTCGGCGCGTAATCCTCTGCTCTCCACCTCCGATATCTAACGAAATTATTTACGCGGCAACCATGTGCGGTATCGAGGAGATCTACCAGGTTGGCGGCGCGCAGGCAATCGCCGCGATGGCATATGGGACATCTTCAATGCCACCTGTCAACAAAATATTCGGACCCGGTAACAGCTACGTCACTGAGGCGAAGCGTCAGGTCTCCATGGATCCTGACGGTGCTGGCATCGATATGGTGGCGGGACCTACAGAGCTAATGCTTATTGCAGATGTGAACGCTCATCCCGAATTCGTTGCTGCTGATCTCCTCGCTCAGGCTGAGCACGGAGCAGACTCGCAGGTCATTCTCGTATCTCCTTCCGATAGGCTAATTTCGGACGTGCTCCTGGAGATCGAAAAACAAGTTGATCTTCTTCCACGCAATACAATTGCCACAGCTGCACTTGCCGAATCTATCGCCATAGAATGCCGAACACTGGAAGACGCAATTGATATTGCAAATTCGTACGCACCTGAGCATCTGTCTATTCAGGCCGACGATGCCGCACTACTGGCTGAAAATATCTCCAGCGCAGGGTCAATATTCCTTGGCGATTGGAGCCCGGAAAGTGCAGGTGACTATGCTTCAGGCACCAACCATGTTCTGCCCACTCACGGTTCGGCGAGATTCTCATCCGGACTCACCGTTCGTGATTTTCAGAAAACAACGACTATCCAGTCACTGACAAAAAAGGGCCTGCAAGAAATCGGAAGAACGATTGAAGTCCTCGCATCTTTAGAGGAGCTTGAAGGGCACAAACGAGCAGTGACAATTCGGCTAGATGCCATCTCAAATGGGAGTACTCAAACTCGCGAGACCGGAGGCATCGATAATGAAAAATAAGTACCTGTTTGTAGATCGGGACGGAACGTTGATTGACGAACCGATAACAGATAAGCAAGTAGATAGTCTCGACAAGCTCAATTTTGAACCCGGTGTAATTCCTGCATTACTTCAGCTGCAAAGCGCCGGGTACATCCTCGTGATGGTCACAAACCAGGATGGGCTTGGCACGGCATCATTTCCACAGAAAGATTTTGACGTCGCGCACAATAAAATGATGTCAATCCTGGAGTCGCAAGGAATAACTTTTGAAGATGTTTTAATCTGCCCGCATCTTCCTGACGATGGGTGTTCGTGTCGCAAACCATCACTCGGACTCGTGAGTACATATTTGCAAAGTGGGAAGATTGATTTCGAGAGATCCGCAGTAGTTGGAGATCGCGATAGTGACGTGGCGCTTGCACGGAACATGGGTATTACCAGTATCAAGTATGAACGCACAAAACGTCCATGGCCTACTATTGTGCGTCAGCTTACATCGCGGGAGCGACGTGCGCGGGTTCTGAGAAAGACGAACGAGACCTCCATCGAGGTGAGAGTTGACCTGGATGATCCATCGGAGCGCGAGTTCAAAACCGGAATTGGTTTCTTTGACCACATGCTTGATCAGATTGCAACTCATGCAGGGATAGGGATGGCGGTCTATGTTGATGGCGACTTGCACATCGATGACCATCATACTATTGAGGATACTGGTATCGTGATAGGTGAGGCGTTGCGAGAAGCATTGGTTGACAAGGTCGGCATCGGGCGCTTCGGGTTTGCATTGCCGATGGATGATTGCCGTGCAGAATGTCTGGTCGACCTTTCCGGCCGGCCCTATCTGAAGTTTGAAGCAGAATTTGATCGAGATAAGGTCGGTGACTTCAGTACGGAAATGGTTGAGCATTTCTTTCGTTCACTGGCCGATTCGTTGAAAGCAAATATCCACATGTCGGCGTCGGGAGAAAATGTTCATCATAAAGTCGAGTCAATTTTCAAATGTTTTGGAAGGGCGTTGCGGCAGGCGGTGACAGTTTCGGGCACGGAATTACCGAGTAGCAAGGGAATGCTATGACTAAAGACGTTGTAATCGTAAACACGGGGTGCGCTAATCTCGCGTCGGTGCGCTTTGCGTTCGACAGGTTGGGCGTAAAGACGTTTGTGACTGATAATCGCAATGAAATTGAAAGTGCAGACCGGTTGATATTTCCGGGTGTAGGTTCAGCGGCTGCTGGTATGCGATCGATCGAACAGAAAGGGTTGGCAGGTGTGTTACGAAGCAGCAAGCAGCCAGTGCTCGGCATCTGTCTTGGGATGCAGATTCTAGCCGAACACTCTGATGAAGGGAACACCGAGTGTCTTGGTGTTGTGCGCGGAAGTGTCCAGGAACTCAAAATAGGAAAAGGCGAGGTGCTCCCGCATATGGGATGGAATACAGTGAGCATTCGTGGAGAGTCCGAACTTTTCGATGGCTTGTCGCCGGACGAGCGATACTATTTTGTTCATTCGTACGCGCTGCCTGTTTCAGACGTGACTATTGCCGAAGGTCAGTATGGGAGCAAGTTTTCAGCAGCGGTTAAAGAAAGTAATTTTTACGGCGTGCAGTTTCACCCGGAAAGGTCAGGCTCTGCCGGCGCCAGGTTGTTGCAGAATTTTCTACAACTGGAATCATGATAATTCCGGCGATTGATATTCTGGATGGGCGGGTCGTACGCTTGAGAAAGGGTGATTTCAATGATCGCCTCAACTATGCTCTGGATCCTGTCGAGTTGGTAGAGAAATATGTTGCTGGCGGCTCAAGTCGAGTACACATAGTTGACCTTTCAGGAGCAAAAAATCCAGCCAATCGGCAGACGCAACTGGTAAATCAGCTTGTCTCACCTGGCGGATGTCACATCCAGGTGGGTGGCGGTGTGCGCACTATTGAAGACGTCGAAAATCTCCTTGAAGCCGGGGCATCACATGTCGTTGTCGGCAGTGTCGCTATACAAAATCCGCAGTTAGTGATTGATTGGGCAAACTCAATGGACCCAGGTACAATTATCCCGGCTATCGATGTGCGTCCAAGTGACTCCGAGGGTTACCAGCCAGTAATTCACGGATGGGTTGACGATGCGATTCTGTCTCTGAGCGATCTGTTAACGTGCTACCAGGAGGCTGGCTTTCTTGAAATTCTTACAACGGATATCAGTAGAGACGGTATGATGGGTGGACCTAACGTCGAACTTTATCGCGAACTCGTATCGACGTACCCCGATCTGCAATTTCAGGCTTCGGGCGGTGTGTCAAAAATTGAAGATGTTCAAGAGCTCAATATTCCCGGGGTGTCCGGCGTGATAGTGGGTCGAGCGTTACTGGACGGGCGAATAATTCTGGAGGACGCGAGATAAATGCTGGCAAAGAGAATAATTCCGTGCCTGGATGTCCGCGACGGTAAAGTTGTCAAGGGCGTGCAGTTCAAGGATCATATGATCGCTGGAGATATAGTCCCGCTTGCCGTCCGATACGCACATGAAGGCGCTGATGAGTTGGTCTTGTACGACATAACGGCATCTGTCGAAGATCGTGTAGTAAGTACGACCTGGGTTAAGGATGTTGCACGCGAACTGGATATCCCTTTTTCTGTAGCCGGGGGTATTCGTTCGGTAAAGGATGCGGGACTGATCCTTGAAAATGGCGCAGACAAAATCTCAATCAATACGCCAGCATTGATGCGCCCTCAACTTGTCGATGAGCTGGTGAACGAGTTTGGATCGCAGTGTGTAGTTATAGGAGTCGATAGTTTTTTTGATGCTAGAGATGGGCAGTACCACGTCTTCAGTCATACAGGTGACGTTGCGTCATCGCACCGCGTGGATTGGACCACGGATCGTTGGGTAGAGGAAGTGGAGCAGAGGGGCGCGGGGGAGATCGTGGTGAACGTTATGAACAAGGACGGAGTAAAAACGGGATACGACATTGAACATCTGCGGGAAATACGACGCGGTTGCAGTCTGCCAATTATTGCATCGGGAGGCGCCGGTGCAGTAGATCATTTTGCTGACGTCTTCGAGCTTTGCGATGTGTCGGGAGCACTTGCGGCTTCCGTGTTTCACTCCGGAGCGATTTCGATCGGGGATCTTAAGAAAGAGTTAAACGACAGAGGAATATGCGTACGTCTGTAGAAATCGATCTCGACAACTTGGACTGGGAGAAAGGAGGTGGATTGATTCCCGCCATCATCCAGAACGATGCGACTGGTGGCGTCTTGATGCTCGGTTACATGAGTCGCGAATCCTTTGAGGAGACCCTCGCGTCGGGTTTTGTCACCTTCTATTCACGATCAAAAAAGAGATTGTGGAAGAAGGGAGAGGAATCAGGGAATGTTCTGACACTTGTCACGGCTGTCCCGGATTGTGACAGTGATGCGTTGCTCATTCGAGTTGACCCAAAGGGACCAACATGTCATACGGGAAGTCAGTCCTGTTTTAAGGAAGGAGGAGATATCACAGGGATCGGGCCAAGCGTGCTACATCAACTGCAGGATATTGTCGACGAGAGGTTAGAATCAGGTGACAAAAGCTCATACACTAGACAGTTGCTCACTTCCGGGCACGCCCGAATTGCGCAGAAGGTAGGGGAGGAAGCGGTAGAAGTCGTCATTGCCGCCGTCGAAAAAGACCAGGCGGCTTTCCTTGATGAAACGGCCGACCTACTGTATCATTTGATAGTTTTGATTCGCAGTCAAGGCCTCTATCTGCGCGACGTAGAGCGTGTATTGGATGAGCGCCGTAGCAAGGGAAATGTCTGACACCATGCACTATATCTGGAACCTGTTACCTCTGACCTTTTTCGCGATTATTCTTACAGGATGTACGCGGCTTCCGCAGGATGTCGTTGACATTGAAGTCACTCAGGTCAACAGAATCTCTATTGAGCGGTACGACGAGAAAGCAGAACTGCGCATGGAAGATGGGGAGTGGCGAATGGTATCTCCAGTTGATGCACCGGCGAACCCGGTACCTATTGAAAATCTGTTGATGACCATCGACAAACTTTCAGTTGAAAAATACATTACGGATGACGAGAGTGAGTTTATGCAATATGGAGTCGGGACCGACGCCCCGACGATTTCGTTGACCTCTCCGGAAAAATCAGTACGAGTTAGAGTGGGGCGTGGTGGAAAGGACGTGGCAACCCAGTACATTCGAGTCGACGATGACCCGAACGTGTACCTGGTTAGAGGACGCATAAATACTATTATTCGTGCGGACGTTTGGCGAGAAAGGATTATTACAGATATCGATCTTGCCATCGTTGAAGAAGTTAGATTTTTTACGCCCAATGGCGAGATGACTTTATTACGTACGCCGGAGGGATGGAAATTGACCGATACCGATGGAGTCCACCCTATTGACGAGGCTAAAATTGAAGAGTGGGCCGCCTATTTTTCTCCGCTTCATACAGACCGTTTTTCAGAGCTTACATCGGATATCGTTCTTGAAAATGCTGACCGGAGAATCGAGTTTGGCTTTGCGGACGGGTCGTGGCAGGAAATTCATTTTCTTGACGTTGGCGGAGAGTATTCTATCGTATCCGAGGGTACCGAGACGGTTTTTCAAATCTTCGGGTTGCGAGTTGTAAACATGTTTCCAGACCGGCATCCTTTTTATTAGAGTGAGTTCGCATAGCATGGAACATGAAGGTTTCGAGACGATCGTGGATCCCCGAGCGGCATGGAACTGGCGGCAAGAGCATGACACTGTTTTCGTTGATTGTAGATTTTCGCTGGCAGACGAATCTGCTGGCCACAGAGTGTATAAGGAAAGCCATATTGCCGAGGCCCGCTATGCCGACCTGAATAGAGATCTGTCGGGAGACATTATTCCCGGAGCGACAGGCAGACACCCGATACCGACATTGACGAAATTTGTCGGTTTCCTTGAGTCGGCAGGAATCTCAAATGACACCCAGGTATTCACGTATGATGATTCAGGTGGTGCATTCGCTGCGAGGTTGTGGTGGTTGCTAAAATATGTCGGCCATAAAAGAGTTGCCGTCATTGATGGAGGTTGGAATCACTGGCTCAGAGAGGGACTCCCCGTCAACAATGGAGTCGTTAACGTAGAAAGGACCGAGTACACGCCGCAGGTCGATGGCACGATGTTGGTCTCGTCGGAAGATGTAGTTCGTGCCGTTGCTGAAGGTATACAGCTAATCGATGCACGGTCGAGAGAGCGGTATCTTGGAGAGGATGAGCCGATAGATCCGATAGCTGGTCATATTCCAGGAGCAGCCTCGTTTCCGTTCAAGGAGAATCTGAATCCGGACGGTTCGTTCAAGGCTGTCGGTGACCTCCGTACGAGGTTTGAGGAGATCGGCGGAAAGGTTGATATTATTTCATACTGTGGTTCCGGCGTTACTGCGGCTCACAATGCACTGGCACTGGTGGCTGCTGGTTATGAAATGCCGAAGCTGTACGTAGGGTCGTGGAGCGAATGGATCACGGATGAGTCGAGGGCCATAGCGACAGGTGAGGACTGAGCTGAACGGGTTGTGGCTGTTCGCTGACTTTGTTCGCGGGGGCCTCCAAACCTCCTCCCCGGTAGCAACTTAACCACGAATTGCACCCCGGACTAAATAAGAAAACGCTAGAGACTTCCTAGACTTTTTCCTAGACTTTTTCCTAGGATTCGTACAACCACGGACAGCACCACCATCTCAAGCGAATGGCAGTCTTGTGACAGCAATTCATGCTGCTAACACCAGGACCAGCATCCAGACGGAGACCACCACACGCGAGAACCAGGCAATCGTCCGAATCCAATTCGAATACGTTAATCTCCTGGACAGGTCAGGCATTAACCGCCTCCGCAGTCGACGATGTAGCGGTAGCTGTAAAACCGCAGTAGACAGCCAAATTATTACCGTCAGCATCATCCCT
Source organism: uncultured Rhodothermales bacterium (assembly GCA_965367755.1). Lineage (GTDB taxonomy): Bacteria > Bacteroidota > Rhodothermia > Rhodothermales > JABDKH01 > JABDKO01. The sequence goes on from CBDUKH010000019.1 coordinate 28,785, forward strand.
GCCCAAATTAGCCACGAACTTACGGCTGCAGGGGGATTCGTCAATAGCACGCAGGAGATAATTAGTTCGCCAACCATGGGGGTCGCCACGATCCACGTAATACGGTGAACATGTAGTTCGTGAACATCTCGAAAGCTTTCCGAGTCTAACAGCTCGAAAATGGGATACACAATGAACTGGATCACCCCTACCAATCCCAGCAAGTAGGACGCCAGCACAACCTGGGCGATTAGTATCGATATAGAGATGTCGTCGGAAATTTCTTTCACTGCTACTTGCTACAACACGTTACTCCGGCAAGGTAACTCTTAAACTCTAATATTGGATGGAACGCGACGTTATAATGCGGCAGGTAAACCAGTTCGCCCTGGCAATTGCAAGGGCCCTCGTCGCCCGTAAATCAAGTAACCCGGAGTTAGCCGCAGAGATTATTGAACAAACTGTACAGCAGCATTTAGGCATGGATTTGGACAAGATCATGGCGATGCCTGAATCGGAACTGTTAGATCTTCTGAAAGTCAATGGAGCTGTGGATACTGATTTCGCGGTCAGCCTGGCAAACTTGTTTGAGACTCGAGGAGACATTGCCGCGGACCAGGACTTACCGGATTCGAACCTGTTTTATGGAACGGCTTTAGAAATCCTTTACATCGTTCGAAAACACCCCGGAGAACTTGTCCCTCTGGACTTGTCCAGCCGGATCACCGAACTTGAAAACGTTGTTCACAATGCGTCATAGTCCCACTTTATGGATTGCCGTCCTTCTGCCTTTATTGCTTACGTCGTGCAGTTTGTTCGGCGAAAAAAAAGATGCCTATCAGCGGGCGCTGGATCGATGGGAATCAAGACAAATCAGTAACTACTCGTTCGAGATTCAAGTAGGGTGCTTCTGCACAATCGCAGGGTGGACGCCGGCGTTGGTTGTCGTATCCGATAATGCCGTCGTAGCTGCCACCAGGATCCTGGACAATGAGCCTGTCCCTCAAAATGAGCTGTCCTTCATACCGACCGTAGACAAATTGTTCGACATCATTAGATCTGCCAGATTTGGCGGCGCCGACTCTATCTCGGCCTCGTATGATGACGACCTCGGCTTTCCAGTAACGGTTTCAATTGACTACATTGAAGGTGCAGTCGATGATGAAGTCAGCTACTCAGTTTCGCATCTGATAACCTCAGAAAAATAGATAATCTCAATGATACGTAGCACCGTCCAGCACCTGATAGCTTCTACCGTCGTAGCTATCACATTGATTTTTGTGCCCTCCGAACTGTTGGCGCAAGATAATCCGGCCAATATTTCTATCGACGACATCTTTGTCGCTGGGAAATTTACACCCGATCGTTTTGGCCCCGCACGATGGATGTCCGATGGGTCAGGATATACAACACTCGAGCGGGCCGAATCGGGTTCTGGAACTGACATTATCGGGTACGATGCGGCATCCGGGCGTCGGCGCGTTCTAGTCAGCGCAGAACAACTCACGCCGTCGGGTTCGACGGAGCCACTGTCGATCAGCGACTATGCGTGGTCCGACGATGCATCGAAGCTGATGATATTCACCAACACGAAGCGAGTGTGGCGGCAGAATACTAGAGGTGACTACTGGGTTTATTTGGTGTCAGACGATACACTTCGTCAGCTCGGATCCGATTTCGAACCGTCAACCCTGATGTTTGCAAAGTTCAGCCCGGATGCGTCGCGTGCTGGCTACGTGCAGAAAAACAATCTCTATGTAGAAGATCTCTCTACTTCGAAGGTAACACAGCTTACATCCGACGGCTCTGCCACAATCATAAACGGTACTTTCGATTGGGTACATGAAGAAGAGTTCGGCCTTCGCGATGGTTTTAGATGGAGTCCGGACGGGAAGAAAATTGCTTACTGGCAACTGGATGCCTCGGGAGTTCGTGATTTTCTTATGATCAACAATACCGATTCGCTGTATTCTCAAATAATTGCTGTCCAGTACCCCAAAGCCGGGCAGACTAACTCAGCGTCGAAAATAGGTGTAGTCTCCAGTCGCGGTGGCGATACGCAGTGGTTCCAACTTTCGGACGACCCTCGGAATAATTACATCGCCAGGATGGACTGGGCGGCCAACTCGACTGAGTTAATAATCCAGCACCTGAATCGAGCCCAGAATCAGAATCAAGTTACACTTGCCGATACGCGAACAGGAACCAGGCGAATTGTCCATGTCGATTCCGATGATGCCTGGGTCGATGTTGTAGATGATTTGGTATGGATAGACGGCGGCAATTCTTTCACCTGGGTCAGTGAAGCCGACGGTTGGCGACATATTTACCAAACCGCACGCGACGGTGCCTGGCAGCGACTGCTCACTCCTGGAGACTACGATGTCATTCGAATTGTGGATATCGACGAAGAGTCGGGGTGGATTTACTTCTATGCATCACCCGACGATCCTACGCGCCAGTTCCTCTATCGCGTTCCGTTAAACGGTTCTGGAACACGTGAGAGAATCACCCCCGAAGGCGCCCGCGGATTTCATACCTACGACATGTCTCCTGGTGGGACATGGGCAATACACACCTTCAGTACTTTCGATACACCTCAGCAGGTCGACCTCGTAAGAATCGAAGGCCACCGTTCGATTAGACCCCTCGTGACAAACGAGGAACTCAGCCAAAAAGTCGCCGACTTGGGGAGGGATGAGACAATTTTCTTTCGCGTAGATGCCGGCGATGGTACGTTGTTAGACGGATGGGAAATGCGACCTCGGGACTTCGATCCATCGCGGGAGTATCCTGTCCTGTTCTTTGTCTACGGGGAGCCATGGCAGCAGACCGTTCTCGATAGGTGGTCCGGGTCCCGATATCTATGGCACCACTTGCTCACGGAAAAAGGCTACATCGTTATGTCGATTGACAATCGGGGGACACCTGCTCCGCGTGGACGCGAATGGCGAAAAGTAATACACGGTGCCGTTGGCGTCCTGGCTTCGGCAGATCAGGCAGCTGCGGCCCGACAGATTGGCAGCAGGGATTATGTGGACACCTCCCGAATCGGGATCTGGGGATGGAGTGGCGGTGGGTCGATGACCTTAAATGCGATGTTCAGATATCCGGACATCTACAATACCGGTATGTCGGTGGCACCAGTGCCGGACCAACGATACTACGATACTATCTATCAGGAGAGATACTCTGGTCATCCCGTGACGAATGCAGAAGGGTACAAACAAGGGTCCCCAATTACATTTGCTGATCAGTTGGAAGGTAACCTGCTGATTGTTCATGGGACCGGCGATGACAATGTTCATTATCAGGGAACCGAAGCTCTCGTTAACAAGCTTATTGAACACAACAAACATTTTACCATGATGTCGTATCCGAACAGATCTCATGGGATCTGGGAGGGTAAGGGTACGACCCGTCATCTGTACAATCTGCTCACGAGATATCTGATCGAGAACATGCCACCGTACACAGAGACCGAGAAGACCTCGTCGTAAATGGGGGATACTGATTTACGAATCTCCCAGAAAGATGCCGAGTCCATTATCCTGGATGAGTTCGGCTTCGTCGCCACATGTATGGCGATGGATGGATATGACGACCAGAACTTTGCAGTCATTGTAGACGAAGAACCTCAGTATGCCCTGAAGGTGAGCGCCGATCCGGATAAGCTAGACCGGTGGGAGTTTGAGGATCGAGTAACTACGCATCTTTCCAGCCTGGACTATCAGCCGTACGTTCGTGTACCGAAAACCTCCGGCTCCCCATGCGCAAGGGGCGTCACCGTTCGTGGTACGTTGTACGTCGTCCGACTGACATCTTTTCTTGCCGGTACTCCACTAACCAATGTCCGCTATCGGTCACCGTCCCTGTTACAACGAGTTGGTCGTGCCGCCGGAAAATTGGACGTCGGTCTGATGGCGCTAAACGATCCTCAAGGCGATCACAAAATCGAATGGGATATTCGTCACGCGTATGAACTACTTCCGTTTACAAATTCAATAGCCGATGGCCGTGATCGTGTACTCGTTGAGACCACGCTATCAACTTTTGAGAAAACTCGGAACCTCGTCGACGGTGATCTCCCAATTTCATTGATTCACAACGACCTGAACGATGCTAATATTCTGTACGATCGTGATCATCCAACTCTGGGGATTATCGATTTCGGAGATATGGTTCGCACATACACCGTCGTTGAGCCAGCCGTAGCACTGGCATATCTGTTGATGGACCAGAATGACCCAATCCTTTCTGCCTGTCATTTTATTTCCGGCTACTGCGAAATAAGGCCGCTCTCCGAAACGGAAGCCACGTATTTGTTTGATTTTATTCTGGCAAGGCTCTGCCTTTCGGTAATTATGTCGGCGCGGCAAAAGACGGACGATGCGTTTACGCCGTACCAGGTATCATCAGAGTCGAGCGCGTGGAAACTCCTGCACCATCTTACTTCATTGCAGAAAGAGGTAAGCGTCGCCGCGCTGCGCGCGGCGGCCGGGTATCCCGTTTATCCCAACCATCATTCCGTAACATCCTTCCTGTCTGATTCACAGGCTCACTCGTTTCCACTCGAGCTGACGAAAGGGGATACCTGTTTCCCGATCGACTTTTCAGTCGACTCCACAGTCTTTGACGCTTCGGAGAGAGTGGATCCCGCTGAGGATGGTCGTCGCATTGATGCGCTCCTGTCAGAAAACAACGCTACCTGCGGTGTGGGGTACTACAATGAACCACGACTCTGCTACGCAGCCGATCAGTACAGGGTAAATGGTCAGGCAAATCGAACAATTCATCTCGGTATTGACCTCTTTAAACCAGCAGGGACGGTAGTTCAATCGGTGTTCGATGGCACGATCCATAGCGTAGCTACGTTCGAAGCGGATCTGGATTACGGAACGGTCATCATCATCCGGCACAAAACTCCTGATGGTGAGATTTTCTACTCACTCTACGGGCACCTCGCTCCAGTCTCACACGAATTTCCAGCCGTCGGCGATTCTGTCTCAGCCGGGGAAGCAATCGGTGTCCTCGGAGCTCCACAAGAAAATGGCGGATGGGTGCCACACCTGCATTTTCAAATAATGTTGGACCTGTTCGGATTCGACAATACTTTCCCCGGTGTCGCCTCTCCCGATCATCGGAAACTGTGGACAAGCATGTGCCCGGACCCAAATATTTTGTTTAATCTCGACGCATCCTTCAAAAACGTTCCGCTTTCAACTCTCCTCGACAGGCGGTCGCGTCATCTACCTTCAAATCTTAGTCTGTCATACGACGAGCCTCTAATTATCGTTAAGGGCATTGGTCAGTATCTGTACGATTCGGAAGGGCGACAATTTCTTGATTGCGTAAACAACGTCTGTCATGTCGGTCACTGTAATCCCAGAGTCGTCGAAGCCACTGTAGCCCAACTGAGAACGCTCAATACTAACACGCGATACCTACACAACAACATTCTTGAGTACGCAGAGAGGTTGACGGCTACGTTTCCGGATCCACTCGACGTTTGCTTCCTAGTCAATTCTGGAAGCGAGGCAAACGATCTGGCCCTTCGCCTGGCAACCGCAGCCACCAGTAGGAGGCATGTTCTTGCCTTGAAGGCTGCGTATCACGGCAACCTTGATGCCCTCATCGACATAAGCTCGTATAAGTTTGAAGGACCGGGAGGTCGTCAGGTCAAAGACCATCTCATTCTTGCAGATCTCCCGGATACCTATCGTGGCAAATATTCAGGCAATGATGCCGGGAGCAACTACGCTGCAGATGTTGGAAGACTTCTTGCAAGCTCCGGCGAGAAACTCGCAGCGTTTATAGCCGAATCGCTTCCGGGATGTGGCGGGCAGATTGTGCTACCGGAAAACTATCTCCAGGAATTGTATCTAATTGTTCGTGCCAACGGCGGTGTCTGTATCGCGGACGAAGTACAGGTTGGCTTCGGTCGAGTCGGCCACGAATTCTGGGGATTTCAGTTACAGAAAGTCGTGCCGGATATCGTAACACTTGGTAAGCCAATCGGGAACGGGCACCCAATCGGTGCTGTTGTCACGACCCGGGAAATTGCAGACACGTTCGCCAACGGGATGGAGTATTTTAATACGTTTGGAGGCAATCCGGTATCCTGTGCCGCCGGTCTCGCAGTCCTCGATGTCCTCGAAGAAGAACACCTTCAGGAGCACGCGCAGGCAGTCGGCGAGTATCTTATGCGCCGACTGGAAAGCCTCAAGGGTAAATATTCATTGATAGGAGATGTTCGGGGCCGTGGTCTGTTCATCGGTGTCGAACTTGTTGAAGACCTGCAAACACTAAAGCCCGCTGCCTGGCAATCTGCTTACCTCGTTAACCGGATGAGAAATAAAGGGATACTGCTTAGCATCGACGGGCCATTGCACAATGTCATTAAGATTAAGCCACCCATGGTCTTTGACACCGACAACGCTAACTTACTGGTGGAATCGCTCGACACTGTCCTGAGCGAACTCGAAAACACAACCACACCGCTATAGCCCTACCTGCGGTAGCCGAAAACTACGTTTTAGGGACTCATCCTTTCTTTATGAAAACGCTAGCTTGCAAGACGCCTTACGATCGTGGGGGCATGGGTGCTCATTTTGCTCAAGTCGTCGAAGAGACGCGCGCAATGGGCGAGCTCCGCTCTTACTTTTCGACTGGCATTCATAAGGATGATGAGTTAATCGGACAAATTATTTCGCAAACGCTCGCCGACCTGATTATAAAATATCCGCTGCGATACACAGGGAGCCTCAAACACTACGTATCCGCGGATCTTTTCGACCGGTCCGTTGCCCGCGCTATCAAGAATGAGGTCGATTGTTATGGCGGCTTCGCGGGACAATTCCTGCACGCCGCGAAAAAAGCTCGCCGTCTCGGTGCCAGAAGTCTGGAGTTGCATTCGGCAACCGCCCATATTTCGTACACGAAGGCAAAGTATGATGAAGCATACGCGCGTTGGCCAATAGAAAAGACCTGGCTGCATCAGAAGATGGTCGACAAGCAACTTCAAGAATATGCGCTGGCTGACAAGATCTACGTGAACTCGGAGTACACTCGCCAATCGTTTCTCGACTATGGGATACCGGCCGACAAGTTAGAGAGGACGTACCTGCAGACTAATCCTCGGTTCAAGCCAGCCGATGAACCTCGCACCGACGAAACGTTCCGCGTCGTATGCACGGGCAGCATCTCAATTACGAAAGGTACACAACTGCTCCTCGAAGCATTTTCCAGATTGCAGGTTCAGGATGCCGAGCTTGTCCTGGTTGGTGGCTGGGCAACACGCGAAATGCGAAAGTACATGCAAGAATGGAAGCAGCGTGAACCACGTTTAGTACAACTTGCAGGAGATCCTCTTCCTTACCTGCTGAAGGCGGACTGCTACGTCCATCCTTCTTTTCAGGATGGCTACGGGTATGCTCCCATGGAAGCAATGATGTGTGGAGTTCCGGTAATTGTCACGGAGGATACCGGTATGAAGGAAAATGTTATCGAGGGAGAAAACGGCTACGTAGTGCCGACTGGATCGTGGGAAGCGATTCTCGAGCAGATGTACCAGGTATACAAAAACAGGTAGTGGCGCATGTCTGGTTTACTTCTTGTCGTTGCCCATCCTGACGATGAAATCTTTTGCTCAGGGCTCCTGTATCATCTGACGTCCAATGATATTCCCGTCAATATTATCTGCCTGACGCGAGGAGAAGGCGGGAGACTGGGACATCCGCCAATTGCGACGCGAGAGACGATTGCTGATGTCCGGGAGGCTGAAATGATCCGGGCGGCCAGCGTCCTCGGCGTATCGTCCGTAAAGTTTCTCGATTGTGTGGATCCGGAACCGGATGGCTCGCGCCTTCGGGCACCCGATCACAATCCCGACGCGATAGTCGCTTCGATAACCGAGGAGATCAATCGATCCAGGCCTGATGCCTTGCTCACGCACGGCTCCACCGGTGACTACGGGCACCCCGCTCACGTCCTCGTCCATCAATTAGCTCGACGGGCAGCCGCAGAAACAGAAATACAATTCTATACTTTCAATGCTTTCTACCCCGGCTCGGGTCGCCTCGGTTCACTCAACAGAAATGACTGGGCAACTTTTATCTTCGATACCACGGAATATCATGTGCAACGTTTCGAGTCTTTCTGGGAGCACAAAACACAGTGGACCGTGTTCGTTGGTGAGCAGGAAAACGAAGCAGCGTTCAAACAGGCGCTTACGGATTACTTTTCCGCTACTACTTTCGAGTCCTATTGCTGGCAATCAAAAAATAGCGCCGACTCTGACATCCTGAGGTCGTGGGCCGGCCAGAAGGCGATGCGCCCCCCAGATTCAGGCGCCGTAACTCGGCTCCGATATAAAGTGATCTGGACGTTACGCGGGATTGCCCGTACTATCAAACGAGCAATTATCAAATAAAATCTGTCCGCAAGAACTACGTATCCAACGTGGGCGAGCTTTCGTCCTCCGGCCAGTCCCCCGAACTTTTTAGTACAAGCACGGGACAGGGGGCATGATGTATGGCGTATTTAGTCGTGCTGCCGAGGAAGATTCGCTTGGGACCACTATGTCCATGACTCGCTATCGCTATGATGTCCGCATTGTGCTGTTCGGATAGTCGCACAATTTCAGAATCAGAATCCCCTGACTCAACGGTAATCTCGACGGTGTCAGGGTTCTCGACATTCGCATGGACCAGTTCTACGACGTGACGTCTGATATCTTCAATTTCAGCAGTCGACGGCGGATTAGCGAATCCCTCTGTCCCAAAGCTTGCTGGAACGGGTTCCATATCCCCGATGACATGGACGACATGCATTCGGGCACTTAACGAGTTGCAAAAGGTGTCTGCCCGCTTCAGCAGCCTGGGACTATGATCGGACATATCGATCGGAACCAGGACACGATTAATATCTGTCGGCGTCGCAGCCTTGGCTCCGACTGCAAGCACCGCGATATCCGTCAATCGAATGACATTGTCGACCGTCCCACCGAAAAAATGTCGAAAGAGCTCGTGCCCGCTGCGCGTTCCCATGACGATGAGATTGATCTGGTGTCTTGCTCCGTATTGTGCTATCCCTTCAGCTATGCTTGAACTGGTTTCCTTTACCATCTGCACGTAATAGTCGGGTGAAATACCGAACGTATCGCTAAGCTGGTCTTTTGCTTCCCGTTCGAGCTTTCCGAGTATGCGATTTTGTTCGGACTCCGGGAGACCGTACTCAGACCTGGCGAAAACACTCGTACCATGCCAGGAGATAAGGTGCAGGATATGCAGTTGGGCCGAGTAGTGCCTTACCAGCGGGTCCGCAACAACGAACGCCCTCTCTGCTTGCGACGAGAAATCGGTTGGGAAGAGAATGTTTTTGACGTTCATAATAGGTTACCTCTGAGAATCAATCGAGTCGTCGGGCTGCATAAAGTCCCGTCAATCGAAAAACGAACTCCTCTTCAGGATCGCATCATCGTGAGACAATTAGCGTAGGTTAGAGCCGCCCTGATGTGTAGTGGCAAGCACTACGGAATAAACGGGACGGGAGAAACTGGCATTGCGCCTACCAGGTCGAGAAAATTTAACTTGTGGGTGGCACGTCAAGTTCTCGAACGGGATATGTTTTCCATCGCCCACGGGTAAAATCTGGAAATTCTACGGGCATGCTTCCAGAAGCAACTGAGCGTTCGGACAGTTCGCACACGGCACTGATCGCGGCTGCATCATAAACATCCATGTCAGTGGGCTTTCCTTCCCGGAGACATTTTATTAGCCGGTAGTCCTCGATAAAGTCCATTCCTCCGTGTCCTGCTCCTTCGGCATCTTTCTCCAGTTCTTTCCAGAACGGATGATCGAACTCGTCTTTGTATTCTTCGGGATCATCCCATCCATGGCCTTCCGTCATTCCTTCAATATGAACCCTGTCCGGGTATCCCTGGAACAGTCCTTTCGTGCCCTGCACGAGATTGATGCGACTGTAAGGGCGTGGGAGGTTGCAGTCATGGCTGACGAAGATAGTCCGGCCACGAGCAGTTTTAATCAGACTCGTGTTGACGTCCCCAAGGACATATTTTTCCTTACGCATTGGTGAGTCAGCAGGAAAGTTTTCTTCGGCATAGATCTGCAGTCCGCGCGAGGGGCTGCTCATCGAGACGAGGTAGGAGAATTGATCGCCACGGTTGATATCCATGCACTGGGCAACCGGGCCCAGGCCATGAGTCGGGTACAAATTACCGTTGCGTGTTTTGGCATGTTCTCTTCGCCAGAGGCCTTCGCCTTCGGCGCTGAACTTAATGCTTCGCAAATCATGTAGATATCCGCATTCAGCATGCAGCAATTCGCCAAGAACACCTTTCCGCGCCATCGTCAGTACCATCATCTCGGAGCGTCCATAGTTACAGTTCTCCATCATGACGCAATGCTTCTCGTACTTCTCGGCAGCTTCCACAAGTTTCCAGCAGTCCTCAATCGTATATGCTGCGGGTACCTCGGTTGCAGCGTGCTTACCGTTCTCCATGGCGGCTACGCAAATGGGGACGTGCCAGCGCCACGGAGTGGCATTATAGACGAGGTCCAGGTCTTCTGTCTCACACAGGCGCACGAAATCCATGTCGCCTTTTGTGTAAAGCGTAGGTGGTGGAAATCCGGCTTCGACGACCAGGTCAGCTGCGCGTTGTGCATGTGCCTCATTGATGTCGCAGATTGCGGTGATCTGACAACCTTCAATTTTTATCAGGTTGCGGACATGAGCTGTACCCATTCCGCCGACACCGACATATCCAATGCGGACGTTCTCGATAGGGGCAGACGAGAAAGGGTTGGCAGGAGCCGGGCCGAGGTCCGGAGCATCAAAATTCAAAGCCGTCGCTGTCACATTCGATGCATGGTCGGAGGATGCGCATCCCTGGAAACCTATGAGACCAGCAGCGCCGGCCCCGACTGCGCCTACCTTTAAGAATCCTCGACGGTCAATTCCAGAACTCATGTGCTTTCTCTTCGACATAATAAATCCTCCGGTTACATGCGTCACAACGACTCGATTGAAAATACAAAATTTGATTTATCGAGCGTCGATTCTTTAGTACTCGACCGCCTTCCCCGGGCGATCCGAAAACGCAATTGCGTGCTGGGCGTGTTGTGGGAAGACCCGCTGGTATTCAGCAAGCCATGATGCCGCAAAAGATTCGCTGTCTTCGGTCGGCACGATTGCATAAACAGATCCTCCAAAACCGGCTCCGAATGCCGATGCTCCCTTCGCACCCAGTTCCCTGGCGATGTTGACAAGTGAGCGAGTTTCTTCGATTTGATTGCCAAGCAGAGAATCCGCGGCATCAAACGATTTGAAAATAAGGTTCGAAACAGCCGCAATGTCGAGTCGCTCCAGCGATGAAATCATCCCTGGTATGAGTTCAGATTCTTCGAGATGAAAATGTTCGAAGCGATCTTGCAGCTCGGGCATGTTAGATTTTGCCAGAACGTTGATGACTTTGTTTTTATCGAAGTTTGAGCTGCGAACCAGATCTCCGAGGTGGCCGACTGCCTGACCTGTATGT
>CBDUKH010000020.1:0-39732 GCA_965367755.1 uncultured Rhodothermales bacterium
GTGATATGTCCAGCACATTCAGTATGTGTTCCATTGCAATGCGGATTCAACTGAAGTGATTCGACATTGCAAGAGCCGCCACGCCTGGTATCTCCAATAAAACTACCGGAGCGGTATGCTTCCGACACCGCTCGTTCAGCATTGTAAAAAGACGGTTGCGCACCGTCGAAGTCGACCGGGATGCCGATGTCAACCGGATGATCAAGATCAATGTCCAAGTTATGAACGCGTGCGATTCTCACTGTGTGACGAAGTGTTCGCGTTCCAGGCCGAGCCACGCCAGCGCATTGCTTCCGAGAATCCGCGACTTTCGATCGTCATCCCAGTGAACCATTGACTCGATGAGTTGTCCGGGCTCATGTTCACCGAGTGGGAAGGGATAGTCCGACCCCAGCATGATATTTTCGTCTCCAAAAATCTTAACGAGCATTTCGAGAGCTCCCGGATCGTGGACGAGGGAATCGAGATGAATTCGCGGTAGATAAATACGCGGATTGTGTGGGTTGTCCACCGCGCACAGGTCGGGTCGCACATTAAATCCGTGTTCGATGCGGCCAAGCGTTGCCGGGAACGAGCCGCCGCCATGCGCAAATGCAAATCGAAGGTCGGGGAGTCTCTCGAAGACGCCACCGAAAATTAGCGAGCAGATCGCACGCGATGTTTCGGCGGGCATACTAACAAGCCATGGCAGCCAGTAGTCAGGCATGTCCGGCTGCCCCATCATATCCCAAGGATGTACAAAGATAGCTGCGCCTAACTCTTGTGCAGCCTGGAAAAAGGGGAAGAGCTCGGGTTGGTTCAGGTTCCACTTATTAATGTGCGTTCCAATCTGCACTCCTCTCAAACCAAGCTTTTTAACACATCGCTCCAGTTCGCGAATGGCCAAGTCGGGGTTCTGGAGCGGTACCGTGCCAAGCCCGACGAATCGATCCGGGAAATCGGCCACGACACCGGCGATGTGATCGTTCAATATTTGCGATAGGTCGTGTGCGTCGGCTGCTTTTGCCCAGTAGCTGAACATTACGGGAACGGTAGATAGCACCTGCACATGAGTTCCGGAGACATCACAGTCGTGCAGGCGAGCTGTAGGATCCCAGCAATTCGATTCTATCTCTCGAAAAAACTTGTCGTCGACCAGCATCCTGGCACAACAGGGCTTGTGATGTTCAAGCCGGATGAATCCGCCATATCCATAGCGCTCCCTTAAGTCCGGCCACGACTTTGGCAGGATGTGCGTGTGAATGTCGACCTTGAAGAAAGGGGGGAGTGACTTTAGCACCAGCTCACAGTTTATTTCGGGTCAGGTTTCGCCATGACAGTGCCACAGTTTTTGCACGTACGATTTTCTTCTGAACTGAAAAATCGCTCCATTACGGGAGGCAATTGTTTGACTATGTCTTCCAGGTGGAAATATTCGTCGTGAAGTTTTTCACCGCAATTCTCACAGAACCACATAAGTCCATCCGTCTCCTTCGGTTCTCGTTTCTTCTCGATCACGAGGCCGATAGAGCCTTCCCTTCGTTGCGGTGAATGTGGTACTTTCGGCGGTAACAAGAACATCTCACCTTCGTTGATGGGGATATCAACGGGCTTCCCGTCGTCTATCACTTTCAGAACGATATTACCTTCAATCTGATGGTATAGCTCTTCACTCTCATTGTAGTGATAATCCTTCCGTGCGTTGGGACCTCCGACAACCATGACAATAAAGTCGTCAGCAAGTTCGTAGACGCATTTGTTGCCAACAGGTGGTTTCAAGAGGTGGCGATTCTCGTCGATCCATTTGGTGAAATTAATAGGAGGTAGTAAGGCCATTGTTCAACCCGGTGTTTTGTTGATGCAAAAATACCATTCCGGCTTCACGTCATGAAATGGTTGCGATACATTTAAGTTCTATGCCAATGGGTGTGGGCAACGAACTAATTTCTACGGTCGTTCTTGCAGGCTGTACGTCACCAAAATACTCGGCGTACAGCTTATTGTATGTGGGGAAATCATCTTTCATGTTTGTCAGGAAAACTGTCACGTCAACCAGATTTGACCAGTCCGATCCAGCTTCTTCCAGAATATTTCTGACGTTATCGAATACAGATCGGCACTGGGCGGCTATGTCATACGAGACAATATTTCCCGAGTCGTCCAGTTCGACCCCTGGAATTGTCTTAGTGCCCGGTTTTCTGGGCCCCACACCCGAAAGAAAAAGAAGGGACCCCACTTTTCTTGCGTGTGGATAGGCACCCACCGGTTCCGGTGCGTTTTTCAGGCGAATGATAGAGTCTTTGTTCATTGGCTACAGATATTCGATACAAATATTTTTTGGTTCGGTAAAAAACCGCATTGCCTCCAGACCTCCCTCACGACCGACCCCCGAATTTCCGACTCCACCAAATGGAGTCCGCAAGTCGCGGTTCATCCAGCAGTTAACCCAGACAATACCGGAATGAATATTTTCTGCAAGCACGTGTGCCCGATTCAGATCCGATGTCCATATTACGGAAGCGAGGCCGTACACGGAATCGTTTGCAAGGCTGAGTGCCTCGCCGGCGTCCCGGAAGGGGGCGATGGTTACTACTGGCCCGAATATTTCTTCCTGATTAGTTCGGCACTTGTTAGGCAGGCCTTCAACAACAGTTGGTTGGAAAAACCAGCCGTCCTTGACTCTGCCGCCGGGACTCGATACTTCGCCACCAGTCAAAACTGTGCCTCCTTCTTCGCGCGCCAGGGCAACGTAGGATTCTATTTTTTCAAGGTGTTCTTTCGAGACGATAGCGCCAAGGTCAGAATCCAAATTCATGGGGTCCCCGACGACGAGGTTCGCCGTCCGCTTGACAAACTCATCTCGGAAGCGCTCGTAGAGAGAGTCCTCCACGAATATGCGTGAACCGCACAGGCAGATTTCCCCCTGGTTCGAGAACGACGACCGAATCGTTGTCTCCATCATTCTTTCGAAGTCACAATCTGCGAAGACGAGGACCGGATTCTTGCCACCCATCTCCAGTGAGATTTTTTTGAAAGCAGGGGCAGCCACGCTTGCTATGGCTCGCCCGGTGTGCGTCGAACCTGTAAACGATATTGCCTTAACGTCTTTGAGGGTCGAAAGTGCTTCACCCACAGGGACGCCATACCCGTTGACAATATTGAGCACGCCGGCCGGGAGGCCCGCCTCATTGCAGATCTCGCCGAGCATTGTAGATGTAGCAGGCGTGACTTCTGATGGTTTAGCGACTACCGTGTTGCCGGCTGCGAGGGCTGGCGCAATCTTCCACGTAAAAAGATACAGTGGGAGGTTCCATGGCGAAATACATCCGACGACGCCCAGCGGCTTACGGAGTGTGTAGTTTATCGAGCCTGTCCCGTGGTGAGATTCGCTTGAGAAATGGGTTGCCGCGCCTGCAAAGAACCGAAAATTGCGGGCAGCCCGTGGGATGTCAATCGATCGGGCAACATGGACCGGCTTGCCGTTGTCGCGCGACTCGGCACGAGCCAACTCATCCAGACGATTCTCAATGCCATCGGCAATCTTGTTAAGGATTGCGGCGCGGTCCTCTCCAGTCATCGACCCCCACTCGTTTGCCCTCCTCGCGGCCTGAACAGCGCTATCAACATCACCTGAGGTTGACTTTGCCAGATGGGCATACGGACTGGCGGTGGCTGGCTCGAAGACATCAATCCACTCGTTGCTCTGGGATGGAACGTACCTGCCATCGATGAAATTGTGAAGCTGCACCATTCGTTGTTCAGGATACTTAGATGGACGCCATACGGCCTCCGTCAACTGCAAGGGAAACTCCTGTAATATAGGAGGCAAGGTCTGATGCGAGAAACGTTATGGCTGCAGCCGTTTCTTGAGGATCAGCAAATCGACCAAGCGGTATTTCCGCGACAAGGTCAGCTTCGACTTCAGACGCCGGCTTGCCCGACTTACGTGAGCGGGCCGAGATGATCGCATCGATTCGACCCGTTTGTGTTGCACCGGGCAAAACATTGTTGACGGTAACACCAAAAGGAGCGACTTCTTTGGACAACGTTTTCGCCCAGCTGGCAACAGCTCCCCGAGTGGTGTTGGAAACACCGATTCCAGTAATTGGCTCTCTGATTGATGTCGAAATAACATTGACGATTCGGCCCTTTTTACGACTTTTCATGCCGGGAAGGACTGCCTGAGCCAGTAGATGATTGCAAAGCAAGTGTGCGCTGAACGCTTTCAGGAAATCTTCCGGTGTTGCGTTAACTAACGGTCCGGCAGGGGGGCCGCCGGTGTTATTGATCAGAATGTCGACGGTACCGCCGGCTGCCAGGTAATCGTCGATCTGATTTTTTACTTCATCCGGATTTGAAAAATCGGCCACAAGATAAGCGCATTTGGCGTCCATCGATTCAATCTCCGCCTTGACCGCATTCAGCGATTCAGTATTCCGAGCCATCAGAACTATATCGGCGCCGCAGTCAGCCATCGCCAGGGCAGTGGCCCTGCCAATACCCTGTGTGCTGCCACACACAAGAGCTGTTTTTCCGTTGAGAGCCAGGTTAAGCATTCTATTCGAGATCAATAGTTAGTTCGTTGGGGACTGCAATGTAATGTCTGGTTTCCGTATTTGTCAGTGCGGACACTGTCAACGTGTTCTCGGCCTCCGATAATTCTTGCAGGCGCCCATTCGCACCAAGTAAGTTGATGCTGCCCGAGTCCGAATCGTATGCGTTGTGCGTGACACTCGCACTGTGGAAATAGTAGTCGATGTCGTTTCTGACGTCGTTCCCATTGGATAGACCACTTGCTACGAGGTGGTTGCTAACCGCTGCACGAACCTCGTTCAGGTTGGACTCCGACAGGAGGTTGTCAATGAAACGTACCTTGGGAAGGCGTCTGTTGATAAATCTATCGCACAGATCCGAGAGCAGGCGATCATCACTCTTGCGCCACTGCTTTATGGAATAGAGAATGTCGGAGTCATCCAACTCGCAATACTTCATCCAGACATCTGATGTTGAGAGCGTTGAGCCATCTACCCGGTTGCGAATGAAGTACATGAGAGCTTCAGAACCTCCGTGTAGTTCTCCGTACGTCGACAGGTGACGAGCTTTCCGAAGGATTGACTTGAGCAGATGGTCGCCCGCGATCACGCTGCGGTGTAAATAAACTTGCCAGTACATGAAGCGCCTGGCCTGCAAGAAGTTTTCTATGGTATATGTGGCTTTCTTGTCAAATGCCAGCACTCCGGCATCATCATTGTCGACCGGTCTCATCATCTTCAGAATTCGTGAGACCCCAATGACTCCTTCCATGACACCGGTATAGTATGAATCTCGTCTCAGGTAGTCGAGACGATCCATGTCCAGTTGCGAAGAAACCAGTTGATGGAAATAGGCAGGTCGGTAGGTCCCATCAAAAATCTGTAGTGCCAGGTCGAGTTGTCCGTCGAGTCGCTTATTGATTTGCGATAGGAGGACCCGACTCATGTCTTCGTGCCGAAAATTGTCGATCAGGTCTGTCTCCAGGGTATGCGAGAACGGACCGTGCCCGATATCATGAAGGAGAGCGGCCGCTTTTGCGGCCTCTCGTTCTTCGCCAGAAATGTTGACTCCCTGTTGCGCCAGCGAAGTGAGTGCATCATCCATTAGGGCCATGGCCCCGAGGGCGTGGCCAAATCTTGAGTGTTCAGCGCCCGGGAAGACGAGATATCCCACCCCGAGTTGCCTGATGCGACGTAGTCGCTGCAATTCTGGTGATTGGATAAGGGATAGCAGAAGGCGTCCATCAACAGTGATGAAGCCGTGCACGGGATCGGAAAAAATCCGGCTCTGCATGGCTG
The DNA here is from genome assembly GCA_965367755.1 of uncultured Rhodothermales bacterium. Classification (GTDB taxonomy): domain Bacteria; phylum Bacteroidota; class Rhodothermia; order Rhodothermales; family JABDKH01; genus JABDKO01. The sequence goes on from CBDUKH010000020.1 coordinate 5,811, forward strand.
GCATATGCAAAAAGCGGTCGGAAATGTTATAGGAATCTGAACTTCGTAGATTACGCGACCATTTCCAACTGAAATCGATTCAAATACACGCTAATGCCAGAGGGGAAGCAAATACTAAAAATTCGGATTGATGTGCCGCCCGAATTTGTCGCTGCCGCTCGTTGGGCAATGGAGCACCTGCTTCGACCTTCCAACCTCAATGTCGAGTTTGTTGATGCACTGACAGGAGCTGCTGATCTTGAATATTCTCAGCAACCGTCGTCCAATACGATGCATATTGCGACGGACACTCAAATGATTGAGCGAATGTTAGCAGGCGACTCGATCAATGCCGCCGACTTTGCACGGATCGAGTTCGAGGGAATTAAATTGCCAGTCCTGACATCTTCTGTCTCAGAGGGCACCCCGGCTGGAGACATCGTATCGACGGCTTTCTACTTCCTGTCCGGCTATGACGAATATTCTTCTGTCCCTCGAGACCGACACGGGCGATACGTTTATGCCGATTCGATACATTCACATCTCGGCTGCGCAGAGTATCCGGTGGTAGATTATCTGCGACTGTATCTGTGGGATAAGTTGCGTAAAGCAGGATGGGCCGTGAGAGGACGCAAGGACTGGTTTGTTTGCCCGACAGTAGATATCGACTACACCCACAAGTGGCGGAAAGGGATCATCTATCGAGAACTGGTTCTGTATCCTGTTACAAATGTTTCAGGACAGGCACCCGGCAATCGGTTGAAGCGGATGGGCCGATCCGTCGCCCAGGCCGTAAAGAATCCCGGCGTTTATCGCAAATCATTGGATCACATAATTGCAGGGGTTGAACGGGCCGGTGGCCGAGGAACGTTTTTTATTAAGACTGGCGCTCGCGAGCCGTACGACGTTCAGTATTCCTTGAAAGGCTATCTCAAAAAAACGATAGCGTATTTGCGTTCTTCCGGGCACGAAATCGGCCTACACCCATCTTACTGGGCAGCTGAAAATGCAGATATGTTCAGAGAGGAGACTGAGCGATTCGCCGATGCGGTTGGCGATCCGCCAACAGTTTTCCGAACTCACTATCTACGATGGACTAATCGAACCATGGATCAGTTGCTCGCCGAAGATGCTGTCGCCGATTCGACACTCGGCTTTGCCGATCATTACGGCTTCCGGCGTGGAACCTGCTTGCCTTTCCTGCTCTTTGATTTCAGGACGTGGGCACCTGTCGACCTGGTGGAGTTGCCACTTCTGGTGATGGACTCATCGCTTTTCAACAGGATGGACCTGACAACAGATGATGCCGTAAGGGCAACCACAAATATTCTACACCACTGCCGACGTGTCAAAGGCTGCGCCGTGCTACTCTGGCACAATATTATTTTGGATGAACTCGATTGCAGTGGATGGGCCGAGCACTTCGAACAAATTATGGATGAGGTTTCGGGAGATGCAGACGTCGTGCCACTAGGCACGGCCGCAACTATCCGAACCAGTATCGGAGACGCAACAGATGACGCCAGGTCCTAGAAACCTTTGTCGACCATTAGTTGAGCGATACGGCCGAAGAGGTCATTTGCAGAAAACTTGCCGGCCATGAAGGACAGTCCGACCTGCTGCATATGGTCGGCCTCGACAGGTCCGAGGAAGTTGCCCCATTTGGCACTTTTTACAGAGACCATGCCGTCGTTCGGGCCTTCAGCGTCATAGAGAACAGAGTTGAAGACCCGTAGCACAGGGTTGACAGGAGTGTTTTCACCCTTGCCAGCATGACCGGCGATAGACCAGTACATAACCGAATCGTTGTCCGGTACCGCAGGGTTGAACTGATTGCACACATAGTCGGGTGAGAGTTGCTTAACAGCTGTTTCGAAATCGGACTCCCCATCCACGAGGGCATTTGAACCGAGCCAGTTTGCAAGTTCTGTCAGGATGGATGTTATGCGTTCCGGCTGAGATTGAATGTAGTCGGCCAGGTAGGAACCACGATGTGGTGTAGACACCGTGACCAGGCAGTTGACAGAGTTGTGCATGCCCATCTCGGAAATAAGATAGCGGGCATCGAGCCCGCCCATGCTGTGGGCGACGAGGTTGACTCTGTCGGTTTTGCACAGATCCATGACACGCTCGATCCGATTCTTCCACATGATAGAGCGGGCTTCAACGGTGTTGTATGGCACAACGTTGGGGGAGAATGCACGGACCCCATGCTGTCGGAGAAATGCCGCTGCCGTAGAAAGGTGGCCTCCTCGCCGAATTCCAGCCAACATACCAAAGCCATGCATTAGCACGACAGGATATTGTGTGGGCCAGACTTCAGGCAGAGGAAATTCAGGGAGTGAGGTAATCCGACGGATTGCGGTGTCGGTTAGTTTTGGCATCTAAAGGATGGTTGATAGCAGCCATATGACAACCGAAATTGTCACTGGTGCTGTAAAATTGTCATTAAGGATTGTTAAGCGTGCTTCAACGATAGCGCCGGCGATAACTGCTATCGTTGCCGCTACTGGTTCGAGTTTAAACAAGAATAGTGCCAGAGCAAGTCCTACGACAAAAAACGCGGTTGAGCCCTCCCACGTCTTGGCAGTACCCGGCCAACGATGCTTTCCAAGGGATAGTCCGATCAATGCGGCAACAGCGTCCGAAACGACAAAGATTGAGAAAGACGCGACGGCAAGATATAACGGGAATACGGCGATGAGGAACGTCAGGGAGATGAGTACCCAGGTTGCACCGTTTAGGATGACAGGGCCCCCAAGCGGCGTCCATTCTGAGCTTCTCATCATGAATCCGAATAACCTGTCGATCACCGACCGGAAAGTGGCTGAGCGCGCACGGAGGATGTCGCATATGATGGCAATCGCCGTAAGGGGGACAAGGGCGAATAGGGAAACGTCACGGCCCAGATACAAGATTGTCAGAGGTGCCAGCAACACTAGCAGATGTATGACCTTCCGCGCCAATTCGGCACGGGTGACGGTTCGTTCTGAAGGGTTCGTATCTTGCACTGAGACAGACATGGTTTTAGGCTTCAGCAATATACGCTCAATCGGGAATCTGCATCCATGAATACATCGAGCTTGTATGCATACCTGCGCCAGAAGGCGCACGTGACAGAAGGTTTTCCTTTTGGAGAGAATACACTTGTTCTCAAGGTGGGCGGAAAAATCTTTGCTATTGTCAACCTTGAGGAAGTCCCAACCCGGATCAATCTAAAATGCGATCCTGAACGTGCCGTTGAACTCAGGGAGGAGTACGATGATATCATCCCCGGGTATCACATGAATAAGCGCCACTGGAACACGGTAGTTCTTTCGGGCGAAATACCCTCCAAACTTATTAAAGAACTGATCGACCATTCTTACGCATTAGTCGTAAGTTCGCTTCCACGCAAAACGAAAGAAGAGCTCGGACTTTGAAAGATCCATACTTACCGTTTCCTTTGTTGACGATCGACAACCATATCATGGTTGTGGTAAAACCTGCAGGCTTGCCTGTTCAATGGGATGACTCTGGAGATGACGACCTTCTCTCGGTCAGCAAAGAATTTGTCCGTGTAAAATACCAGAAGCCTGGCAATGTTTTTCTTGGGCTCGTCCACCGGCTGGACAGACCCGTTTCGGGGCCCGTCGTCTTTGCCCGAACGTCAAAAGCGGCCAGTCGGTTAAGCGATCAATTTCGCGAGCGCACTGTGAGCAAACGATATGTTTGTCTCGTTGAAGGAAGATGCACCGGGGAAGGGACGTTGGACAGTTTGATGGTGGAGCGCGGCCGCAAATCTGAAGTAGTAAAAAACCAGATCCGTGGCTCGAAGTCTGCTGTATTGAAATGGAAAACTATTGCCATCATCGGAAAGAGAACTCTGCTGGATGTGCAGCTGGTGACCGGCAGGAAACATCAAATTCGCGTACAGATGACGAGCATGGGATTTCCGATTGTTGGTGATCTTAAATATGGCGCGTCAACAGAATTTGACGGACGAAACATGGCGCTACACTGCTATGGACTAGCTTTCAATCATCCCGTAAAGAAGGACCGGATATCGTTTACTGCAAAGCCTGACTGGAACGTTGACACTGTTATCATACAGCGTGTCAACGATTTGATAAAAGACTTCAAGAGAGATTCTAAACACGAATAGTTTCCACAGAACCGGAGACGTCTCGGGGTGCTGGAAGAACACACAGTTGATCCGTGCGAAACGGATCAATAATGATCGGGAGATACGAATACGTTTCGAAAGATTTTTCTTCGCGCCCGAAACGAGAGGCTACTGCAGAACAGAGCTTAGAGTGGGCCAGCGGCCCGCATACTATGAATCGAGCTTCGGAATCTGATGATTGTAGATTCCGGATAGCGTCCTCGATGCAGTCCAGAATATTTTCCTCGGTCGGGGTGTACTCAATTAGTGTCATACACGGGGATCGTTGCGCAACTGCTGGGCGACAAACTCAGACAGTTCGGAACTGGTAAAGTATTGTTGCAAATCGTGAAGTGTGGCCTCGGAGGTTGGCATATCCCGAATGATATTTCCGTTTTCGAGGATAGCAATGCGCTTGCAAATATTGGTTACGTGTAACAGGTCGTGGGAAGAGATAAGAATCGTGGTGCCTTGCTCTTCGTTGAGCTGGCGAAGGTAGTTCTTAAGACGAATTTGCGATCCCGGGTCGAGATTTGCAAATGGTTCGTCAAGGATAATCAGGCCTGGCTTGAAAGCAAGTGCTCCAATAAGTCCTACTTTCTTCGAGTATCCCTTTGAGAGCTCCCGAATAAATTTGGACGAGCCTTTCAGGGGCTCCTCCGGAATGAACTGCTGATACGGGATGAGGCTGTCATCAATTTCGCGATCGCTAAGTCCATGAGACCTCCCGATAAACCGCAGGTATTCACCGGGGGTCAGGAAGTCGAGGATGAAAGACTCATCGATATACGCTCCAGTGTACTTTTTCCATTCGCCTGAAGTGCGGACATTAATTCCACCCAACTCGACGACGCCGAAGTCTGGTTGAAGCAGGTCCAGTACCATGCGGAGAAACGTCGTTTTACCGGCTCCATTACTACCGACAAGTCCGAACGTCTCGCCTCGGACAATTTTCAGTCGAGGTACGTCGAGAGCCGTTTTATCTCCGTAGCGCTTAAGTAAATCAGTAACTTCTAATGTCATGCCGCTCTAAACCCTGCCGCCATTTCGTAGCGATTCTGATGAAACTCTCGCGAGAGTGAAGACGCCCACAATTTCCACGTTAGGAGTCCGATGAAACCCATGAGGGCAACTATTAATGTGCCAATGGTCGGAGCATTCCGGAAAACCACGAGCGCCAGAATGGGGGGTAATGCCGTCGGGAAGATCCATACCCAATGTACGGCAGAGAACCCTTCATAGTTAAAGAAGCTTCCCGTCCGCCCGACGTCGACTCTCTGCCGGTTGCGTAAGGCAAGCATCATGATCAGGGTACTTGTGATTCCCGCATTGTAAATGAGGAATGCCGAGTGAATCGCCAGTAGATCGGGTCGAAGAATGATGAACATCGGGAGGCTGGCAAAATATAGAACGATACAGGATCCCTGTAGAATCAAGTACTTGGATATGATAATCGATTTAGCGTCGATATTGCGAGAGAGGATCCCATCGTAATAGGCACTTTCCCAGGCAAACATCAGCTGACCATAGTTCAGCGCGAAACCGCCGGAGGCAAAGAGACCGATGACACCGCCAAAGATGATTCCCCCATACATCGTCTGATTCGCAAGCAAGAAAAGAAGATACGCTGTCGAAAACAGAATGGACATGGTCAAATAGTGGCGAGGCCTCCTGTTGCGCCACATCAATCGCAGCTCGGTAGTAATGAGCTCGATCAGGATCCCTCGATTCTGAAGTATTGGGAGCTCACTAATCAGTTTTCTGTTATATACCCGGTCAAAATGTGTCAGGCGCATGCTCAACAGCAAGCTGCGCGAAGAGAGCACAAAGACAAAGGCAAGAACGAACAATAGGATTACAAACAGATTCGTATTGCCAGCCAGCAATGAGTCGAAGTACCAACTGGAGAAGTCGTTTACCCAGAATGATGCCGACAGCTGGTCCACTGCAACAAACAAAAGCAACAACATGGTGAAGGCAGAGATTACTCTACGCCGGTGAGCCAGAGCTGCTCGCAACCAATTATTGAGCAGGGTCGATACTACGAGAAGGACTACCAGCGAGGCCAGCCAAAGTACTACTCCTCGGGGTGTACCAGTTCCGGTTACATACGTTGTCCAGAAAGGCAGCAAGAAAACAAGGGGAAGAACATTGTGAAGTGTGAGTTGGCTGCTTATCTGGAAAAAATGTATGAGCGATAGTTTGCTAATCGGAAGGTGCAGGTACGGATTGAAATTAAATCTTGGCGTCCTCTGGAATAGGAATCGCAGTGCGAAGAGAGAGACAATTACGGCGACGAGATAGTCGTTGAAAAAGGCAATCGGATTCTCTATCCCGATAAGCTCGACAGCCGTATGAAAACGTCGGCCGAGAAGATACAGGAGCGTGGCGAAGCCGGATGCGACTAGCGTGAGGCTGAAAAGCAGGAACGGATGATGCCTTAGGAGACGGCTCCGAAGCACCGAACGTCCATAGTTGCGGCTGAGAAGGAGAAATATGCGCGTGAGAGATGCCTTCATTAAGTAGGTAATCGGTCAGAGTATCTCTAAAGAACGATTATTTACAAGAAAGTGTGTCGAATTTAAATGGAAGAGGCTATATCCGGGTCAAGTGACCGTGAGAATTATTACTCACTTCTTTTGTAATTAACCGTCAGCTTGTCCAGCCGATCAAATTGTGCAGGCAGGCGGCGGCTAAATGAATCCCAATTCCGATCGGCTTTTGAAGACCAGGTTACTTCGGAGAGGGCTAGCATTCTGGGAAAGACCATGTACTCCACCTTCTGAGGCGTCTTCATGTATTCGGTCCACACGTTGGCCTGTGCACCCAGTACGTGTGATGCCTGTTCGTCGGTCAGGATTGCGGGCACAGGATCATAATCATATACATCACGAAGCGTAGTGAGACCGCCAATAGCATAGGGTTCATTGATAGGATCGGACTGATAATGATCGAAGTAGAGACTATGCCCGGGGGTCATGATGACATCGTGTCCCTGTTGTGCAGCTTCGATACCACCCTGTTCGCCTCTCCATGACATGACCGTAGCATCAGGCGCGAGGCCGCCTTCTAGGATCTCGTCCCATCCAATGATTCGCTTGCCCTTACTGTTCAGAAATTTTTCGATCCGTCGGATAAAATAACTCTGGAGTTCGTGTTCATCAGCGAGATTCTCGCGGGCGATGACAGACTGCGCGAGTTCACTCTCTTCCCATCGGGTTTTTGGCGCTTCGTCGCCGCCAATATGGATATATTCTCCGGGGAATAAGTCGACGACTTCCGACAGAACGTTTTCGAGAAATTCGAATGTCGTTTCACTGGGACAATAGATGTCCGGAAAAACTCCCCATAGCGTCGCCGGCTCAAAGGGTCCATCGGTGCATGCCAGTTCAGGATAGGCGGATAGTGCAGCGAGGGAGTGGCCTGGCATTTCGATTTCGGGTATCACTGTGATATACCGTTCGGCCGCGTATTCGACGACCTCTGTAATTTCTTCCTGGGTGTAATAACCGCCGTAGCGTTCGCCGTCAAATTTATGTGGTTGGTTTCTATAGTGTCCGATGAGAGTTTCGTTACGAAAGCCACCGATAGAGGTGAGTTTAGGATATTGTTTTATCTCGATACGCCAGCCCTGGTCTTCGGTCAGATGCCAGTGGAAGCGATTCATTTTATACATAGCAAGAAAATCGAGATATCTCTTAATAAACGAGACGGAGAAAAAGTGTCGGGCGACATCGAGATGCATACCACGATACTCGAAGCGTGGATAATCTGAGATGGATACGGAGGGTATTGTCCAGGCAAAATTGGATGTCGGAAGGATGCCGGCGCGTTCAACGGCTGCGGGCATCAGTTGGCGAAGTGTTTGTACACCTCGAAAGAGTCCAGCATACGACGGAGAAGTAAGGGTGACCTGGTCTGGAGTCACCAGCAACTGATATCCTTCAGAGGGCATCCGCAGTTGCGGGTTGACCTCGAAGACGACGACGTTTTGGTTAGTGGTATCTGCCGAGGGAGCCAGTGTAAAGCCTGTCGCTACGGAAACGAGGTCGCGCCAGTAACGGGCGATAGCTGACAGCTCTGTATCGTCCGGGGCCGAAAGCGCGACGACGGTTTCTTCGTTGATCTGAAAACTGCCGGCAGCTGGCTCGAGGTGTACCGGCCAGGGAATGAGTTGATATCGATCAAGGCTTTGAGCTTGGGCGGAGAGCATGACGCAAAATAACAGGGTACAGCAGGCGAGGAAACGTTTCATGGACTTCAGTTAGGAGTCAGATTGTTTGGTTGAAGTTACAACAACCCGGGGAAGTTGCCATGCGCTTGCGGTGGGCAGCAGCTTGTCACGCACTGAGATGGAGCCTGCGTCTTCGTGTGACAGATTCAAGCTGAGCGTGTTGACTCATTTCCTAGACTATTTCCTAGGAAGTTTCTAGCATTTTATCATTGGCGTGGGGTGCGCTTTCATGATTAAGTTGCAACCGGGGAGGAGGTTTGGTGGCCCCCCGGCGGTTTTCGTAGAAAACTGCTCTTTAAAGCGCACGCCCTTTGTGGAGAAAAACCATGAGCCTCACTTCTCGATCGAGACGGCGTCGGTATCAGTCCGTCAGTGGCGGGCCGACATCTGCTCTTTCCCGGAACACGAAATTGCTCGAACGCAGATTCCGCGCAAATATTTGCTCGGACTCATTGACGGGCTTACTATCAACAAACGCAGTCTCTATTAGGAATCTCTCACGATCCTGCTATTGATCCTGTGTAAAGTAAAGATCTATCTCACGCGATTCGACATTAGCGGAGACCACAACAACGCGAACCTTGTCACCCGGTCGATACGATCGACCTTTGTTACTCCCCCTCAGGGTATACGTCGTCTCGTCGTATTCGTAATAGTCTCCATCCATATCGCGGACGTGGACCATTCCTTCAACGAACACATCATCCAGTCGCACAAATACGCCGAAGTGCGTGACACCGGAAACCACTCCGTCGAATTCATCTCCAACATGTTGTTCGAGATACTGGACCTGCTTGAGCCTGATTGACTCCCTCTCGGCGTTGGTTGCGACGCGCTCCCTGTCCGAACAGTGGCGGCAAATCGGTTCAAGGTTTTCTTCCTGATATGGTAAATAACCATGTACTTTTTTAAGGATGCGGTGCGCCAGTAAGTCAGGATAGCGCCGAATCGGAGACGTAAAATGAGTGTATGCCGGCTCTGCCAACCCGAAATGCCCAACATTATCCGGCGAGTAAATGGCCTTGGACATTGCTCGCAACGTAGCATCTTCAATAATCGCTGCTTCAGGGCGATCCTGGAATGCCTCCAGTAGATCCTGAAGTTCGGCGGGCGATACGACCCCACGCTGATGCTTCAAATCATACCCGAAGGCCTTCACGTATTCCGCGAGCTGCGTGATACGCTCCTGATCCGGGATATCGTGTATTCGGAAAACAAACGGTGTCTCCTTGTGCTTCTCAATCATCAATAGTGCAACCGACTTGTTAGCCAGCAACATGAACTCCTCAATCAGTCTGTTCGAAAGCTTTCTTTCTCGCAAAACGATGTCAGAGGGCATCCCTGATTCGTCCAGTATTACCTTTACGTCGGGCATATCGAAATCGATGGCACCAATCGAAACCCGGTTCTTGTTGAGCTTTTCAGCAAGACGAGCGGCCTCCAATACATCTTCCTCGATCTCATCTTTCGGGTCGTTCCGATCGATCACTTCTTGCGCATCTTCATACGCATAACGTTGTCTCGAATGAATCAGTGTTGGTGCGACCTTTGTATTCTTGACATCACCATCGCTGGATAGTGTAAGGATACAAGAGAATGCGAGTCGATCTTCGTGTGGTACGAGTGAGCAAGCATCGTTTGACAAGACCTCTGGTAGCATGGGTATCACCCGGTCGACCAGGTAAACACTCGTGCCTCGTTCGCGTGCTTCTTTGTCGACGATGCTTCCTGGTCTAACAAAATGACTAACGTCAGCGATGTGAATACCAACCTCATAGTCTCCATTATCGAGTCGTTCGATATGCAACGCGTCATCAAAATCCTTGGCATCGCGGGGGTCAATGGTAAATACCCGTTTATCCCTCAGGTCTAGCCTGAATTTCTGCTCATCATCTTCGCGATTGGCTGATGCTTCGGCGTCTCGATCTACCTTTTCATCAAAACCCTCGCGGACTCCGATATCCAATGCTATCGAAAGCACCTGGACCGCCGGATCATCCGCGCGTCCTATTATCGATAGCACTCTACCTTCGGGAGATCCATGAGGACTTACAAAATCGTCAATCGAGACGACCACCTTGTCACCATTTGTCGCTCCATTAAAAGATTCACCATCCACATAAATGTCATGGACAAGTTTCTTGTCATCCGTTTTTACGAATGCATGGCGACCTTGCCTGACGAACGTGCCGACGGCTGATTCGCGACCACGCTTGATGACGTCGAGGATTTCTCCCTCAGGTCGGGCATCTTTGCGTCGTTTTGCTGCAAGTCCTACCAGGACTCGATCTCCGTCGAGTGCGGTTGACATGTTTCCCGGAGAAATAAATAGGTCATCTCCTCCTTTATCGAGTGCGACGAAACCGAACCCCTTGGGATGGACGGTCAACTTGCCTTCGATCCTGCCGGATTTTTTTCGGTGACCGATTCTACCTCCCTTATGGATGGCGACCTTCTTGTCTTCAGTGAGTTCGTCTATGACCTGGCGCGCTATGCGATACTCGTCATTAGACAGGGCTCCAATTTTTCGAGCCAGTTCCTTAGGCCGGAAGACCCTTGTTCCATTATTTGACAGATACGTCAGTATTCGAGATCTGATCTCGTTCTTAGAATTGTTCAATCAGTTATGTTGTTGTTGATAAAATAAAATTTATTGTTGCCGGGCTGACACATCACCGGTTGATGCCGTCTCTGGAACGTCGCGTCCGAAAATTTTTCGGAAGAATCGACGCCAGCTGGCGAATTCTGTTTGGTAGGAGAGACCAGCCCCGGTAGTATTCGTGAGGAATGATTCCTCCGTTAACACGTCACCTTCTCGTCTGTAGAAAACCTCGACTGATACGCTAGTGCTCAACCTAACTTCGACGACAAATTCTCCCTGCAGACTCTGCTGGGTAGTCTCACTGACGGTACTCGACCGGGCTCCCTGATAGACACCTTGACCACGAATGACCAGGCGTTCGTCCAGCAGTCGAAGTGCTATTCCGTACGTTACATCAAGCTCTTGGGCACTCTCTCCCTGGATTCCAAAACTGAAGTCAATATTGGGAAGTGCTTCGTTGATATATCGATTTAACTGGCTGGCAACAAGCTGCGAAAGGCTGTTAAATGCGGAGGACGTCAGGGCCTCTGAATTAGTCCCCTGTGTCGTTAGCAGAAAAGAATTTGTCAGGAGCACGCTTGTTGCGTACTCGGTCGCCCTTTCAGGCTGGTTTAGTATGGTTTCTATGCTTTCATAAGATGTCGAGATGTTTCTGTCGCTACGATCTATTTCGAGAGACAGGTTGACCTCGGGAGCCGCAACGCGGCCAGTAATGTTCAATCGAACGACAAGTGGGATTAGCGACTGGTTAGCACCATCATTGGCTGAAGGTAGTCCAGCTCTTGAAGCTCGTGTTCGATAGGATGCGGGAATATTGAGCTGGGCGTTAGTGGGGTCACCATCCCAGGTAATCAATCCGCCTTGGTCTATATCGAACTTGCGGACGAAAACTTCACCCGCGGTGAAAAGATAGTCACCACCGGTCGCAATAAAGGTGCCGTACGTGTAAAATTCACCGCCTCTGCGAAGAATCTGCACGCGAGCGTTTCCGACTGCACTGATAACGTCTCCTACGAGCGGGTCGATGACAAGATGCACGGTGGATCCTTCTGGTCCTCGAATGTTCATGTCCATGTCAAGACCATCAAGGAAGGATCGTTCACCCGCCGGACGCCTTGCGAGTATGTTTCTACGACGGCTGCGCTGCGCCATATCCGGGACCACGCCCGTGGAGTCCGTAAAGACTATAAAGCTGGCATCAGAGACTGCTGTTACTTCCACCAGTGGTATGTACAACTCGCTTTCTGGTGTTGTGACAGCATTGTCGGTTTGTAGCAACGCGCCGGAGATCGGTCCCGTCAGCCGGGCATCTCCACTTGCTCGGATATGCCCGTAAAATGGCAATTCGTCTGAATCCGAAACATTCATTATCTCCAGAGCCGCAAGCGTACCCTGTAGGTCCAACGAAAAGAAGTTGTAGTCATTAAATAAGACTGAACCCTGTATACTTGCGGTTCCCTCGGCACCATCATCGATCAACGCATCCTCGATATGAATGCCCCCATCATCGACTGTTACGCTCCCTTGAATGCCATAGTGGAGATTAAATCTTGGTACCAGGAAGTCGCCATTCTCAATATCGAAATCAGCATCGAAGACAGGCTTGCTAAATGTGCCTGAGACACGACCTGTGCCTGAGGCGAACCCGCTCACCCGATCGATGGTGGACGAAAAGATATACTCAAAGAAAAAGAGGTCGACTCGACTGACTGTCGCGCGCAAATCGAGTTCACGCTCGCCACTTGCGTTGCGAGGCTCGATTGTGCCAGTGATATCAATATCATTATTTGCTCGGATCATGCCGACATCCGGAGTCGCTGCTGCAGGCTTGATGGAAGCCGAGATGCCTATGACATTGGATCTCGATTCGTACGTCGACCGAGCTACGAAGTCACCAAGCAGACGTTGGTCGATCGCTACATTGCGGATATTGATGTTGCCGATAGCGACAGGAATCGCGTCGCCAGCCGCAAGCTTAATATCGCTGTCCAGTCTACCACCGATGGCCTTGCGGAAACTAAAAACTTGTGAGAGATCGTCAAGCGAAAGGTTCGACGACTCAAGGGCGAGTGTATCTCCGGGGACGTTAGACAAAATGCCGTTGAGCAGAACGTATTCCTCCGCAGTTCTCCCGGTATCTTCGCGTTCAAGCTGCAAATGATTCACGACAATGGCATCTCTATAGAATTGAACGCGCCGTTCATCTTTCAGGGCAAGACTATAGGTGGGAGACTCGATGCTCAGTCGATCAAAGACAAACTCTGTACCGTCCGATGTATTCGCTATGCGGGCCGAGATATCTACAGGGCTCACGCTATTTTCGTTTGTACTCTTGAAGGTGAACGAGCCGACACGGTTACTCATAACGATGGCGAGCTCAGGAGTAGCCAGCTTTTGCCGCAGCAATGACCCGTTTCGGCCGGTAATGGACGACGCAAAGTTCACCACATCGGTGCTGTCGTCAACAATGCTGGCCGTCATGTCAAATGAGAGAGACAGGCTGTCTGTCTGAAACGGATAGACATCAAGGGAGTCAGCTGTGGCCCGGCTGGTCGCGGCTAGTTTTTCAGCGTTCGCATTTATATCGAAATTGACAGCTACCTCTCGCGCAAAAATATCTGTCCCAAGAACTGCTTCAAGGAATTCGCCATCGGTCAGATAAAAATCGCCATAAACTCGTATGTCGTTCAGCGTCGAATCTACCAGATGGACATAATTTCGATCTCCAGATTTCTCCGGGTTGTTGCGAGATGTCACCAACTCTCGAGCGCGATTGACAAAAACGGGCTGCCAGTGGTCGCGTGCAGCCTTCACCGACGATAGCGAAGCATTCGCCTGTATTTGTCCGCGGATGAGATCACCATCGACGACCAGGGTCGTGCCCTCCGCGTCGCGCCTGATGGAGACCGTTGTGCCTGTAGTATTCAAATATCGGACCCCGCCACCGGTCCTGGTCAGGGCAGACGAGTCCGATGCGACCGTAAGGGTGGCGGCGATTTCGTCTGCCGTTATACCAGATCCATACAGACTAATGCGGCCCGTAAGATTCGTTAACTTGTCAAACCCGGAATACATTGAGGCAGCATTGAGGTCGGTGGCTGATGCCTCCAGCTCATATCTAGGCACGGCCAGAGAGTAGTCTACCGACATACCTGCTACGAGCGTACCGCCTCCGTGCTTTACTCGCACATCACCTGATATGAGTCCGCCATCAATGAATCCATTTACGACTGAACTGTCGGCAGAGACAGGCCCGATTGTCGAACGTGAAAGGTCGGCGACGATATCCAGCTGCAGGGCTGTTCTCGACAAGTTTGTCGACCGAAATTCTACGTGACCGTTTACGTTACCATCGAGACCGGGGTCGTTGATTATGGTGGCCGGATTAAACTCAGTAAGCGTCACGGCACCCCACGCTTCCAGCTCTGAAACCAGAGACGATTTCAACGAGGCTGTACCAGCAACAAAGCCCGCCGAAGAGTTCATGACCAGATTATTTAGCGAAATTTGCGAAGCACGAGATCCGTTTCGATGAAACGTAGCCAGCACGCTTGTACTCAGTGTCAACGAGTCTACCGAGGTGCGCTCATAGACAGACAGATGAGGAGCAACCAGATCAAGGTCTTTAGCTGTTAAAGACGGGATTCGAAGATCTCCTTTGATCGACACGGAGTCGGGGAGTCCGGTGACGGCGCCGCTAAATTCCAGTTTTGAATTTCCGGATTCAATGTTGGCGTCTGTGATCGCTAGTTGCGAGATAGGACCAGAAAGACTTGCTGAAGCCGTGAAACGATCCTTGAATTTCCACCCTGGAAAAATAGCTGCTAGCTTGTCGTTTTCGATCTGAGCGAGCGCAACGTCGAGTCCGACGACACTCTCTGTTGATTGATCTCCCGTGTCTACATTGGGCCATGTGACAAAACCGGCTGCGGATGCTGTCATATCCCCGGACTGCAGAAAAATGTTGTTGATACTGATTTGCCGGCTTTCAATTACTGCCTGCCCCTGGAGATTGTCAAACGAGATATCTCTTCCAACGACGCTTCCGCTCAGACGATACAAGTCTACAATATTTGACGTGCTATTCAGGTCAATTGAAACATGTAATCCGTCTAACCTATAAAGTGCATTTGTGTAGTCGAAGATTCGATTGTTCAGAATGCTTTCAGTTGGAGAGCCAGTAGAGCGGGTCTCAAGTGTAACATCACTCAGTTCGAGGTCAGCAATGCTAAATTCGAAAGGCGCCGATGCGGAATCCGGGCGTGTTGTTCGAAAGAGATCAATGACATCCCACGACCCTGACGAATCTGACGTGGCGATGATGTTGACACCTGAAGCACTGAATCCCGAAAACTGGAGCTTGCGTTTGAAGATCTCGGTCCAGGTTGGTCTCATAATGAGCTCGTCGACGGAAGCCACGAGATTGCCGGCATCGTCTCGAATTTCTACGTCATGTGCATACAATCTGTAGACCAGGTCACCCTGCAGGGAGCCAATTGATAGCTCGCCGTTGAATTGTTTTGCGAATTGGCGCTCAACTTGCGTTCGCAGCCCATCACGGCCAACCTGGGTTCGTGTGAGTGCAAAGAACAGGATCGTACTGAAGAGGATTAGAAATCCTACGACTTTGACTGTGCCGCGTGGTATGTGGAGCAGAAATCGGATAAGGGTTGCCGCGAGAAACCGGTAGGAAGACGGATGATCGTTTGGCGCTGATACCTAGCATCAGAATATGTACGCCAAAGGGCTGGGATGGTGCCGAAAATGCCTACCGGATCGAAAATATCGCGTGCTGGCGGCTAGATGTTAGCCAGCGCAGACTTCCACGCATTCTGGAAATCCGCCGGTGTGACGTTTGTCTCCAGATACGGATGCCCCACAGACTCAAGCATCACGAAGCGGATCGCGCCATGTGCCTTTTTCTTGTCCATCGATATACCGTTAAACACCGTTTCGGGGTCGAGCTCTGCAATGCGCTCCCTCAACGACATTTCCCGGAGAAGGCGATATGCCAGTTGCCCGTCAACGTTATTTCCATGCTCACGCGACCATTCGACAGCTACCGCTAATCCAAATGCAACAGCCTCGCCATGGGTGAACGAACCATAGTCCGACGTCAATTCGATTGCATGACCTGTCGTGTGGCCAAGATTCAGCCACATTCGGCTGCCGCTTTCCTTTTCATCTTCCTGTACTATTGCAGCCTTTACACTCGCTGAACGCGGAATCCACGTGTCGATAGCATTATGCTCTCGCTTAATTACTTCCTCCCAGCCTGCGAGCAGATCCCGGTAATGAGCAGCAGTGTCTATGTATGCATGTTTCACCACCTCAGCCATCCCTGAACGCCATTCTCCATCGGGAAGGGTATCCAGGAGACGCGTATCTGCAATTACCAATTTCGGCGCATAGAACGCTCCAATCAGATTCTTCCCGGTGCGGTGATTGATTCCCGTCTTACCACCAATAGAACTGTCGACCTGCGACGTCAGCGACGTGGGGACGTGTACAAGAGGTAACCCCCGGAGCAACGATGCCGCTGCAAATCCGGCAAGGTCTCCGACAACGCCACCACCCAATGCCAGAAGGGGCGTTGTGCGATCAACTCCAAGGTCGAGCGCCCAGTCGATAATCTTTGATAGTTCGTGGATGTTCTTGGACTGCTCACCAGGGGGAACAGCGTAGGAGTCTACCGGGGCACCGGTCTGACCGAGTGTCTTTGTTAGTCGATTCAGGTAGAGATCGCCGACGGTTTCATCAGTAACGACGAGGTATCTCGCTGGCTCGAATCCGATGGCTTTGGAGATGAGATTGCCAATACGGTCGAGCGCAGTAAATGATACTTCATAGGAGCGCCGAGCCCCGGTCTGGATATGTATGCTCTTCATTTACGGATGGGATGTGTTGACAATCCTGATAACAAGATAGTTTGTATAATAATACGATGATCAAAGCATCGAAGAATATCAGATTGGAAAAGCCACTTGACTTCGCACATACAGTACTCGATCGGTATTTAAGTCCTGGTGACGTTACTATTGATTGCACAGCGGGTCGTGGACATGATACTCTTTTGCTGTGCAATCTCGTGGGAGCTTCAGGCCATGTATTTACAATTGACGTGCAGGCCGAAGCTATTCAGTCAACACGTGATCTAATACATTCGCATAACTTCGGTCAACGCGTAACATTCATCGAGGAGGATCACCGGCATCTCGAAGAACTGATTCCCGAAGTATATCACGGCCGTATTGCCGGCATCTGTTTTAACCTTGGTTACCTCCCACGATCCAACAAAGAAGTAATCACGACCGCTCAATCTACTCTTGCAGCGTTGGATGCCTCGACTAAGGTACTCGCAGATGGTGGAGTGATTACGATTGTTATGTACTCGGGTCATCCGGGCGGAGTCGAAGAGGTAGGTAGCGTTCTAAATTGGGCACAGAGTTTAAATCAGGAATTCTTCACTGTTTTTGATTATCGGATAGTGAATCAGAAAAACTCGCCGCCATCCCTTGTAGTTGTCTGCAAATTGAAAAATTAGTCTATGTGTGTTGCCGTAATCGCCAGAAATTATCTGGAAAATTATCCCTTGATCGTTGTGACAAACCGGGATGAATTTCATGGTCGCGAAACGGTTAGGTCGCATTACTGGGACGACAAAGAGGGAGTCTTAGCCGGGAGGGATTTGTCGAAAGGAGGGACGTGGTTAGGAGTAACGAGAGGGGGGCGATTTGCGATGGTGACTAATTATCGCGAACCGGAAGTGGCTCCCGGCCCGGAGTCCAGGGGCGCTCTTGTCACCGACTTCCTCACAAGTAGAGCCTCCTCCAGATCTTTCATTTCATCAATATCGCCGGAGCGGTATAGTGGATACAACCTGGTAATCTACGATGGAGTGACCTTGCTGCATTCTTCGAATCGGACCGACACGCATACGGAAATCGACGGGCTCCATGGGTTGAGCAACCATTTACTCGACACACCGTGGCCGAAGGTGGTTGCATCGACGGATGTAGTATCACGCGTTCTGCAGTCAAGGGGTCCGGAACCGGATGCGTTGATAGAGGAGATGTTCGATACGAACATGGCCGAGACTTCCTTGTTGCCGAATACGGGCGTCCCACCGGATGTCGAACGACGATTGTCATCTGTATTTATTTGCGGGGAGAAATATGGTACGAGAGCTACCACCATAGTCGCCCTTCGTAACGACGGGCGGCTTTCATTCACAGAGCAAGCGTACGGACCTGCCGCAACCATCGCCGGTCGAAACTCTTTCATCTTCAATATTAGCTCGTGAAATGACCAGAACAATTTCTCAGTCCGAAGCATATTCTTTCGAGAATGCATCCGGCGAAACGCTAGCTGCACGACTCGAATTTCCGACTGACGGACGGCCTCGTGCCTTCGCGATTTTCGCTCATTGTTTTACCTGTTCGAAGAATCTCAAAGCGGTCGGGCATATAAGTCGGGCACTCGCCTCGGAGGGTATCGCCGTACTCAGATTTGATTTTACTGGATTGGGAGAAAGTCAGGGTGATTTTGCCGACACTTCCTTTTCTTCGAACGTTGACGATTTGCTGAGTGCCGCTGGACAGCTGACGAAAGATTACGAGGCTCCCAGAATACTCGTCGGCCATTCCCTTGGCGGCGCGGCGGTGTTACAAGCTGCGAGCAAGTTGGATTCAGTGGAAGCCGTTGCCACGATTGGGGCCCCGTTTGATCCAGCCCATATCGAACATCTTTTTGAGTCGTCGAAGGAACAGATTCTAAGCGAGGGAAAGGCAATCGTTAATCTCGCGGGTCGGAAATTTACTATTAAGAAGCAGTTCCTCGATGACCTGGCCGCAGGAGGTTACGAAGATGGAATCCGCTCCCTGAAGAAGCCGCTTCTTGTTATGCACTCTCCCATTGATGAGACGGTTGGGATAGACAATGCTGCTGCTATTTATACCGCAGCCAAACATCCAAAGAGTTTTGTATCACTTGATACAGCGGACCATCTTCTAACCAATGAAGAAGATTCGAGATATGTCGGAACGATTATTTCTGCCTGGGCCGTGAGATATGTGGGGTACCCGGAAAAAGAAGCCATTCACACGGATCCAGGTGACAACAACATTTCAGCGTCACTTGGCAAGACAGGGTTTACGACGGAAATTGTAGCGAACGGTCATAAGCTAATAGCTGACGAGCCCCTGTCCGTTGGCGGAGCGAATCTTGGGCCGTCGCCGTACGATCTTGTAGGTGCAGGCCTGGCTGCGTGTACCGCTATGACCCTCCGAATGTATGCCGACCGGAAAAAATGGCCCCTCGATGAGATAGCCGTTGATGTCCATCATTCAAGAGTTCATGTCGACGACTGTAATTGCGAAACCGAACAATCTGGAATGATAGATTTAATGGAGCGTGAGTTATATCTCGTCGGTGGTCAGCTTACCGACGAGCAGCGAGAAAGACTTTTGGAGATCGCTGACAAATGTCCTGTTCACAGGACTCTCGAGGGTCACGTTGTGATAAGGACAACCGAGGTGGAGAATAAATAGGCGATGCTGATTGATCGGTGCTGGCAGGCTTCTTTTTAATGGACTGCTAATGAACCGCTCATGAAACTATGTACAGAATGAGCTACGTTGATACCGGGGAGGAGGAAGCGGCGGCCCCCTCGAAATTCGCTCAGAAAGTGAAATCAGACCACCGGCACTGTTGTTGGCATCAACGACTGCCGAAGAGTAACCCCGCTCGCATTTCGTAGAATTTTGCTGGTGCATCTGCAGTTCGACAAACGGCAGATAAGCGCTGCCAGCTAGTTCTTCGTTCCCGATGTCGGAGCCGGGATTCTTCCTCCTCTGTTGACGAAGATGTGATTGTCAATTGTGCGGATAGGCATGATCGGTGCTCGACCGAGTAACCCGCCATAGTCAGCGTATTGTCCTACCTCTTTGCCGTGAACTGGAATAATTCGTGTCGATGTGGTCTTGTGATTGATAATACCGATGGCAAACTCGTCCAACATGACACCCGCAATGGTATCGCGAGGAGTATCCCCGGGTATAGCCACCATATCCAACCCGACCGAACAGATAGAGGTCATGGCTTCGAGTTTCTCCAGTGAAAGATGTCCGCGTTCCGCTGCACGTATCATTGCCTGGTCTTCAGACACAGGAATAAAAGCGCCGCTGAGTCCACCGACATAAGAGGATGCCATCAGTCCACCTTTCTTAACAGAATCGTTAAGGATCGCTAGCGCCGCCGTTGTGCCGGGTCCTCCGACATCTTCAAGTCCCATTGCAATTAGAACGTCGCCGATGGAGTCTCCTTCTGCCGGAGTTGGTGCAAGTGATATGTCCACGACACCGAACTCAATATCGTAACCGCTTTTTTCCGAGAGCCGCTCTGCACACCTGCGGCCAATCAGTTCACCGGCACGTGTAATCTTGAACGCTGTACGCTTGATGGCTTCGCTGAGGACTCCGAAGTCAGCGTCGGGTCCAATTTCGTTCACAGCTCTCAGAACCACGCCGGGTCCCGAGATGCCGATGTTGATGGCTGTTTCAGCTTCAGATGGTCCATGAAATGCTCCCGCCACAAACGGGTTGTCGTTCACGGCATTACAGAAAGCGACGATTTTTGCACAACCAATAGAGTCGTTGTCTTTCGTCAGTTCTGCCGCTCGAAGAAGTACGTCCGCCATCTTGATGACGGCGTCTCCGTTGATACCTGCTGCCGATGAAGCACAGTTGACCGATGAACATACCCTGCTCGTTACCGCCATCGCCTCTGGAATAGAATCTATCAGCGCCTGGTCTCCAGTTGTGAATCCCTTCTCGACAAGTGCCGAAAAGCCAGCAATGAAATCAACGCCAACATCCTTGGCTGCCGCATCCAGGATCCCTGCGAGCGCTACGAACTCGGAACGCGAAGCCCCGTCCATCACCATCGCCGCCGGCGTGATCGAAATTCTCTTGTTGACAATCTTGACCCCGTAGCGGGAGGCGACTTCATCAGCTACCCCAACATGATGCGCCGCGATACGCCGGATCTTGTCGTACACGCGAGACTGCACAGTATGCGGCAGCCTGCTACTACAGTCCCGCAGAGAAATACCAAGAGTAACCGTTCGTATGTCGAAGTTTTCCACTTCGAGCATACGTACCGTATCCAGAACTTCTACTAAATCGAATGACATGTTTCCTTGAGAGGTGCTGCCGGCTATGGCCGATGCATGGCTTTGAAAAGTTCTTCATGCTGCACCATGATCCGGACATTCAGGTTGTCCGCAACGCGAGCCAGCTCTTTTTGGAGATTGCCCGTTGAGTCTGGTGCAGAAGAGACGTCAGCAAGCATGATTAGAGTAAAGTATCCCTGAAGGATTTTTTGCGATACGTCCAGAATATTGCATCCATAATCGGAGACGGCATTCGTGATAGAAGCGAGGATACCGGGTTTGTCGTGGCCATATGCGGTGATAATAATATGGTCAGCTTCGCGATTGTCGGAAGGTCCTCGACTGGATGCCGGTCGGGAATCTACAATTTCTTCGAGGAAAAGACGGGCAACGCGCTCTACCTGGTCGGCAGTGGCATTCGAGCCAATGGCGCTTTCAATCTTGTCTACAATCCTTCGGATGTCAGCCATTCTGTGTTCTGGAGTTATTGTTGCTGCAACTTACTGATTTTATCAGTTGTCCTCCATACACGGACCTTCAAAAAAACGCAGAGCCCTGCTGCGTTTAACGCGGCAGGGCTCTACGGACTACAACGGGTTTTTCGGGAGCCCGTTATTTCTTCTTCAATGCAGTTCTAAACGTGCTAACGTTGTCGTTTCGAGCTCTAACGACTTTTACAAGAAAAACCTCGCCGGCTTTTACGTCTTCATAAACACGGACGAAATCGCGTGTGCTGGAGATTGATTTGCCGTCAGCCTCCACAATAATATCGCCGACTCGAAGGTCGCCTTCTCGGTAAGCTGCACTCGAACGATCGATGTTGGTGACGATGGCACCCTCGATTTTTTCGGTAACCTCCAGCTCGGTAAGAATCTGAGGCGTCACGTCCTCGAGACTCATTCCCAGCGAAGTCATATCGTCAGAATCTCTCGACCGCCCGGTGTCGCTACTGCTGATCGTTTCAGTTTCCGGACGCTGACCGAGCACAACATTCTCTGAAAACGCCTTGCCATCGCGTACCATATCAAGCTTTATGGCATCTCCCGGAAGATGGTTAGCGACAATCGTGGGAAGCTGGTTGAAATCCTGCAGTTGTACACCATCAATTGCGAGGATAATATCACCCTCTTTGATGCCGGCTTTATCCGCAGAACTTCCCTCCGTTATGGCCATGACCTGGGCGGCTCCTCTCGGCACGTTAATAGCTTTGGCAAGTGCCTCACTAACCGGTCCGAATGCGACCCCGAGGAATCCTCTATGCACGACTCCATTGTCGATAAGCTGATTTACAACGAGCTCTACATTATCCACCGGTATCGCAAAACCTACACCCTGGCTTCCACCGGATCGGCTGTAGATGGCAGAATTGATTCCTATCAATTGACCGTGAAGATTTACAAGTGGCCCGCCGGAATTACCGGGGTTGATAGCAGCATCGGTCTGTATGAATGCCGAGAACATATTGAGTCTCGACAGATTCGACGAAGTGCGACCCACGGCACTGACAATACCCGAAGTGACGGTGTTGCCCAGGTCTTCCGATAATGGACTTCCAAAGGCTAGAACCCACTGGCCTACCCGCACACTGGAGACGTCTCCGAATTGAATCGCCGGGAGGTTATCATGATCGATCTTTATCACAGCGAGGTCGCTCTGAGGATCTGTGCCGACTACCGTTGCATCGTAGAATGAGCCATCGAAGAGTTTTACCTCCAATTCGTCGGCACCGTCAATCACGTGGTTGTTCGTGATGATATATCCGTCATTTCGAACGATCACGCCTGAACCTAGGGCCTGCGACCTGAATTCGCGTTGTTGATCCCCTCGGTCACCCTGGTCTGGAAAGATGTTCTCAAAGGGAGTCCCTTCGAAGGGATTACCGCGGAATACGCTCTGGTCAGATGTCGTAACTCGTTCTGACCGGATTTGCACTACGACCGGGTTGATAACATCGGCTACTTCGACAAATGCATTTTCAAACTGAATGATAGACGGAGCAGGTTGCACGGGAGGCGAATTCGCATCTTGATCATCGAGAACCCGGGCAAGAGATTCCGTCCCAATATTGTCTCCGCCACCGATTAAGTTCGCCCCAGCCGTTGTGAATAGAATTCCGGCCAGAAACGCGATGACGACGAACGTCAAAATGGACAGTTTTCGTTGTGCACTCATGCTAAATCCTGTGTTAACGTTAATCGATAATTATGTCTTGTATACGAGCCCTCCCGGGCAAGTTACCGTGACGATAAAAATATGATGTGCGGTCTGAGACACTAAAAGAGCACAGCGAGACCAGCGTTGCTGGTCCCGCGCGCTCTCTCTGAGGTTAGTGCTTATCGCGTAACCACACACATCTCAATAACGCAGCTACGCTCTAATTATTGTATCCCTAGGATCCGGGAATTCCAGGCTCAGTCATTTCACGGACATTCAAGTATTTGTCCATCTCTTCGTCTGTCAATATTCCAAGGTCAAGGGCGGCCTGTCGGACCGTAATCTTGTTCGCCGCCGAGTGCTTGGCGATCTTGGAAGCTTTGTCGTAACCGATCGCTCCATTGAGGGCTGTTGCAATCGAAGGATTCAGTTCAAGCAACTCCTGACAACGCTCTGCGTCCGCCACGATACCATCGAGGCATCGTGTTCGGAAGGCGTCGCAGGCTCCGGACAGAATGGTAATGCTCTCTAGCATAGCATGGGCCATGACGGGCATCATCACATTGAGCTCGAAATTTCCATGCTGGCCGCCGGTCGTGATAGTTGTATGATTGCCATAAACCCGGGCACAAACCATCATCATGGCCTCGCTCATAACCGGATTAACTTTTCCCGGCATGATCGACGACCCCGGTTGTATCGCCGGAAGCTTTATTTCGGACAACCCGCTCGTAGGTCCACTCGACAAATGCCTGATGTCGTTGGCGATCTTCATCAACGAGGTGGCGATGGTATTGAGGACACCTGAGACGTAGACGTACGCATCTTTGGCCGACTGGGCTTCAAAATGGTTTTCGGCCTCGCGGAAGGGGAGTCCGGTGATCGTACTAATATTGTTGATAGCAATCTTGGGGAAATCCTTGTGCCGATTGATTCCAGTACCGACAGCAGTGCCCCCTAGTGCGAGGGCAGATAACTCCGTCGAAGCGCGATCAAGACGTGCAAGGTTTTTCCGAATTTGAGCTGCATAACCACCGAATTCCTGTCCGAGACGAACGGGCGTTGCGTCCATGAGGTGCGTCCTGCCGCTCTTCATGATATCGTCAAACTGAACCGACTTCACGTTGAACGACGCTATCAGATTGTCCAACGCAGGTTTAAGCAACTCCTCAATGCCGATCTTCGCTGCGACGTGCATTGCCGAAGGGATGACGTCATTTGAGGACTGCGACATGTTTACATCATCGTTGGGATGAACATTCTTGTCTCCCAGTTTGCCGCCCAATTTGAGCGAGGCGAGGTTACTCAGCACCTCATTGGTATTCATATTGGTAGACGTTCCGCTGCCCGTCTGGAAGATGTCCAACACAAAGGCGTCATCAACTTCTCCTGCAATAACCTGATCTGCAGCATCGACAATTGCGTTAGCTATTTCTCCATCAAGGAGCCCGAGCTTCAGGTTCGCTAGCGCGGCAGATCGTTTAATGACGCCCATCGCTCGAATAAACAAACGAGGGAAACGAATACCGCTGATAGGGAAATTATCTTTGGCCCGCTGCGTCTGGGCGCCGTACAAGGCATTCGCAGGCACTTCGACCGGACCAAGAGAGTCATTTTCAGTTCTAATTTCAGCCATTACCAGATTGGAGTTATTGAAACGTTCCAGAGGGATCCAAATTTTTCATAATATACCACCAATGAACGAGCAGGCGGAATATTGTTCACTCCCGCTTATGAAACATCCAGCAATTCGATCCTATACATATGACAATTCTCACGAGCGCAGACGCCGTCCAATCTGCATCAGATGATTGGAAGAGACAGGGCAATAGTGTCGGGGTCGTTCCGACGATGGGGGCGTTGCATCGGGGTCATATGGACCTGATTTCAAAAGCGCTGGATCGAGTCGACAAGGTCATTGTCAGTGTTTTTGTAAATCCGACACAATTCGCTCCAGGAGAAGACTTCGATAGATATCCTCGCGATTTCGACAACGACGCTCTCTTGATTGAAGAAGCAGGTGGTGTTGCGGCAATCTTTGCTCCATCTGAAGAGGAGATGTACCCGGAAACTCCTATCCTTACGTCGGTCCGTGTCGATAAGCTCGACAAGAACCTTTGCGGGCCATTCAGACCCGGACATTTTGATGGAGTTGCCACAATTGTCGCGAGATTGTTAAACATTTGCAGACCGGATGTTGCCTTTTTCGGAATGAAAGACGCTCAGCAGCTGGCTATCATCCGGAAGCTTGTGGCTGACCTCAACTTCGGAATCGACATCGTTGGAGTACCGACCGTTCGTGAGCCTGATGGCCTGGCGCTCTCATCGCGGAATGCGTACCTGTCTAGTGACGAGCGCGAGCAGGCCGTGATTCTCTCTAGAGCAGTAGCAAGAGCTGGGGAGTTGATTCGAGCAGGTGAACGGACGAGTGCCGTCATCGAAAAAGAAATGTTGACCATGCTAGAGTCCGTTCCACTGGCTCGTGTGCAGTATGCGGAGGTTGTCGACGGTATCGAATTGCAACGGCACCAGATCTTACCGCCAAGAAAGCCGGCTATAGCGGCCACTGCAGTGTACTTCGGTACCACCCGACTCATCGACAACTGTTTTGTCGATGAAGTGCCGGCCTAATGCGAATCGCCAATGGTGAACGATTGGCCGTTACCTGCTGGATGCCGCACTGACATCTTCAATCGGCATTGCCAGATTTATCGTAGGCGGCGATAATGTCCTTGACAAGTTTGTGCCGCACCACATCATTCCGGTCGAACTGTACAAATTCGATCCCTTCGACTCCTTTCAAGATTGCGGCTGCTTCTACCAACCCGCTTTTGACTTTCTTGGCAAGATCAATTTGGGTTACGTCACCCGTAATGATGGCGCGACTATTCATACCCAGCCTCGTGAGAAACATTTTCATCTGCTGAGTTGTGGCGTTCTGTGCCTCGTCAAGAATAACGAAAGCAGCATTCAAGGTTCGGCCTCTCATGTAGGCAAGCGGAACAATCTCTACCGTATTCTGAGTCAGGTAAATCGCCAGCTTTTCTCTCGGAATCATATCTCCCAACGCGTCATACAGCGGACGCAAGTATGGGTCAACTTTGTCCCGAAGACCACCGGGCAAAAACCCCAGCTGTTCACCCGCTTCAACCGCAGGGCGACACAATACGATTCGTTTAATATGTCGTTGCTTTAAGGCGCTGACAGCCAACGCAACGGCTGTGTACGTCTTGCCCGTACCTGCCGGTCCGATGGCAAATACCACATCAGAGCGTTGAGCAGCATTTACCAGATTCTCCTGATTCGGCGTTCGAGCCGAGATGGTTTCTCCCGTAGGAGTGTGGAGGATGGATTGACGAGACGTTACCTCTCCAATCTCGTCTGGACTCGCAACCGGATTTTCCTGGAATAACGTTATGACCGTATCAACATCGTTATCAGAGAGGTTATCATTGCGCTGAAGAACAGCGACGAGCTCCTGGACGATTCTTTCGATCTGATCTACTTCTGAAGATTTTCCTTCGAGTCGGATGGTATTACCCCGGGCGACAACCTGTGTCGCGGGGAAGGCAGACTCTATCTTCCTGAGGTGGGCGTCATTGAAACCGAACAAGAGAAGCGGCTCAGCATCGTCTATGACTATCGTTTTGTTTATCAATTAGGCGTTACTTTATTTCAGGCTACAATTACGACTGGAACCATTAAGTCGGGCGAAAGTCGCACCGAAACGTACCACTTGAGCACAATCAATTCAACACTAATCTGTGGAAAGACTGCTAACAGTTGAATTTACAAAAATGGACGGCGCCGGAAACGATTTTATCGTCATCGACAATCGGTTCCTTCATTTTTCCGATGACGAGCTGAGCGCCATCGCAAACTACTATTGTCCGCGACGAACCGGAATTGGTGCAGATGGTCTGATTGCGCTCAATCACGCTACATCAGAAGGCGCTCATTTCAGACTTCGATACTTTAACGCGGACGGCACCGTCGGGATGTGCGGGAACGGTGCGCGTTGCCTCGTCTGGTTCGCTCATCTTTCTGAGATAACCCCGGACCGGTATGTAGTTGAGACGGATTCCGGAATCTACGAGGCTTCCATTGAACGGGAAGGAGTGGTCAAGTTGTTCGTCCCGGATCCGCACTCTTACAAACCCAACATACCGCTGAATGACTGTCTGAAGATAGATGAGCAGGCTGCGTTCATTTGGACCGGCACCGATCACACCGTGATGTTTGTCGACGATCTGGAGAAGTGCGACGTCCTGGGGATTGGTCGCGCTATCCGGTATAGCAAAACACTTGCACCAAAGGGCGCAAACGTAAATTTTGTATCAAAGGGTGATTCGGATGCCGATGAGATTCGGGTCAGAACGTATGAACGGGGAGTAGAGGATGAAACGCTGGCTTGCGGAACCGGTGCGATGGCAACTGCAATTGTCTCCGTGTTGGAACACAAAGTCAGCGGTACGCCTGTAACCGTCAGGATGCCCGGAGGGTCGTTGCACGTCGACTTCGACATCGACGGCGACGGGAAGGTCACTAACGTTTCTCTGGAAGGACCGGCTAAAGTAACGTTCCGGGGCAGTATTCAACTGGCCCCGGAGACGCTCAACGGTATTAGTTGACGAGGAAGATTCGTCGGTTGTCGACGATGTCCGCTTCTTGTCGCACCGAAGCGATAAGCTGGGATCTGAGCAGATTTCTTTTCTGCGTCGTCAGCTGCTGTCTGATTGAATTCTTTTCAGTCTCGGTGATACTCGGGACGCTTGTAGAAGATACCCGTTTAACCACGTAAGCTGCGTTTGCTCCCTTAACCACTTGTGACACTTCGCCATCGTTCAGCCCAAACACCGTTCCTATGAAGGCAGGTTCACGCCCGAGGGAGGACACAATGCCGGAATTAAACGACAGATCATTTACGGTCTGAGGCGTCGCACCAACAGCGCTGGCCAGTGTGGACAGGTTGGTTGAGTACGCATCTGTCAGCTTCTTCGCCTGAAGATCTTTTTTCTTTTCAGTTTTGACTCGAACCTCGACTTCCGATCGCACTTCGTCGAATGGACGATAACCTTCAGGAGTGATTGTGGAGAGCTCGGCGGCCATAAAGGTATCATTGAGTTCAATTACCGGCGTGAAGTCACCTTCGTCCGCTTTCGCGAGGAAGTTGGTTAGCTGCCGACTGTTTCCAATCCCGGGAATAAATGCTTGATCGGCTTCAACCTGGACCGGTTGGACCGTATAACCGCGACGTTGAGCCTCCTCAGTGAAGTCCTGCGACTCTGTTTCGGCGAAGTACAACAGGTCAGCCAGGTTTTCTTCGATCCGGTTCAGCGTAGCGATCGAAGCAGAGATCGGTAAGGCAAAATCGGCCAGCTGGACCTCGACTCTCGATTCGTCTGTGACCTCTATGAGATGATAGCCAAACTGCGTTTCGACGGGGCCGACAATACGACCAAGACGAGCAGCGAACGCTGCCTCTTCAAATTCAGGTACCATCCGTCCCGGCCCGAACCAGCCAAGATCTCCTCCCTGAGCACCACTTCCCACATCTTCAGACATTATCTTCGCGACTTCGGCAAACTCGGCTCCAGTACCTATGAGGCTTCTGATGTCCTCAATCTTTTTCATTGCCGTTTCCTTTCCAGCATCGCCTGCTCCCTGCGGGAATCGAACCAGAATGTGTCTTGCTCGAATAACACGCTCATCCGACGGTTGCGAATCAAGAATCTTGACCAGATGCATTTCGCCAGCAGCAGGGAAGGGCCCGATAACATCTCGGCTGTCAACGTTGTCAAAGACAACACTCGCGATTTCAGGGTCCAGGTCACTTACTTTAAAGTATGCACTGGAGTAAGGTCGCTCTGAGAAATTACGGGTGAGGAAAAGCGAGTCATTCTCGGCAGCTCGAAAACGATCGATCAACGCTACGAGTTCGTCGGCAATCTGAGTCGTATCTGTCGCAGTCGGTGATTTCGATACCGTGACGTAATTCAGAGTGAAGGATTTCTTTCTTGCGTAATCCTGTTTATTGTCATCATAAAATCGTCTGAGATCACGATCAGTGTACGAGATCAAGGAGTCAGGTATTGCAGCGTATCGGAGCGCGACATATTCGGCATTGATCTTGACATTACGTTTCTCGAACTCGCTGATAATCTCATCATCCGAAACACGAACGGTGGCGTCGAGGAGCTTGTCGAATTTTTCGCGGCGTCGCTCGGTTCGGAGATATTGTTCGACGTTAATCCAGAAGTCTCGTGCATCGGGATTTTCAATAAAATTCTGCAGCAGGCTCCGATCGAGATTGCCGGACTCATCTTTGAAGTAGTCCTGAATAAAGGGATGTGGATTTTCTCCAGTGATCAACTCGGTCACCTCTGAATCCGCGACTTCAATTCCGAGCCGATCCATCTCCTGCTGTCGGAGGCGGTCATTGACGAGTTCATCGAATATGCGGTCTCTCTCAGCGTCGAGCATCTGCGGAGGGATGGCCTCTCCGGTTTGATTCCGGTACTGCTCGAGGCGGTTCTCGACGATGCTATTGAATTCATCTAGCGAGATGTCATCTCCGTTGACTTTGCCGATGACATTCCCGGTTTGACCAAGGACATCGAACACATTAGTATCTTGCAACATGAAGATGATGCCAAACGCAACGACGAGAATCCACAGGATTACACCTGTGCTGTCGCGCATTTTGCTCATGAAACCCATCTGTAAACTCCAAATTTGGTAGTGTTAAGTACACCACGGATGTAAAAAAGGCCGGTCCACTGTGAA
This sequence comes from uncultured Rhodothermales bacterium, assembly GCA_965367755.1. Taxonomy (GTDB): domain Bacteria; phylum Bacteroidota; class Rhodothermia; order Rhodothermales; family JABDKH01; genus JABDKO01. Next base: position 35,881 of record CBDUKH010000020.1, read on the forward strand.
TAACGGACGCCAAATATACTTATTGCGGGTTCAATAGTTTAGAGTTTCGAAGACTCTTTACAGAGAGGATTGCCTGCCGGATGCTCCATCTGAACAATCGTCGACAGTTAGGGCAGAGTTTTTGGTATCTCGCACCACCCCGGAAACGGCGCAAATTGACTCGCACGCATTGTTTCAGACGTGGGATTTTTGCACTTTGCCGCCGTCGAGGCACCCGACGAATAAGATCCCGAATAGATCTCGAACGCCGGACTTGATTTGTTGTGTTTTTGGTATCGATTCGAAGGGAATCCCGGGAATCGACCTCACATTATCATCTGGTGGGATCAATGAAAAGCGCGATTTTATTTAGTGGCCTCGTAAAGGCGTGTCTGGTAACCTCGTTTCTGGTAGCCGTTTTCTTGACTAGCGGTTGCGGCAGCGATTCTGGAGGAAATGGATCGCCGACCGGTACGTTGACGGCTACTGTCGGACCAACAGCGTTCGTTGCAACGACAATTACGGTGACAGGGTCGACGAAACGAACTATTCGAACTACGAATGAGGACGGGTTTTCGCTTAGCCTGACGTTTATCGAAACAACAGTCGGTCAGTATTCGCTGATCAATCAGGCATTCGATACCGGGCCTGGAGTAGCAGGGGGGTACTCTGCTTCAGGGGAGACTTACAGCATCGATTCTGGAAACATATCCATCACAGCCTACTCGAATAATCGCGCAGCCGGGACTTTCAACGGCACGGCTCGAGGCTTACTGGGTGCTACCGACCTGCCGGTACTGAATGGGACCTTCGATATCAGTTATTGAACAAGTCGAAGCTTGCAGCCTGCCGCATTTTTTTCAGATCCGACCGGGTTACTGCAAGATTGGTTCAGGCAGCGTATGACTGTGATTTGTTAACTCTAGCGCGCAGTGTAATAAGGATCTTCCCGAGAATCTGCGAAATGCGAGCTTCAGTAAGGCTTAGCAGTGAGGCAATTTCTCGTAGGGTGAGATTCTCGTAGTAGTACAGGGCCAGGATTGTTTGCTCCCGCTCCGGTAGTTCCTTTACGAGCGTCCCGATGTAAGCGTGCAGGGAGTTTCTATCTACGCGCTCAAACGCTTTCAAGGTCTCCTCGTTTGGGATAGTCTCGAGCACGGTTTGCTCGCCGTCACTATCTGTCGGAGCGTGAAGGGACAGGGCGAAGCGACATTGTGCATCGCGCAGCAGCGTGTGATATTCGATGAGGGAGATGTCGAGATATTCTGCAACGCTTTCGTCGCTCGGTTCGGCGGACAGTTTCTGTCGCAATGTATCGATAGCCTGTTGTGCTTCGGCGAGCCGGCGTCTCCGTTCTCGAGGCAGCGCATCGATAGAGCGGAGGTAGTCGACGAGTGCGCCTCGAATTCGTCCATAGGCATAGGAGACGAAAGGAGTTCCTCGGTCGGGGTCGAATCCGTTCAGGGCTTGCAGCAGGCCTAGAAGTCCGACGTTTTCCAGATCCTCTCTAGCAGCAAGAGGATGGTCTGGAATGTTCAGGCGCCCGACGACTGATCGAACAAGAGGAACGGCAGCTACGACTACCGATTCACGGTTCTTGGGAGTAACGTCGCGAGCATATTGTACAGCAAGGCGTTGTAAATCTTGAGCCATCCGGTTGAGGGGGTTAAGGTTAGGCAGTACGTCGAGCGGTAAAGATGAAGTGTATTCGTGCGCAGATCAGGCAGCCAGTGCTTCTCCCGAATCGTTGCGTCCGCGGGATTCAGCTTTCTGCTCATCAGAAACTGGAGCCTCCTTCCGGCGGTCGGGTTTCAGATCATCGCTTTTGTGCAAAACGGAATTGACTGCGAGGTCTCCGACAACAAACAACAGATACGCCGCGAGTCCAGCAGCAATCGACCGAGCGACAGCGGTTCCAACTGGCGCGTTTCCCAGGACCATCGTGATAAAAGTCAGCGTGCTTACTACGAAGCTAAATTGGCTATACATGATCGTTTGTACGAAGGCTTTATTGAATACTTTTTACCAAGTATCAACATGCATGCCACCGGAATATCAGTTTGATACTGATGCTGGTACCCGGCATTGATTTGCGCTTACTATGGCGAGTCGAAAGCCTAACTTTATCTTGCTAATCACCCCAATCTTTCGATTATCGCCTCTTTCATCGATACTCTCATGTAATCGGCCAGACACGAACTAAATTCGAGACTCCTCGCAATCTTCTGCTGATATTCAATTGAAGGGCCTTAACCCCGGCAAAACTGACTTTCGTGTGAGGAAAATCCTACCTGCAGTGGTAAAATCGACCTCGGCCGCTCCCGGTCGTTCAAACTACATGAATTGAATGACGAGCAGGCGTATGAACGGTCAAAATCATTTATATTAGGCGGGTTATAGCGAATCCCTCTTATTCCTACCATCCCCACTTGCAATGGAAGCTAGACCTCGACTTCTGATCGTCGACGACGAAGAACAATTGCGCAACCTCTTTGACAGGTTGTTCACGCGGCACAACATGGACGTGACCACGTGCTCCAATGCCGTCTTCGCGACTGAAATACTCGAAGAAGAAGAGTTTGACCTGGTCATTACAGACTTTATGATGCCGGACATGGACGGGCTCGAACTGCTCGCCCACATAAGGGAAAACCATCCGGCAATGAAAGTAGTGATGATCACAGCTCATGCTAACGTTCAGCATGCGGTCCGCACGATGCAGACAGGGGCTATCGACTACATAGCGAAGCCGTTCGCCGTGGACGTGTTGGTGGAACGTGTCAATACTATACTCTCGACAAGAGTCGAACCCGTCGAGAAGCCCACTGTGCGGAAACCACGAAAATCCAGTTCGGGCAAAAAGGTCCGTTACATAGGAGATCACCCCAGCATTCAGCGTCTTCAGGAATTGATTCCGAAGCTGAGCGCTAACACCGCTCCCGTCTTTATTCAGGGAGAAAGTGGGACAGGAAAGGAAGTCCTGTCCAAGTTGATCCACCAATCGAGCAACCGATCGGATGGTCCGTTCATCGCAGTCAATTGTGCTAACCTGCCGCATGACCTGGTAGAAAGCCACTTGTTTGGGCACCGCAAGGGTGCCTTTACGGGTGCGATTGATGACATGACAGGTGCCTTCGAACGTGCCAAAGGTGGAACCCTGCTTCTCGACGAGATTACAGAGATAGAACTTCCTATTCAGGCCAAACTTCTTCGCGTACTTCAAGAGCAAGAATTTATTAAGGTAGGTTCGAGCGAAGCACAGAAGTCTGACGTCCGTGTGATAGCGACATCAAATCGAAACATCGATAGCGCTATTCAAGGCAATATTTTTCGAGAAGATCTGTACCACCGCCTCGCCGTATTCCCGATTACCGTACCTGCCCTCAGGGAACGAATCTCAGATGTGCCCGCACTGGCAAATCATTTTGTAGACAAGTATTGCGACCTGTACGGGCTTCCAAAGAAGAAGATAGTACCGGAGCTCATGAGCGAATTCCAGACGAACTCGTGGCCGGGGAACGTGCGTCAGCTGGAGAATATGGTTCAACGTGGAGTACTTCTATCCGCAGATCGCGATCGCATTGACCTGGAGGATGTATTCAACGACTTTTTCGTAGACTCAAAGGCGACGGCCGCTGTAACGGACGAGCAGAAGCGACAGAAGCTTGAGACCATTGAGGAAATGGAACGGTCAATGATTTTCCAGGCACTGGACGAGACCAACAACAATCAGCAAATGGCCGCCAAGAGACTCGGCATCTCGGCACGTACGATTCGCAACAAGCTGAAGAAGTATCGGGAAGAAGGATTGGTATGACCTTCACTTCGTCGTCCCCACGAAGGTGGGGACCCATCATGGGCAGGTGGCATAGC